>NZ_JBFUAT010000036.1:0-44680 GCF_056406135.1 Luteibacter sp. P1_D3 | reverse complement strand
GTCCACCAGCCCGCACGTTCGCCGGATATCTCGAGGTATGCCGCGATACTGCTCAGGAAAAAGTCGTGCAGCACGACGACGCCGGGATAGCGCGCGAGCAGATCGAACATGTGCGTATGGAACGTCGCGTTACCCATCTGGTAGACGATCCGGTCGTAGCTACCAACGTGCTTTACGAACCATTCGACCTTGCGGACGCCGCAGTTGGCGACGACCCAGGGACTGTCGATATCGTCCTGCTCGACGATAACGTCGATGTCGTAGTGACGGGACAGCGCAGGAATGAGCTGCTCCGCGTAATCCGCGATGCCGCTGCGCGCCGGAGGAAGCGGCGTAACCATGGCGAGGCGCTGGCGCCGACGTGCCGGTGCTACGCCAGGGACCTCGACAGCCGCCAACGAGCGAGGCTCGACGGCGCAGATGGCCTCCATCGCCTGCACTGCTCGACCGGCGGTTTCCTCCCACGAAAAGCTCGCGGCGCGCTCGATGCCCCATGCTTCGAGCGAGGTGCGGAAGGCATCGTCGGTTAGAACGCGAAGCATCAGACGGGTACAGTCCTCAACCGACAATGGATCAAACAGCGCATCGGCGCGACCGATCACCTCGGGAACACTGGTCGCACTGCTTCCGATGACGGCCCGCCCGCATGCCATCGCTTCCAGCGGCGGCAAACCGAAGCCTTCGTGCAACGATGGAAAAACAAAGGCCGTGCAGAGGTTGTAAAGCGCTACCAGCGTCTCATCGTCGACGTAGCCGGTGACGACTAATTCGTCCGCCCCGACGCCCGCCTTGCGGGCCATTATCGAGAGATCGTCGAGTTCACCGGCGCTTGCCTTCCCGGCAAGAAGCAGTTGGTGCGCCTGTCGAACCTCGCGAGGCAATTGCCCGAAGGCTGTCAGCAGCAGGCGAATGTTCTTTCGCCCGTCCAGGCCACCCGTATACATGATGTAGGGACGCTTGATGCCCAGCGGCTGTAGATGCGAGCTGCGCTCGCCCGACGAGTAACTATGCGGCCGGAACACACTGTCGGCGGCGCCAAGGATATTGAACGCGCGCAGCGAATCGATGCCGGCAATATCGATCGCCTCCTGGCGCGCATGCTGCGAAATAGCCAACCAGCCGTCGGCTGCGGTCAACGTCGCGAGCTTCCGGTAGTACCAGGCCTGGGTGACGGGATCGGCCAGGTATTTCTTGGAATAGACGAGGGGAATCAGGTCATAGACGATCGCGACGATTCGCGTGAGTCCGTTCTCGACCAGGCGTGCTGACGTGACACTGTCGTCGTGAAGACCGTCGAAAACGCTGGCGACCAGTAGGACGTCGGCGTTGACGCGCGCCAGGACCGCTTCCCTGAGCAACTCGCTCGCCTGTTCCCGCCACCGGTTCCTTGCATCGCTCGCATGGGTCGGCGTGGGCATGTCCCAGGAAACGATGCGCTCCGATGGCACGAGCGAACTGAACTCGCTGCGGAGCGCATCGCCCGTGTCGGGCATGGCCGCATTGAGCGCGATCCAGTATTCGTTGTCGTCGTTCCGACCACAGAGCGCCTTAGCCAGGGCGACGCTATAACGACCGATCCCGCGAAAGCGGTTTTCGTTCTGGCATGCCTGCAAATCAATCAGGATTCTCATCCGTCATGCCCCCGCGGCGAATCGCGGCGCTCATCCGCTCCCTTGAGCGCAAGAGCATACTGCGAGGCGATCGGTGAAAGACCCACAGTCGTGGAGAGAGGTACTACACGGGTACCCTCCTGCACGCCGTACAAGCGGAGCAGACGCTGGCGAACGCGCGGCATCCGGCGAAGCACGGCAGCATCGAGTCGGCGGGCACCAGGCATTCGCGATGCCGTACGTAACAACCGCCCCGCAACACGCCGCAGGATGGCGCGTCGCCCCCCGTGGGCCGCGGGCTGAGATGCAAGACGACGGATGACACGCAACGGCCTGGTAAGGCGCCACGATGAGCTTCCGAGAATCACCGCCAACTGCTCTCGCAGGTGGTTCGCTTCTGCACGCTCGAGCGCATAAGCGGCTTCCAGGTTGCCCGCCTGCTGCTCCAGTACCTGTACGTAGTGGCGCAAGTTACCCGTTTCAGTGCGCAGGAGGTCAATCTGTCGCTCGCTCGCAGTGACCCGCTCCTCGGCTGCGAAGAGCTCCATGCGATATTGCCGCGCCGCACGGGCGTCCTCGACCATCGCACTGCATTCGCTACGTATTGCGGCAACTTCGGCCTCTGCCTTACGCACCTGACGCCGCATCACGATGCGCTCGGCCCGCAGCCTGCGATAGCGCTCGCGCATTGTGACCAGCAGGTCATGGTCCGACACATCGCCGGGCGAATCAGGCAGCGAGAGCAGATCGTCCCGCTGTTCCGTTACCTGTGCGAGATCCCTCTCGAGACGTTCGGCATGATGGCGTAGCCAGTTAACCGGCATACGCTCGTAATCGTCGAAAAAGTTCGGCGGATAAAGGAAAAAACCCTTCAACTCCGCGTATTTTTCCCGGGCCACGTAGAAGCGGTTGAGACCGTCGGCGTAGACGAACACGTAGTCCCGGGCCAACACGCCCGGCTCCCACTCTCCATGCGTTTCTACCTGAGAATTCGGTGCGGTCGCCTCGATCAGCAAGACCCAAGGGCGGTAGGCGTCGAACGACATGCCCGCCAGCACCTTTGCCTCATGACCTTCCACGTCCACCTTCAGGAAGTGGACCGTATCGACGCCATGTTCACGACACAGGTCATCCAGGGTCGTCGCACGCACCTGGAACTCGACCACGGCGTGTCCACCGAGCGAATGCTGCTGGGCGATATCCGGATCGACCGTCGAAAGCCCCGTATCGACTACTTCCCGGATCGTTTCGGTACCCACCTTGTCCGCGACGATCGCCTGTACGTTGACGTCCCGGGGACGATCCGCCTGGAGACGCTCGAACCAACGCTGCACCGGCTCGACATTGATGCCGTGCCAGCCCCTGTCGTAGAAAGCCCTCGTCACGGAATCGTTGATGGGGTCCTGCGCACCCACATCGATGTAAAAGCCGTTGGCGACATGACCGAGGGCGCGGAAGAGCATGACGTCTTCGGCGTTCTGGGCGTAGGAAATGAATGTCACGTCGTCACCTTGAAGGCCGGCGGCAACCATGTGCTACCGACAAAATAGGGTTTGTCGAAATTGCTGACAGTGAACACGAGGGCGAGATCCCGCCACTCGAAGTTATCCACCAGGTGGGTATCGGAGCTCACGAGCGCTGTCGACACCGAGTAACTTCCTGAACCCAGCGAAGCCACGAAGCCGGCGCTGAAGGTCAGCTCCGTACCTGCGCGGACGTCATGGACGACCTGGCCCGTATGGAAGGTGTTTGTGCCGAACATCTGCTGACCAAACCTGTCCTTGATCATGTAGCCGAAAACGAGCTGCGGAATATCCCGCGAAACGCGAACCTTCGCACGCAGTTCGACCGGGGAGCCAACGTTGATGAATTCCACGGCGGCGCCGTTCTCGTCGCGCAGGGAGATCTCGCTGACTACGGCCTCACCCGTACCCGAAACCGTCTGGACGATGTCGGTACCCTCGAGCCGGATGACCTCGACCGTCGAGTTCTCCTTCTCGGCGATGAGTGCGTTATAGAGGTCGATGACTTCCGTGGGAGAGCCATCCTTGATCATGCGACCCTTATCGAGAAGCACGGCGCGGTCGCATAGCGCCTGCACGGCGGAGTTGTCATGAGAGACGATGAGCAGGGTCGTGCCCTGCTTCTGGAACTCGCGAATGCGTTCGAAGCACTTGTGCTGAAAGTACGCATCACCGACCGAGAGCGCCTCGTCGACGATGAGGATGGCGGGACGAAACGCGGTTGCGACACTGAAGGCGACCCGCATCTGCATACCGCTGGAATAAGTACGAACTGCCTGGTCGAAATATTCGCCCACCTCGGCAAAAGCCTCGATAGCCGACATCGCAGCCGAAATCTGGGGCCGATCGAAACCCATCAGTCCAGCCGAATGATAGACGTTCTGCCGTCCGGTGAGCTCCGGATTGAAGCCCATCCCCAATTCGAGGATTGCCGCGATGCGACCGTTGACCGTCACCTCGCCCTCCGTGGGAGGCAAGGTACCGGTGATCATCTTCAGCAGAGTGCTCTTCCCTGCGCCGTTCTGGCCAATGATTCCCACCGCTTCGCCTGGGGCAACGGAAAAGCTTACTTCGCGAAGCACCCAATGCTGCCGGGGCACTCGCGCGGTAAGGCCAAACCAGCGCGCGAAGCGATGGAATTCGCTGCCGTATTCCTGGAATGCCTTGCCAACCCGATGAATCTTCATGACGGGGCTCACAGGACATCCACCATTTCAGCATTGGCACGACGGAAAAGGAACAGCGACAGCCCCAGAAGCAGCAACGAGCCCACAGCGATATAAGCGAGGTGGTCCAGTTGCGGCGCCTTGCCGTACAGAAGGACGTCCTGGAAACCCGAGGCTATATAGAACATCGGATTCAGATGGATGATGCCCTGGAATTGCTCCGGAAGAATCGTGGGCATATAGACAATCGGAGTCATCCAGAACCAAAGCTGCAGGATCACCACCATCACCTGCCCGATGTCTCTCACGAAAACATTGAGTATCCCGAGGATCAATCCGAGGCCGATTGAAAAAGAGAGGTTAACCGGAATCAGGACCAGCAACCAAAGCATGCTCAGGGTAGGCATATGCCCGGCAATGAGAAAAACGCCGACGGCAGCAACCAGCAGCAGAAGATTACTGACCAATGCAGACCCTGCGACGATCAGCGGCAAGCTGATTCGCGGAAAAACGATTTTCTTGAGGAGGTTGCCGTTGTCGACGAAAATGGTCAGGCAGCGCGTCACCGTCTCGACGAAAAGAGACCACGCGACCATGCCCGCGATGAGGTAGATGACGTAGGCGTAGCGGTTATCGGTACCCGGAAGACGGCTACCCATGATGCGCGACAGGACAACGGCGTAGATCGCCACCTGTGCGAGGGGCTGGAGGATCATCCAGAGGCCACCCAGCTTGCTGCGCGCAAACCGCATCCGCAGATCGTTGCGAATCGATGAATAGATGAAATGCCGGTAGACCCACACCGCTCTAAGCAAATTCTGCATTCGTCACACCCCGGACTGATCGACGGACACGTAGTCCGCGATGCCATGAATCATGTAAGTGCATCCAAAGGGACGCACTTCAGCGAGCGAGGGCGCGAGCGAGTTCCGCACGCAGATCGCTAACATCCTCCACACCCACCGACAACCGGATCAACCCATCGCTGATCCCCAGCCGCTTGCGCGTCGCCGGCGGAATCGACGCATGCGTCATGATCCCCGGGTGTTCGATCAGGCTTTCCACGCCGCCCAGCGACTCGGCCAGCGCGAACAATTCGCAGCGTTCGAGCATCTTGCGGGCTGCGCGAATACCACCCTTCACTTCAGCCGAAATGATCCCGCCGAAGCCATCCATCTGCCGACGCGCCAGCGCGTGCTGCGGATGCGACTTCAGGCCCGGGTAGATCACCTTCTCGATGGCCGGGTGCTTCTCGAGCCAGCGCGCGATATCCAGCGCTGAGGCGCAGTGCGCCTGCATGCGCAGGTGCAGGGTCTTCAGACCACGCATGGCCAGGAAGGAATCGAACGGACCGGCGACGGCGCCCACCGAGTTCTGCAGGAAACCCATGCGCTCGGCCATTTCCTCATTGGCGGCGACCACGATGCCGCCCACCATGTCGGAGTGACCATTGAGGTACTTGGTGGCCGAATGCAGGACCAGGTCCGCCCCGTACTCGATCGGGCGCTGGAGCATGGGCGAGCAGAAGGTGTTGTCGACGACGAGGATCAGGCCGTGCTTCTTCGCAAAGGCCGACAGCTTGGCCAGATCGACCAGCTTGAGCATCGGGTTGGTCGGGGTTTCCGCCCAGATCATCTTCGTGTTCGGCTTCAGGGAAGCTTTCAGCGCGGCCGTGTCATTGAGGTCGATGAAGGTGAAGTCCAGACCGGCGGAGCGACGACGAACCCGCTCGAACAACCGGTAGGTGCCGCCGTAGAGGTCGTCCATCGCGATGACGTGGTCACCCGAGTCGAGCAGGTCCAGCACCGTCGAAGCACCGCCCAGGCCCGAGCCGAACGCGAAACCGGCGACGCCACCTTCGAGGTCGGCCACGCAGCGCTCGTAGGCCATGCGGGTCGGATTCTGCGTCCGCGAATACTCGTAACCCTGGTGCTTGCCGGGACTGGACTGGACATAGGTCGAGGTCGCATAGATCGGCGTCATGATGGCGCCCGTCGACGGATCGGGATGCTGGCCGGCGTGGATCGCCCGGGTGCCCAGACCGAGTACTTGCGTCGCTTTCTTGGAAGCCATTGATCTACCTGAGATAATTGTTCCGAGCGCGCACGATGCGCCACGGTAAAGCGACTTATATTACCGTCTTGGCGTTCTCTCGGCAGGAGAGTATGAAGCGGTGTTCATCTACTCCCGGTGTAGGCGACTGAGGGTGCGTGATCACCCATAATCGGCGGCAATGCCTGCGAGAGCTCGCTCGGGGCCACATCAAGGTCGTTCATGTCCACACTTCTGGTCACCGGCGGGGCCGGCTTCATCGGCGGCAATTTCGTTCATCGGGCTGTGGCAACGGGCCACCGCGTCGTCAACCTCGACAAGCTGACCTATGCCGGCAACCTGTCCACCCTGGCCTCGCTCCGGGACCATGCCGGGCACCGGTTCGTCCAGGGGGACATTGGCGACGCCCGTCTCGTGACCGCCCTCCTGGCCGAACACCGGCCGGACGCGGTGATCAATTTCGCCGCGGAGTCGCATGTCGATCGATCGATAGACGGGCCGGCCGCCTTCATCCAGACCAATGTCACCGCGACCCTCGCCTTGCTGGAAGTGACCCGCGACTACTGGCGCGGACTCTCCGCTGACCAGGGTCAGGCGTTTCGCTTCCTGCACGTTTCTACGGACGAGGTGTACGGTTCCCTCGGCCCCGAGGGTCGCTTCACCGAAAGTACGCCTTACGCCCCGAACTCCCCTTACTCGGCCTCCAAGGCCGCGTCGGACCACCTCGTCCGCGCGTTCCACCATACCTACGGCCTGCCTACGCTCACGACGAACTGCTCGAACAATTACGGCCCGTACCAGTTCCCGGAGAAGCTGATCCCGCTGGTGATCCAGAAGGCGCTCGCAGGCGAGGAACTCCCCGTCTACGGCGACGGGCTCAACGTTCGCGACTGGCTTTTCGTCGAGGACCACTGCGACGCCATCGCCGCCGTCCTCGGAACGGGCACCGTCGGTGCGACCTACAACGTGGGCGGTGACAGCGAGCAGACCAACCTCGACGTGGTAAAGACGATCTGCGCGCTCCTGGACAGCCGTGTGCCGACGAGTACGCCGCGCGAATCGCTGATCCGCTTCGTCCGCGATCGTCCCGGGCACGACCGGCGCTACGCCATCGACGCAGGCAAGATCCAGCGCGAACTCGGCTGGACGCCACGCAACGATTTCACCTCCGGCCTGGCACTCACCGTGGACTGGTATCTCGCCAACCAGGCGTGGGTCACTGGCATCCTCGACGGCAGCTATCGGATGGAACGGCTCGGACAATGAAGAATCGCAAGGGCATCATCCTCGCCGGCGGCTCCGGCACCAGGCTGTATCCGATCACCCAGGGCGTAAGCAAGCAGCTCCTGCCGGTCTATGACAAACCGATGATCTACTACCCGCTCGGCACCCTCATGCTGGCTGGTATCCGCGAGATCCTCGTGATCAACACACCGCACGAGCAAGCCATGTTCCAACGCCTGTTGGGCGACGGTTCGCAGTGGGGCATTTCCATCAGTTACGCGGTTCAGCCCAGCCCGGACGGTCTCGCCCAGGCTTTTCTGATCGGCCGGGAATTCCTCGACGGCGCCCCGAGCTGCCTTGTACTGGGTGACAACATCTTCTACGGCGACGGCCTCACCGAGCGCATGCGCCGCGCGGATGCGCGCGACGAAGGTGCCACGGTGTTCGGTTACTGGGTGCGCGACCCCCAACGTTATGGCGTCGCCAGCCTGGGTGCGGACGGCAAGGTTCTCGATATCGAGGAAAAACCAGCCCGACCGAAGTCCAACTATGCCGTCACGGGCCTGTACTTCTACGACGAGCATGCGCCCGCCTATGCGGCGGAGCTGCAGCCGTCGGTCCGCGGCGAGCTCGAGATCACCGACCTCAACCGGCGTTACCTCGGCCAGCAGCAGCTCCACCTGGAACAGCTCGGTCGCGGCTACGCATGGCTGGATACGGGCACCCACGAATCGTTGATGGAAGCCGGCAATTACATCCAGACGATCGAGAACCGCCAGGGCCTCAAGATCTGTTGCCCCGAGGAGATCGCCTTCGTCAACGGCTGGATCGACAGGGAACAGTTGGCTCGCCTCGCCGCGCCCCTGTCCAAAGTCGGATACGGACAGTATCTTCTCCGCCTTGCCGAGCAGGATGGACAAGCGTGAAGTGCATCGCCACGGAACTCCCCGGCGTCGTGATCGTCGAACCGACGGTGCACGGCGACGACCGCGGGTTCTTCTATGAAAGCTTCAACCAGGCGCGCTTTGCGGCCAATGGCATCGACGCCAGCTTCGTGCAGAGCAACGTCTCTCGCTCGCGTCGCGGCGTCCTGCGCGGCCTGCACTATCAGTGGCCCAACCCGCAGGGCAAGCTGGTCAGCGTGCTCGACGGTGAGGTCTACGACGTCGCCGTAGACATTCGACCGGCGTCGCCGACCTTCGGCCAGTCGGTCGCAGTCATGCTTTCCGGCGACAACAAGCGACATCTTTGGATCGCACCGGGCTTTGCGCACGGGTTCTGCGTCGTCTCCGACGAAGCGACGTTCGTCTACCAGTGCACGACCCTGTACGATCCTGCCGCCGATGAATCGATTCGCTGGAACGATGCACGATTCGCCATCGACTGGCCGGTATCCGACCCCGAGCTCTCGGCGAAGGATCGCAAGGCACCGCTCTTCGACGAGATGTCGCACGACCGCCTACCCGATTACCTGCCGTGAAGATCCTGCTGTTCGGCGCTGACGGGCAGCTCGGCGGGTACCTGCGCGACACGCTGCCTGTCCTTGGTGAGGTCCACGCGTCGTCCCGGTCGACCTCAGACGCCCTATTGCGCTGCGACCTCTCCGATTCTTCAGCCGTCGATGACCTGCTCCGTCGCCTGCGCCCCGACCTGGTGGTAAACGCAGCCGCCTATACGGCAGTGGATCGTGCGGAAACCGATGCGGACGCCGCGATGCGCATCAATGCGACCCTGCCCGGCGTGATCGGCGCGGCAGTCGCCGCCTGGGGCGGCGCGGTGATCCACTACTCCACCGACTATGTCTTCGATGGAACGGCGCATTACCCCTATGCCGAAGACGATGCCACGGCGCCGCTCGGCGTCTATGGGAACAGCAAGCTCGCCGGCGAGCAGGCGCTCGCCGCGACCGGGGTGGATCACCTCGTATTGCGAACGGCTTGGGTCTATAGCCTGCGCGGACGAAACTTTCTCACGACGATGCTGCGGCTTGGTGCCGAACGCGACTCGCTTTCCGTGGTCGACGACCAACGGGGCACCCCGACCAGTGCCGGTTTCCTTGCGAAAGCCACGGCGAACATTGCCGACAAGTGGCTGAACAACGTCGCGACGCATGCGCGACCACGCGGCATCTTTCACCTAACAGCCGCGGGTGATACCACCTGGCACGACTTTGCCGAGGCGATCTTCGACGAAGCGGTGACGAGCGGACGCTTGCCGACAAAGCCTTCGGTGCTGCCTATTCCCAGTGCCGATTACCCGACGCCAGCGAAGCGTCCGGCGTGGTCCGTGCTCGATACGACCAAGACCCTTGCTTCGTTCGGCGTCATGCCGCCGGACTGGCGAAGCGACCTGCGCAAGGTCCTCAACGGCGACTACGACACCGCGTCGTCGACGTAGCCGATCACCCGCGCGGGCGACCCGACGACGATGGCTCGTGCGGGGACGTCTCCCGTCACCACCGCACCCGCTCCGACCATCGCCCGCTCACCGATCTCCAGACCCGGCAGGATGGTCGCGCCTCCGCCGATCGATGCGCCGCGACGCACGAGAGTCTGCGGAAAGCGTCCCGGATGCTGGCGTGACCGTGGCATCCGATCGTTGGTAAAGGTGGCATTCGGACCGACGAAGACATCGTCTTCGAGACGCACGCCGTCCCATAGCTGCACGCCACTCTTCACCGTGACGCGATCGCCGACGACGACGTCGTTCTCGATGAAACAGTGTGAACAGATGTTGCAGTCCTTGCCGATCACCGCGTCGGCGAGGATCACCACGAACTGCCACACCGTCGTACGGACACCGACAGTTTTGGACTGCACGTCGGAGAGCGCATGAATGATCGCCTGGTCAGCCACGAGACGGGGACTCTTATTCCACCGTCACCGACTTCGCCAGATTCCGCGGCTGGTCCACGTCCGTTCCGCGCTGCACGGCCACGTGATAAGCCAGCAACTGCAGTGGAATCGTAAACACGGCCGGCGCAATCAGATCGCCACCGCCATCCACACGCACCATGGCCACGTGCTCGGTGCCGTCATCCATCTCCGCACGCTCATCTGCGAAAACGATCAACTCGCCACCGCGCGCCCGCACTTCCTGCAGATTCGACTTCAACTTGTCGAGCAACGGCCCGTTCGGGGCGACAGCCACGATCGGCATGTTCTCGTCGACCAGCGCCAGCGGGCCGTGCTTCAGCTCGCCGGCCGGATAGGCTTCGGCGTGGATGTACGAGATTTCCTTGAGCTTGAGCGAGCCTTCCAGCGCCACCGGGAACTGCGCGCCACGACCCAGGAACAGGGCGTGCTGCTTGTTGATGAAGTGATCGGCGATCCGGAGGATTTCCGGCTCGATCTTCAGCGCGTTCTCGATGTAGCGCGGCAGCGACTGGAGCTCCTTGCAGTGCTCGAGGTACTTCGCGCCATCGAGACCGCGACGGCGACCGAGGTCCAGCGCCAGCAGGGCAAACGCCGTGAGCTGGGTAGTGAAGGCCTTGGTCGAGGCGACGCCGATTTCCGGGCCCGCGCGCGTCATCAGGCGCAGGTCGGATTCGCGGACCACCGACGACTCCGGCACGTTGCAGATGGCGAACGTGGCCAGGTAGCCACGACGCCGCGATTCGCGCATCGCGGCCAGCGTATCGGCGGTTTCACCCGACTGCGACACAGCGACGAAGAGGGTGTTCTCCGGCACGACGACATCGCGGTAGCGGTATTCGCTGGCCACTTCGACGACGACCGGGATCCGGGCGAACTGCTCGATCCAGTACTTCGCCACCATGCCGGCGTGGTAGCTGGTACCGCAGGCTACGATGTGGATGGCGCGGGTCTTTTCGAGAATCGGGTCGGCGTCGATCCCGAAGATATTCGGCAGGATGCCATGCGGGCCGATGCGGCCTTCGAGCGTGTCGGCGACGGCACGCGGCTGCTCGAAGATTTCCTTCTGCATGTAGTGGCGGTATTCGCCACGCTCCACGGAGTCGGCACTGATCTCGCTCTCATGCGCGGTTCGGTCGACGCGCTGGCCGTCGAGACCGTAGACCTCGACCGTGTCGCGGGTGATTTCGACGACATCGTCCTCTTCGAGGTACATCATCCGGTTGGTGACCTTGATCAGCGCCTGCGCGTCCGACCCGAGGAAGTGCTCGCCGATACCAATGCCGACCAGCAGCGGGCAGCCACGGCGCGCACCGACGATGCGCTCGGGTTCATCCAGGCTCATCACGGCGATGGCGTAGGCCCCTTCGAGCTCGCGTACGGCGGCGGTGACCGCCTCGCGAAGCGACTTGCCGGCCTGCACGTGCTCATCGATCACCGCACCCATCACCTCGGTGTCGGTCTCCGAATGGAAGGTGCGGCCTTTGGCCCGGAGCCCATCGCGCAGGGACGCGTAGTTCTCGATGATGCCGTTGTGCACGATGGCGATGCGGCCCTGCACGTGCGGGTGCGCATTGGCTTCGCTGGGCACGCCGTGCGTGGCCCAGCGCGTGTGCGCGATACCCGTGCCGCCCGGCACCGGGTCGGCGTCGTAAAGGGCTTCCATCTCACGAACCTTGCCCTTCGCGCGAACGCGGCGAATCTCGCCGCCATCGGCGATGGCCATGCCCGCCGAATCGTAGCCGCGGTATTCCAGGGCCTTCAGGCCGGCGATGAGGATCGGCGCGATATCGCGCTGGGCAACCGCAGCAACAATTCCACACATGAGTCGTGATCCTTATTAATTGACTTTGCGACGCAGGTAATTGAGCAGGTCGATCCGGGTGATCAGTCCGAGGAACTGCTCACCGTCGACCACGATGGCGACGTGGCCCTTCTCGAACACCGGCAATAGTGCATCGATCGGCTCACGGACCTGGAGCATTTCCGGCGAAGCGATCATGGCCGTGGAGACCGGGTCGCGGAACCGCCTTTCGTCCGCATGCACGTGCATCAGCACGTCGGATTCGTCGAGGATACCGACGATGCGCTCGCCCTCCATCACCGGCAGCTGCGAGACGTCGTACAGCTTCATGCGGTTATAGGCGGTGACCAGCATGTCGTCCGGCTTGATGACGACCGTGTCGCGCTGGGCAKAGGGACGCAGGATCAGGTCGCGCAGGTCGCCGTAGCGTTCGCGCTCCAGGAAACCGTTGTCGAGCATCCAGTAGTCGTTGTACATCTTCGACAAGTACTTGTTGCCCGTGTCGCAGACCAGCGTCACGACCCGCTTGGGCTCGGTCTGTTCACGGCAGTACTTCAGGGCGGCAGCCAGCAGGGTGCCGGTGGACGAACCACCGAGGACGCCCTCCTTCGCCAGCAGCTCGCGCGCGGCGAGGAAGCTTTCCTTGTCGCTGATCGCAAACGCTTTCTCGACCATGGTGAAATCGCTGATCGAGGGGAGAAAGTCCTCGCCGATGCCTTCGACCATCCAGCTACCGGACTTTTCCGACAGGACGCCGTCGTTGATGTACTCGGCGAGGATGGAACCGACCGGATCGGCCAGGATGATGCGGGTGTGCGGCGAGTGCTCGCGCAGGTAGGCGGTGAGACCACTCATCGTGCCCGACGAACCGCAGCCGACGACGATGGCGTCGACCTTGCCGTCCATCTGCTCGAGGATCTCCGGGCCGGTGGTCTGCTGATGCGCGAGCGGGTTGTCCGGATTGCCGAACTGGTTGATGAAATAAGCCCCCGGTGTCTCGCCCGCGATGCGCGCGGCCATGTCCTGGTAGTACTCGGGGTGACCCTTGGCCACGTCGGAGCGGGTAAGCACCACTTCGGCACCCATGGCCTTGAGGTTGAAGATCTTCTCGCGGCTCATCTTGTCGGGCACGACCAACACGAGGCGGTAACCCTTCTGCTGCGCGACGAGGGCGAGGCCCAGGCCAGTATTGCCGGCCGTACCTTCCACGAGGGTGTCGCCCGGCTTGATCTTCCCGGCACGCTCGGCGCCTTCGATCATGGACATGCCGATACGGTCTTTCACCGAGCCGCCCGGGTTGGCGCTTTCCAGCTTCAGGAAGAGCTCGCAACGGCCAGTATCCAGACGCTGGGCGCGCACCATGGGGGTGTGGCCGATCAGATCGAGGACGCTGTCATGAACACTCATTGGAACTCCATCATGGCTCGGGCATGGTCCCTGCGACCTCGCCCCTTTGGGCGCACATGATAAAGGGTGGCGCGCTGAACCGATGCCCGGCTTCTCGGCCGATCCGAAAGGGTGTAGGGACGACCAAAAAAAAACGGGCACGTTTCCGTGCCCGCTTCCTGAATTAGTGAACCCGTGCCATCGGGTCAGTGTCGCGATTGCTGCCAGCTATCCCACATTCGCTGGAGCTTCTCCTTCGCCTGCAGCTTTTCTTTCTTGAGTCCCGCCAGGCTTTGGTCATCCATGGGCAGACRGCCGATATTGGCGTCATGCAGCTTGGTGTCGAGTTCCTGGTGACGGTAGAAGAGACGACGGGTGTCGGCATCGGCGTGGATGAACTTTTCGACGTCGTCGCGCTGCTGGTTTTCGAACATAGCGAACTCCTCGCGTTGGGGAGGGCCGTCACGTGGTTTTCGCGTGGCGGGAGTTCGAAGCTACTCCGCTCGACAGGGTGCCGCAAGACCGATCTTTCTCAATTCCCGCATGAAAAAATGGTTGCGGGCGCAACGGTTTAGGCAGCAAATGGGCCCCGGACCCGCCATCTGGCGGGCCCGGGGCGAGTTATCGCACCGGATTCCTGTAGGAGCCGATTTATCGGCGATGGGTGCTCGCGACATCGACGAGCATCGCCGATGAATCGGCTCCTACATAGAGCGGTCGGCTTAGTTGCCGTTGCTGCTTTTCTTTTTCTTCGGCGTCGGCGCCGGGTCGGCTGCGCCGTCGGACGAGCTTGCGTCACGCATGGCGCGTGCCGCGGCCTCGGCCAGGGCCGCCTGCTTCTTGGCGGCGTTGGCGACCTTAGCCTGGGCAGCCGCGACCTGACGGGCCTTGTCACCCTCGGCCTTGGCCTGATCCAGGGCCTGCGAGTACTCCACGCCCTGCTGCTGCAGGCGGGCGGCCTCTTCCTGGATCATCTGGTTCTGGGCGCGCTGCTGTTCCAGCTGGCGGCGGGCCATCTCGGCGTCGAGGCGGCTGGCCTCGAGCAGGATGGAATCGTGCTCCCGGTCCAGCTGGGCCGACTTGCTCTGCGCGTCCTGGAACTGGGCCATCGCCTTGGCGATGTCCACACGGCGCTCGGCGATGTACAGATAGTGGGCGTGCTCCTTGTCCTTTGGCTTGAACTGGCCCATCTGGTTGATCGCCTCACGGGCCCGCGCCTGCTCGGCCTGGGCATAGCCACCGAGGACAGGGTCCGCGGAAAGCTGGTCCAGGCTGGAGTTCAGCCGGCGGATGTCGAGGTCGTCCGTGGCAGCGATGGCCGACCCTGCCGAAAAGACGGCAAGGACCAGGGCGGAAAGGAGGATAGTCGTGCGCTTCATCACTGGCCTCCCTGATGGTCGTTCAGAGGCTGGGTCTGGCCACCGACGGGCGGCGGCGTGGTGTCGGTCGGCTCGGGCAGGACACTTTCGGTCTCCTGGACGTTGGTCGGGATCGGCACCGTGTCGTTCGCGTGGTTGTCGATCATCTCGACGCGCATACGCGAGTTTTCCTGGCTCTTGGTCTGGTTCTGGGCACGGGCGGCACCCAACCGGGCCTTGGCCCGGGCCAGTTCGCTATCCGCACGCGACTCGTCGGCCAGAACGGCCGCCTCGTCATACTTGCGGCTCGCCATGGCGGTTTGTGCCTGGCGGAACTTACCCTGCGCATAGTCGAGGTCGACCGGCGCATAATCGGCTGCACCTGCGTCGCGCGCCGCCTGGAGCTGGGCTAGTGCCTGATTCATGGCACCATCCGGGGGCGGAGCGCTGGCGCAGCCAGCAAGAGTCGCAATCGCCAGGCCTAGGGAGGCCAGGGCGAGGAGCCGGCGGCCCTTGGAAAGGGCTTTCGACGGCAAGATGTGCACCATCACTCGTTATCCTCTTACAGGTTTGCGAGATATTGTCGATATATGAAGGTCTAGGGAGACCTCATCTCGATTGTAATGCGAATGCCCGGGGGTTTAGGTGGATATTGGTTATTTCCTGAAGCTTATGGTGGACAAGGGTGCGTCGGACATGTTCCTGACGACCGGCGCCCCCGTGAACATCAAGGTGGAAGGCAAGCTCTACCCGTTAGGTAACACGGGCCTGCCGAGCGGCATGGTCAAGAAAATCGCCTACTCGCTGATGGACGAGGGCCAGGTGCCCCAGTTCGAGCGCGATCTCGAGCTCAACATGGCGCTGGCCGTGAAGGAAGCCGGACGCTTCCGTATCAACGTGTTCAAGCAGCGCGGCGAGATCGGCATGGTCATCCGTGCCATCAAGAGCGAGATTCCGTCGCTCGAAGAGCTGCGCCTGCCGACAATCTTCCGTGACCTGATCATGGAGCCACGCGGCCTGATCCTCTGCGTCGGTGCCACCGGCTCGGGCAAGTCGACCACGCTGGCGGCCATGCTGGACCACCGCAACAACAACAGCTCGGGCCATATCCTCACCATCGAGGATCCCATCGAGTACCTGCATCGTCACAAGCGCTCGATCATCAACCAGCGCGAAGTGGGCCTGGACACGCACAGCTATCACGAGGCGTTGAAGAACGCGATGCGTGAAGCCCCGGACGTGATCATGATCGGCGAGATCCGCGACACGGAAACCATGGAGGCCGCCATCGCCTTCTCGGAAACCGGTCACCTGTGCCTGGCTACCCTGCATTCGAACAATGCGGACCAGACCCTCGAGCGCATTCTGAACTTCTTCCACGAGTCGGCGCACAAGAACGTGCTGATGAACCTGGCCCTGAACCTGCGCGCGGTGATCAGCCAGCGACTGGTGATCGGCAAGGACGGCCGCCGCATGCCGGCCACCGAGGTGCTCCTGAACACCCCACTGATTCGCGACATGATCCGTCGCGGCCAGATTCACGAGGTGAAGGACGCCATGGACCGCAGCCTGCAGGAAGGCATGCAGACCTTCGACCAGTCGCTGTACCGGCTGTACAAGGACGGCTACATCACCCTCGAGGAGACCTTGAACAAGGCCGACTCGCGCGATGGCCTGGCCTTGAAGATCCGCCTGTCCGAGGGTTCGACGAGCAACGAGTTCGCCTCGAGCGATCCGTACGGCATCGGCGTCTGACCCGCCCTTTGTAGGAGCCGATTCATCGGCGAAAAGCCAACGGAGCGGTGAAGCCGAAAAGCATCGCCGATGAATCGGCTCCTACATTTCCGTTACTGAGCGTCCGGCTGCGCTTCGGGCGCGGCCTTCTGGAAGGCCTCCAGCGCCTGGCAAGCCTCGACCACCCGGCGGATCGTCGGGTACGGCGCCAGGTCCACGCCCCAGCGCACCGCGTTATAGAACTGCGGCACCAGGCAGCAGTCGGCCAGGGTCGGCGTATCGCCGTAGCTGAAACGCCCTGCCGCCCCCTGGGCCAGCACCGCTTCGAGACCATCGAAGCCCTGCTTGATCCAGCGCCGTGACCAGGCCTCCTTGACCGACGGGTCCGCGCCGAACTCCGCTTCGATCGCCCGCATGACCCGCAGGTTACCCAGAGGGTGGATATCCGTGCCCACGACCTGCATCAGCTCGCGCACGCGGGCCCGTCCCAACGCGTCGCCCGGCATCAGGGGAACCTCGGGCCGGGTCTCGTCCAGGTATTCCAGGATGGCCATGGACTGGCGAATCGTGAGGTCACCATCGAGGAGGGTCGGCAACTGGGCCTGGGGCGAGATAGTGCGATAGGCCGCCTTCAGGTGCTCTCCGCCCTCGTTGAGCAGGTGCACCGGGCGGGCTTCGTAGCGCAGGCCTTTCAGGTTCAGGGCAATCCGGACGCGATAGGCGGCACTGGAGCGCCAGTAGGTGTAGAGGACGAGGGACATGTCGGCTCCTTTTGCGGACGGCGGGATTCTACCCGCAGGGTCTGGCCTTGCCATGGCGCGCTGCCGCGCGATCGCCGATGAATCGGCTCCTACCGAGCGCGTCGAGGGAATCCGCCGTGCCCCGCTTGGGTAGGAGCCGATTCATCGGCGATTCCAGCCCGCGATTTGCTGCCAGGGGGCCAGCCACCGACAATGGGCGTTTCTCCGAACCGAAGCTGGAGTCCAACGTGTCCGTCATCCGCATGCAAGACCTCGACCTGCGCGGCAAGCGCGTGCTGATCCGCGAAGACCTTAACGTCCCGGTGGAAAACGGGAAGATCACCTCCACCCAGCGCCTGGACGCCTCGCTGCCGACCATCGTCGCCGCCCGCGACGCCGGCGCGAAGGTCATGGTCATCTCCCACCTGGGCCGGCCGAAGGAAGGCGAGTTCGACGAAGCCTCCTCACTGAAGCCGGTCGCCGACTGGTTGGGCAAGAAGCTCGGCAAGGACGTTCGTCTGGTCCGCGACTACCTTGACGGTGTCGACGTGGCCGAGGGTGAAGTGGTGGTGCTCGAGAACTGCCGTATGAACGTGGGCGAGGGCAAGGACGACGAGGCGCTGTCGAAGAAGTACGCCGCGCTGTGCGACGTGTTCGTCATGGACGCCTTCGGTACGGCGCACCGCGCCCAGGCTTCCACTCACGGCGTGATCCGCTTCGCACCGATCGCCGCCGCGGGCCCGCTGCTGGCGAAAGAGCTCGACGCGCTGGGCAAGGCCCTGGAAAACCCGGACAAGCCGCTCCTCGCCATCGTCGCCGGCTCCAAGGTATCGACCAAGCTCGAACTCCTGCAGAACCTCGTCGGCCGCGTGGACCAGCTGATCGTCGGTGGCGGCATTGCCAACACCTTCATCCTTGCCGAAGGCCACAAGGTCGGTAAGTCGCTGGTCGAAGCCGACCTGCTCGACATCGCGAAGAAGATCATCGCCGATGCCAAGTCGCGCGGTGCCGACGTGCCGGTGCCGACCGACGTCGTGGTTGCCACCGAATTCGCCGCCACGGCCAAGGCCACCATCAAGAACGTGAGCGATGTCGCCGACGACGAGATGATCCTCGACATCGGCCCCGAGACCGCCAAGCGCTACGCCGATCTGATCGCGAAGGCCGGCACCGTCGTCTGGAACGGTCCGGTCGGCGTGTTCGAGTTCGATGCGTTCGGCAAGGGCACCGAGACCCTGGCTCGCGCGATCGCGGCCTCGAAGGCCTTCTCGATCGCCGGTGGTGGCGACACGCTCGCCGCCGTCGACAAGTACGGCATCGAAGACGGCGTGTCCTATATCTCCACGGGTGGCGGCGCGTTCCTCGAATTCCTCGAAGGCAAGGAGCTGCCTGCCGTTGCGGCACTCAAGGCCCGCGCGGAGAAGAAGTAATGCTGTTTCTCTTCGACCTCGACGGGACCCTCATCGATTCCGAAATCGGCATCTTCGCCGGCGTTCGCCACTCCCTGGCGGCCGTCGGCGCGGAGTCGCCGGACGATGCCGCCCTGCGCGCCTGGGTCGGCCCGCCGCTGCGTGTCAGCTACGCGGCGATCCTCGGTGACGACAACGAACGTATCGAAGCCGCCGTGGCGGCTTATGGCGACCGCTTTCGCGATGTGGGCTGGTCGGAACACACCGTCTACGACGGCATCCCCGAACTGATCGCCTCGCTCGCGGCGGCAGGGCACCGCCTCGCTGTGGTGACGAGCAAGCCGCTGCCGCATGCTGGTCCGATCATCGCCCACCTGCCCTTCGGTCACCTGTTCGAGCGCGTCTACGCGCCCGACCTGTCCACGTCGCACAGCGAAAAAGCCACGATGATCGCGGCGGCTCTCGCCGACTTCGGCCAGCCGGTGGACGACACGATCATGATCGGCGACCGGCTCTACGACATGGAAGGCGCCGTCGCCAACGGCGTTCGCGGCATTGGCGTGCTCTGGGGTTTCGGCGATCGCGAGGAGCTGGAAGCCGCTGGCGCCTGGAAGGTCGTTGCCGAGCCGGCGGATATCGCCACCGTCACCGCGGCGGTCATGGCCGATTAACCCACGCAAGGGTAGAAGCGTCGTTCCACACAACACAGGCTGGTGCGTCATGCAGGGTATCGGTCGATTCCTCGTTCTCGCGCTAGCCACGACCACCGCGACGCATGCGTCGGAGGGGCCGCAGCCACTGCCCCTGCCGACGCCGGTGCCCGCACCGCGCGACATGCCGTTCAAGGGCAGCATCGCGCTCACCGTCGACGCGACGAACACCTCGCAACGCATCTACCGCGTGCGCGAAACCATACCGGTCCAGTCCGCCGGGCCCATGACGCTGCTCTACCCGCAGTGGGAAACCGCCAGCCACGCGCCCACGGCATCGGCCACCGCGCTGGCCGGCCTGGTCATCCGTAGCCAGGGCAAATCGCTCGTCTGGCAGCGTGACGCGGTCAACCCGTTCGCCTTTCACGTGGACGTTCCCGCAGGCTCTACCATGCTCGATCTCGAGTTCCAGTTTCTCTCGCCCTTCTCCGCACGGCAGGGCATGGTGAGCACGACACCGGACATCGTCACGGTGCCATGGCAAAGCGTGCTCCTCTACCCGGCCGGCTGGTTCGCGCGAAATATACCGGTGACGGCGCACCTCACACTGCCGCCCGGATTCCAGGCGGTCACCGCACTGGAAAGCCAGCCCGAACGCCCTCTCGCGTTCAAGACGACGTCGCTTGAAACCTTGGTCGACTCACCGGTTGTCGCCGGTCGTCACGTCAAGCGATACGACCTGGACGCCGCCGGTGATGCGCCCGTGCGACTGACCGCGCTGGCTGCGAGCGCCAGCGATGTGGACGTGGATGCGGTTCAACTCGGCAAGCTGCGGGCGATGGTGCGACAAACACGTGCGCTGCTACCGACGCGCCACTACGCGCACTACGATTTCATGCTGGCGCTCAGCGACGATCTACCCGGTCCGGGCGGTATCGAACAGGCGCAATCGAGTAGCGACGTCCTCGCCCCGGATTTCTTCCGGAGCAACGCCGATCATCTCGTCGACCGTGACCTGCTGGCCCACGAGTTCGTTCACTCGTGGAACGGCCGTTACCGTCAGCCTGCCGACCTGTGGTCCGCCACCTTCAACGAGCCGATGCGCGGTAGCCTTCTGTGGGTCTATGAAGGGCAGACGGAATTCTGGGGCCGCGTCCTTGCGGCGCGCGCGGGACTGCGCACGACGCAGGAAACCCTGGACGCCCTCGCCGTGGGGGCCACCGGTGTTCGTGGCCAGAGCGGGCGCGCGTGGAAGTCCCTGCAGGACAGTACCAACGATCCCCTGATTGCCGCCGGCCATCCGATGGCCTGGCGTGACTGGCAACGACGCGAGGATTACTACGGCGAAGGTGTCTTCCTCTGGCTCGCCGTCGATGCCGAGATTCGCGAGAAGACGCATGACACAAGGAGTCTCGACGACTTCGCGCGCGCCTTCTTCGGCGGAGGCAAGGAAGGTGACATGACTACATCGACTTATTCGTTCGACGACGTGTGTTCGGCCCTGCAACGCGTTGCACCGAACGACTGGGCGACGTTCCTTCGTTTGCGCCTCGACAGCCACGACGCCAGCCATGTCACCGACGGCCTTGCCGGCGAAGGCTATCGGCTCGTCTTCGATGCCACGCCGAGCGACTACTTTCGACAAAACGAAATCGACGCCGGCGCCCGCGACTTCTCCAGTGCGGTGGGCCTCACGATCGGCAAGGGAGGCATCGTCAAGACCGTCTCATGGAACGGACCGGCATTCCGCGCGGGCTTCGCTCCGGGAGCACGCATCGACGCGGTGAACGGACAGGCCTACCGACCCGAGCTTCTCGACGACCTCCTCAAAGCACCGAAGCCCGCACCACTGCAACTGACGACGACCATGGATGGGAGCACCACCATCATCGTCGTGTCACCGGAGGGACCGCTACGCTATCCACACCTCCAACGCATCGGGGGGACGCCGGATCGCCTCAGCGCCTTGCTTGCGCCGAGGCCCTAGTCAGCTAGTCAGCGGCCGCGGCAACGTGCGACGGCGCTTCGTGGAGCCGACGAGCGGCCTGTGTAAACGACGGCAACAGCAGGCGATTGGCGAAGCCACTGAGGTGGTCACCGTCGAAGAAAAGCGGCCTGCCGCCGAGGAAGCCATTGCAATCACCGCCCACCGGGCAAATGACCGGGAACGGATCCCAGACGATCGATCCGGGCGCCTGGCCGGCCATGACATGAAGCGAGGCGAGCATCGGCGCGCGCAGGCGCTCGAATTCGGCGCGATTGACCACGGTGCCGTCCGCACAGACCGGGTTGGTCGTGGTCCATACATCCGCACAACGAAACAGCGGCGCCTTCATGACCAGGTCGGGTGCTTCGAGCATCGCGCGTGCGCCGGTCGCCTGGATACGCTGGAGCACTTTCTCGCCGTCCAGCATGGCCGTCTCGCGATCTTTCGCCGCGGCGGCGCCAAAGACGAGTTCAGGGATATCGTCCTGAGGCAGGCGATCCCATTGGTCCACAAAGCGCGGAACGCGCAACGACGGCATGAAGACGACATCGCCAGCGCCCAATCGCGGCAGCATGTGCTCGAGTGCCTGCCCCGCCACTTTCAGGCAACGCGGCGCGCGGTCGCGCCAGGGCTGGAGGCCCAGGAAGGGGCAACCGCCATTGTTGTAGAGGGTCACCTTGGCGCCCGTCTCCAGGGCATACGCGCTGAACATCGTGCCGTAGGCCATGGCGTGCGAATCGCCAATCGCAAAGACATCCGGCGCTGTGACGGGGTCGTTGCACGCTTTGCGTTCAAAGACAACGCGGAAGCCGTCACCCACTTTCTCGCGTGCAGGTGTGACCGAGCATCCCGCCGCATTGGTCACCGTGGCCTTGCGCGACGGATACCAGTCGTCGGCATGACGCGAGACAGCACTGATGGAAAGGCTCGGCTGCTGGCTGTCCACCCACCCGCTGATCCACATGCCCGCGTACAGTGCGACGACACCACAGCCGACCACGGCCACCCGACGCATCGCTTTGAGGCGAGGCGCCCTGCGCACGGGGGTCTCGACATAACGCCAGGACAACACGGCAAGGATTACGGCGATCGCCAACGCCACAATACGCGTGGCGAACGATCCCGTGCCCACCGTCCAGCGAAACAGGACGAAGACCGGCCAGTGCCAGAGGTAAAGCGAGTAGGAAAGCCGCCCGATCCGAAGCATCGGATGCCAGGTGAGCGCGCGTACGAAGGGAAAACTCATCGGCCGGCCGTGCAGCATGCCGAGCAGCGCCGCGGTCGCCAGCACAGGCAAGACCGCACCCGGCGCCGGGAACGTGGCGGGCTGCGACGTCACCAGACTGACCAACAATGCCGAAAATGCGAGTACGCCCGCGGGAAACAACCAGCGCGGCGTGACCGGATCGATCGTATCGAACCGGCGCCCCGCCATCGCCATGCCGAGGTAAAGCAGTACACCGACTGCCAACTCCCAGAATCGGCTGGCAAGCAGGTAGAAGGCAGACGCATGATCGCTGGAGCCGATCTGCATCGCATGATTGAACGACCACAAGCCGCCTGCGACGAACAGACCCGCGACGACCTGGCGCCAACGCCCCCCGAAACTCCACAGCCAGAACAGCACCGGGAACAGGAGATAGAACTGTTCTTCCACACCGAGCGACCAGGTGTGCGTATACGGGTTGTATTCGGAGATTGGCGAGAAGTAGTCGTTACCGAAGCGCGCCAGCATCAGGTTGCCGAAGCCGAAGAAGGCGTATCGACCGGTTCGTTGGTTGCTCTCGCTCAACCACGCATCGGGAATGAACACTGCGGCGACCAATCCGGTCACCAACAGGCAGACGATCAGCGCAGGCGCGATGCGCAGCATGCGCCGCGAAAGAAAGTACGACATGAACGACGGAAACGAGGTGCGCTCGCGGTCGCCTACCGACGCGGCCACGACGAAGCCCGAGATCACGAAGAAAATATCGACGCCCGCGAA
Organism: Luteibacter sp. P1_D3; assembly: GCF_056406135.1. Classification (NCBI taxonomy): domain Bacteria; kingdom Pseudomonadati; phylum Pseudomonadota; class Gammaproteobacteria; order Lysobacterales; family Rhodanobacteraceae; genus Luteibacter; species Luteibacter sp. P1_D3. The sequence continues at coordinate 21,177 of NZ_JBFUAT010000036.1, read as the reverse complement.
TCCGCCCGGCAGCCATGCCGGATTCAGGTGATACAGCACGACTGCCAGGACCGCGATCGCTCGCAATCCGTCGACGTACGGGAGGTACGCGTGTCGTTGGGAGGTCGGTGTCATGAACGGAGGAATCGGGTGCCCGGAACGCCAAGATTACCAGAGGGGCGGCCAACCATCGGCGCGAGCGTGCGGCAGCGCCCATTCTCCTGCCGACTTGGTAGACTTTCCATGGCCGCACCCATTGGCGGCTATCCATGGAGGAACCTATGCGTCGTCGATCGTGCTTTCCGTACATCCTGGCGCTTCTGGCGGCCGCCCAGGCATCGCTGGTCGCAGCGGCAGAGGCTCCCGTCGTCCAGACGCCTCACGCGTGGCTGACGGGGACGCAACCACAGGCGTCACCGATTTCCTGGCAATCGCCACTGCAAAGCGACGGCCAGGGCGCGTTTCCGAAGAATCCGCAAATGCTTGGCGCCACGCGCAGATCGCCCTCGAAGGACAGTGTCGTCGTTAGACCCCAGACGCCAACGGGACATTGCTCGTCCAGTGGCACCAGCTCCCAGGCGATCGGCTGCGCGGCCTTCATTGCGGTCAGCGCTGCCGTGCACAGCGTCCAGCAATAAATCCTCCAAACAGCCAAAAAAAGAGGCCTCCTTGCGGAGGCCTCTTTTGTCTACGCGGATGAAAAACCGCTTTACTTGATCACGCTCTTGACCGCATCGACGATCTTCGGCGTCGTAATGCCGAAGTGTTCATACAGGTCGTTGATCGGCGCCGAGGCACCGAAGGTGGTCATGCCGATCACCTTGCCGTCCAGGCCGACGTACTTGAACCAGAAGTCCACGCTGGCCGCTTCGACAGCGACGCGGGCGCGGCACCACGACGGCAGGACGCCCTCGCGGTATTCGACCGGCTGTGCATCGAACTCTTCCGTGCAGGGCATCGACACGACGCGGACCGGCACGCCCTGGTCACCCAGTGCCTGCGCGGCTTCCACGGCGATGCCGACTTCCGAGCCCGTGGCGATGATGATCGCCTTGAACTTCTCCGACGGCTCCCAGAGGACGTAACCGCCCTTCTCGATGTTCGCCAGCTGCTCGTCGGTGCGCGGATTATGCTTGAGGTTCTGACGCGAGAAGATCAGGCACGACGGGTTACCGGCACGCTCGATCGCCATCTTCCAGGACACCGCCGATTCAACCGCATCGGCCGGACGCCACAGGCGGTTGTTCGGGATCAGGCGCAGCGACGCCATATGTTCGACCGGCTGATGGGTCGGGCCGTCTTCGCCCAGGCCGATCGAGTCGTGCGTGTACACGTGGATGGTGTGCGCGGGAATCAGGCACGACATGCGCACGGCGTTGCGGGCGTAGTCGGAGAACACCAGGAAGGTCGCGTCGTACGGAATGAAGCCACCGTGCAATGCGATACCGTTGGAGATCGCCGTCATGCCGAACTCGCGCACGCCGTAGTGGATGTAGTTGCCTTCGGCACCACCGGTAGCGATGTTCTTCGAGCCCTTCCAGATGGTCAGGTTCGACGGGGCCAGATCGGCGGAGCCGCCGATCAGTTCCGTCAGCAGCGGGCCATACGCATCGAGCGACATCTGCGATGCCTTGCGCGATGCGACCACCGGACCTTCGGTCTGCAGCTTCTTGATGAAGGCGGCAGCGCCTTCCTTCCAGTTGGCCGGCAGCTCGCCGGACAGGCGACGCTTGAGCTCGCTGGCGAGTTCCGGGAAGGCCTTGGCGTAGGCGTCGAACTTGTCGTTCCAGGCCTTTTCCGCGTCGGCGCCGCTCTTCTTCGCGCTCCACGAGTCGTACATGGCCTGCGGGATCTCGAACGGACCGTATTCCCAACCCAGCTGCTTGCGGGCGAGAGCGACTTCTTCCTTGCCCAGCGCGGCGCCGTGCGAGGATTCCTTGCCTTCCTTGTTCGGCGAACCAAAGCCGATGATCGTCTTGCAGATGATCAGCGAGGGCTTGTCGCTCTGCGAGGTGGCGGAGGTAATCGCCTTCTTGATCGCCTCGGCGTCATGGCCATCGACCGGCTTGTCGTTGTCACCGACGACCACGTTCCAGCCATAGGCGCGGAAGCGCTCGGCGGTGTTGTCGGTGAACCAGTCGTGCACTTCGCCATCGATGGAGATGCCGTTGTCGTCGTAGATCGCGACGAGCTTGCCGAGCTTGAGCGTACCGGCGAGCGACGACACTTCGTGCGAGATACCTTCCATCAGGCAGCCGTCACCGACGAAGACGAAGGTGTGGTGATCGACGATCTCGTGACCCGGGCGGTTGAAACGCGCCGCGAGGACTTCCTCGGCAATCGCGAAGCCGACGGCATTGGCGAGGCCCTGGCCGAGCGGGCCGGTGGTCGTCTCGATGCCGGGCGTGTGGTGGAATTCCGGGTGGCCAGCGGTCTTCGAACCGAGCTGGCGGAAACGCTTGAGTTCACCGATCGGCAGGTCGTAACCGGTCAGGTGAAGCAGCGCGTACTGCAGCATCGAACCATGACCGTTCGACAGCACGAAGCGGTCGCGGTTGGGCCAATGCGGATTCGTCGGGTTGTGATGCAGGAAATCGCCCCACAGGACCTCGGCGATATCGGCCATGCCCATCGGCATGCCCGGGTGGCCGGAATTGGCGGCTTCCACACCATCCATGGCCAGGGCGCGGATCGCGTTTGCGCGTTCGCGACGTGTCGTCATCGGCGTTCTCCAGTTAACAGGCGGCGGAAAAACCATGATTGTCGCGCATTGATCACATCTTGTCGTGGACGTTCATGCTGCAAACGCAAAGTTAACTCCACCTTAATCTTTCCGTTCTGTTTTTCGGGGCGCTTCAGGTTCGAAGGACTCTAATCGATCACGGCAACCGATCTTCCCCCCACCCCCACGGATCGGTCGCCGCCCCAAAATAAGAGGAACATCCCCATGAAGAAGGCAGCTCTTGCCCTTGCAGTTTCTTGCGTCTCGTTTGCGGCCATTCCGGCCTTCGCCCAGGACAGCAACCCGGCTGTCTCCGGCAATTATCAGCCGAGCCAGGCCGTGGGTAGCGGCAACTGGTTCATCGGTGGCAACGTGGGCCGTACCAACGGCAGCGACACCGGTGGCTTCGGCAGCAATGTGAGCGGCTTCAATCCGCTGCACGGCGAACAGGGCCGTCGCACGGGCTATGGCCTGCTCGGCGGTTACCGTTGGAAGGTCGGCCAGGACCTCGGTCTGGGCGTCGAAGCCGGCTACACGGATCTCGGCAATTACCGCGTGAAAAACGCGTTCGAGTCGGATCAGGACGTCGACCAGAAGAAGACCAAGAACGCGCTGCGTGGTTGGATGCTCGGTGTCAACGGCAAGATCAACCTCGTGCCGGGTTGGTACCTCAGCGGCCATGGCGGCTACTTCCGCGCCAATGACAACAACAACAATTACAACAACAGCGTTGGCCAGGACATCGGCTTCTCCAACGGCGGTCGCCCGAACCGCGGCAGCTGGTATGCCGGCGTCGGCACCGGTTGGGACGTGAACGAGCACTTCGGTATCGGCCTCGCCTACGACTACTTCCACGCGAATGCGGGCAAGGTCATGGACAACGCGACCGGCGACACCAGCGTTGGCCTGAAGCGCTCCACCGGCATCATCTCGCTCGCTGGCGAATACCGTTTCTAAGACGGGATAAGTTGTTGTTCTGAAGTCATAAGCCACGGCGCCCCAGACGCCGTGGCTTAATTTTTTCTTAATAATGAACTTATGGGTATTGAATCTATTGCGGCAGCGCCGCATCTACTTCCTGGACGCGCGGCACCCCCGCTCGCGTGTTGTGGCGGAGACGGCTTCCCCAAGCCATCCGCATTGAACGCATAAAGAATAAGCAGGAGTTTTCCCCATGAAAAAGACCCTCATCGCTCTTGGCCTCATGGCGGCCGGTATGGTTGCGGCCCCGGCTTTCGCGCAGGACGCCAGTGGCGCCGGTTTCTTCGTCAACGGCAGCGCCGGACGTGCGCAGGTCAACAAGGGCAACTACGACGGGCATGACGTCGCGTACGACATCAACGGCGGTTATCGCTGGGCTGTCAGCCCGTCGGTCGCGCTGGGTGTCGAAGGTGGCTACAACGACCTGGGCAACATCCACGCCAAGCACCTGGTCACCGGCGGCAATGCCATCGACGACCGCAAGTCGAGCCTGCATGGCTGGACCGCTGGCGTGAACGGCCGCTTCAACATCGATCCGAAGTGGTACATCAGCGGCCGTGCCGGTCTCTACGCCTGGAAGGGCGACGGTGTGAGCCATGACGACATCACGCGCCACAACTTCGACAAGACCAGCTGGTACGCCGGTGCAGGCGTGGGTTACAACCTGACCGACAACTTCAGCCTCGGCCTGAACTACGACCACTACGATGCCAAGAAGCACGGCCTCAACCTGTCCACCAACGTGGCCTCGGTGGGTGCGGAATACCGCTTCTGATCGACGCGCCGGTCGTTGACCGCCGCAGATGGTGAAACAAAACCCGGCGCCGCGAGGCGCCGGGTTTTTTGTTGACGCACGACCATCGGGAGGAGCGCGCCGCGAGGGCGCGTCACACCTCGATCAACCGCGCTTCTTCCACTGGCCCAACGCTGCGTCGCCATTTTCCTTGGCACGCTCGTGCACGACCGTCTGTGCCTTCTCGTAATTACCCTTGAGATCCTTCGACCACACGTTCAGCGCCTCGGCGACCAGCGCGCGGCCGTAGGAGAAGCTCACCGGCCACGGGTGCGGGCCCAGCTTGTTGATGAGGTCCAGGTGCTCGGTGGCCTGCTCATCGCTCTGGCCGCCCGAGAGGAACACGATGCCCTGCACGCTTGCCGGAACGGTGGTGCGGAGAACGCGCACGGTCTCCTCGGCAACCTGATCCGGCGTGGCCTGCTCGTCCGCAGGCGCATTCTTGCCAGGGATCACCATGCTGACCTTCAGGATGAGACCTTCGAGCATCACGTTGTGTGCATAGAGCGCATTGAACAGGCTGCGCAGCACGGCTTCATGCACTTCGTAGCTCACCTCGATGTCGTGCGTGCTCTCCGGACCGTCCATGACGATTTCCGGCTCGACCATCGGTACCAGACCGGCTTCCTGGCACAGTGCCGCGTAGCGGGCCAGGTTCTCCATGTTGGCCTCGATGGCCGTGGAGCTCGGATTGTCGTCAGTGATGTTGATCACCGCGCGCCACTTGGCGAACTGGGCGCCGAGCTGGGCGTATTCCTTGAGGCGATCACGCAGGCCATCGAGGCCTTCGGTGATGACATCGCCCGGAAAGCCCGCGAGAGGCACCGGACCCTTGTCGACCTTGATGCCCGGGATGATGCCGGCCTTCTTCATGGCGTCGACCAGCGGCGTGCCGTCGCTGGCCTTCTGACGGATGGTCTCGTCGAACAGGATGGCGCCAGAGATGTGTTCACCCAGGTCCGGCGCGGTCAGGAGCAGCTCGCGATAGCGGCGACGATTTTCCTCGGTGTTCTCGACACCGGCGGCCTCGAAACGCTTCTTGATGGTGTTGGTCGATTCGTCGACGGCAATGATGCCCTTCCCCGAGGCCACCATCGCCTGTGCGACTTCTTCGAGATTTTCGATGCTCATGACAACTCCGTATGGATGTAGTGGTATGCCCCTCGACGAGAGGCTAAGCGAAGGCAAAAACCGGCGGAGTATAAGGGACGACTCCGCGAAAGCCGTTGTGCGGCGCGATCAAGTGGTCTGGTAGCCTGGCAGCTCGCACTGCTTCAGGATCGCGGCCTTCTTGTCCGGATCTTCCGGCAGGTTGAAACCGGTCACGTAGTAGGTCTGCACTGGAACGGCCGTGCCGTTCTGGGAGCCCTTCACGTAGGAAAGCTGCTTGACGATGCTCACGCCGACCTGGCCGAGGTCACCCGCGGGGACGACCTTCTCGATCTTGGCGTTCTGGGTGCGGCCATCGGAGCCGATCATGTAGCTCACCGCGACACAGGTGGGCTGGTCGAGGTTCTTGCCGGTATTGGGAACGTCGGGATTGACCGACTTATTGGTCAGATACCAATAACCGGTCAGTCGCTCGGGGGCAACGCGGCGGAGGTTCTGGGCCTCGGCGACGCCGGCGACGAGCAGAAGAGCAGCAGTGGCGGCAATCGCGCCGGTACGGAGCTTGAGTCGGATCATGACGCCCTCGGTGAGTTGCCAGTGCACCAAGTTTAACCCTGCACGCGCATGCGATGCGTGTGAAATCGTGCGGTGGTATTCCGCCGCCCTGACTCGGTAGGAGCCGATTCATCGGCGACTGAGGGGATGCGGGAGCCGATTCATCGGCGAAAAGCCTACGCGGCGACGAAGCCGGAAGGCCTATCGCCGCTGAAGCGGCTCCCACAAGAGCATCGCCGATGAATCGGCTCCTACCTTGTCCAATTACAGGTCGCGCAGGCTGTCGGCGATGCCGTCGTCGCCGACGACGAGCAGCTTCAGGGTGTTGGTACCGCCGCCACGGCCGATGTGGTCACCGTGGGTCAGGATGACGCGGTCGCCCTTGGCCAGCTTGCCCAGTGAGAACAGGTGCTGGAGAGCGGCGCGGGCGGTGTGCGCCGGGTCGAGGTTGCTCTGCTCGAAGTCCACCGGCTGCACATCGCGCAGCATGAGCATGCGGCGACGGGCCATATCCGACGGCGACAGCGCGTAGATGGGCACGGCGAAGCGGTAGCGTGAGAGCCACTGCGCGGTGGCGCCCGATTCGGTCAGCGCGACGATGGCGCGCACGCCGACCTGGGCGGCCAGGAGCATCGCAGCGAGCGCAATGGCCTGGTCGCTACGGTCCAGCGAGTGGGTGTCCGGGCGCAGGTCGTCGCGCGGTTCGAACTGACGCTCCGCACCCAGGCAGATGCGACGCATGGCGGCCACGGCCTTGTCCGGATGGGCGCCGGCGGCGCTCTCTTCCGAGAGCATCACCGCGTCGGTGCCATCGATGACGGCGTTGGCCACGTCGAGCACCTCGGCGCGCGTAGGGATGGGCGCGCGGACCATGGACTGCAGCATCTGGGTGGCCGTGATGACCGAGCGATTGCGCTGCACCGACTCACGGATGATCTTTTTCTGCAGGCCCGGCAGCTCGGCGTCGCCGATTTCCACGCCGAGATCGCCACGGGCGACCATCACCACGTCGGACGCGTCGATGATTTCACCGAGCACGGGGATGGCGTCGGCGCGTTCGATTTTCGAGACGATGGCGGCATCGCCACCGGCCTCGCGCATCAGGCGGCGGGCTTCGTGGAGGTCTTCGGCGCAGCGCACGAAGGACACGGCAAGGAAGTCGGCGCCCATCTCGGCGGCCAGCTTGATGTCGTTGCGATCCTTGTCGGACAAGGCGCTGACGCTGAGGCCACCGCCCTGGCGGTTGAGGCCCTTGCGTGCTGACAGACGGCCGCCGATGACAACGCGGGTGCGGATTTCGCTACCGGAGATCTCGATCACCGAGAGGGCGATCAGGCCGTCGTCGAGCAGCAGCACGTCGCCGGCGACCACGTCCTTGGGCAGGTCGTAATAGCTCACGCCAACGTGGTTCTGGTTGCCGGCCGGGGCATCCGGGCGGCAGTCGAGCACGAAGCTGTCACCGGCCATGAGGTCGATCGGGCCATCGGCGAACTTCTCGATGCGGATCTTCGGACCCTGCAGGTCGGCAAGGATGCCGACTTCGCGACCGACGGCGAGCGCAGCGGCGCGAACCGCGTTCGCGCGAGCGCGGTGGTCGTCCGGCGTACCGTGCGAAAGATTCAGGCGGACGATGTCGACGCCCTCCTCGAGGATCTTCTCGAGCATGCCCGGCGCGTCCGTGGCGGGTCCGAGGGTGGCGACGATCTTCGTGCGGCGAACCTGGATATCGGTCATTTTTTGTTAGTCCAGCGTGTGGTTGAGCAGGTCGGCGAGACGCTTGCCGGCAAGGCGCAGGCGGGTCTCGGCAACCGGTAGGTATTTGGCGACATAGGCGTCGTCGACCGCGTGGCCGTCCGGGTAGAACCCGTTCGCGGCGACGATCGAGCAGGATTCCTCAGCCCACTGGGCGTACGGGTTATCCAGCGGCGGGATGGGCTTGGGCAGTTTCACCGGGCCCTCTGCCGCGAGGCGGTCGGCGTAGGCCGGCCACTTCAAGTCGCGGGTGTAGAGCATGCCGGAGTCCCAGACCTTGTGCAGGTTGGAGCCCTTGCCGTCGAACTGGACCTGGTAATCGTTGCCGCCCTTGTCGTCGCGGTTGCCGGCATGAAGCGGTTGGTGCACGTCACCGACGAAATGGACGACGAATTTCAGCGCCTGGGCCCGTTCGGCTTCCGACTTATGGCGGTCACCGAGGATGGCGACGTACTTCTCCAGGCCGCCGACGACGCATTCGCCATCCTTGCAATCGACCGGCTTCACGTAGACGCAGTGCCCGTCAACGAAGTCCATGTAGTGAAGCTTGGCCGTGGCCTTGCCCAGGTCTTTCTGGGTCGGATCGTCCCGGAGGTGGTCGGGCCAGCTGGCCACGTCGGCGAGGGAGTCGGAGCCGTCGGCCTTGAGCAGGCGCTCTACTTCGGCCTTGGCCGAGGGGTCGAGCTGGCGCCAGGCCAGTTCGGCGACGATGCGGTGGCCGATGTCGCCCCAGGCCTGCACGGTGCTGGCGAAGGCGGGGACGGTCAGGACCAGGAAGGCGGCTAGCGCGCGCTTATGAGTCGTTTTCATGGAGCTGTAAACGTTTCCGGACGGGCGAACGGCCAAGTGTGCCACAGCCGGACTGAGACCCGGATGACAGATCGCCGCGTTGCAGCAAGCCGCCCCCTGCGACGTTCCGTTACCATGGACGTTTACGCCACCTGCCCCTACTTAGTCAGCACATCCCATCCGGAGGCTTGCCCTATGACCATCAAGGTCGCCATCAACGGTTACGGTCGCATCGGTCGCAACATCCTGCGCTCGCTCTATGAAGCCAAGAAAAATGGCCAGGACATCCAGATCGTCGCGATCAACGATCTCGGCGATGCCAATACCAATGCCCACCTCACCCAGTACGACACGGCCCATGGCCGTTTCCCGGGTGAAGTCTCGGTTGACGGCGGCGACCTGATCGTCAACGGCGACCGTATCAAGGTCTTCGCCGAGCGCGATCCGTCCAAGTTGCCCTGGGGCGAGCACAACGTCGACGTCGTGCTGGAGTCGACCGGCTTCTTCACCTCCAAGGCCAAGGCCAGCGCGCACATCGCCGGCGGCGCCAAGAAGGTGATCATCTCGGCACCCGGCGACAAGGACGTGGATGGCACGTTCGTCATGGGCGTGAACGACGACAAGCTGACCTCGAAGCTCGAAGTCATCTCCAACGCGTCGTGCACCACCAACTGCCTGGCTCCGCTGGCCAAGGTGCTGCACGAGAAGATCGGCATCGTGCACGGCCTGATGACCACCATCCATGCCTACACGAACGACCAGGTCCTGACCGACGTCTACCACTCGGACCTGCGCCGCGCCCGTAGCGCCACGCACAGCCAGATCCCGACCAAGACCGGCGCCGCTGCCGCGGTCGGCCTGGTCCTGCCGGAACTCAACGGCAAGCTCGACGGTTTCGCCATGCGCGTTCCGACGATCAACGTGTCCGTGGTCGACCTGGTCTTCACCGCCGCCCGTGCGACGACCAAGGAAGAGATCGATGCCGTGATCAACGAGGCCGCCAATGGCTCGATGAAGGGTATCCTGGCCGTGAATACGCAGCCGCTGGTGTCGATCGACTTCAACCACAACCCGCACTCGTCGATCTACGACTCGACGCAGACGCGCGTCATGGAAGGCACGCTGGTCAAGGTCCTCTCGTGGTACGACAACGAGTGGGGCTTCTCGAACCGCATGCTCGACATGACCAGGGCGCTGATGAACGCCAAATAATCTCTTTGGCGTGACATCGAAAGGCCCGCACATGCGGGCCTTTTTCTTTTGTAGGAGCCGATTCATCGGCGATCCCGCGCAGCAGGCCAGGGTGTCGCAAGCACCCATCGCCGATGAATCGGCTCCTACAATGCAGCGCCGACCACGATGGTCTGGGCAAGTTGGAACAGGCCAGCAACGGGTTTGCTAAACGGCCCCTTCGGATTGCCGGGGGCGACACGAAAGATATAGTTGCCCGAGCCAATCCAGCCTACCGTGGTCGCGTACGTAAGGCCTGGACCCTTGCACTTCACGAGATGCGCCTCGCTCTCGTCACCCTTACTCACCCAAAGGCAGCTGTGCTCGGTGACTGCCTCGGTGGCAGACTGGTCCCACCGCCAATGGATAGTCACCGAGCCAAGAGCGCCCCCCGGCATACTGACGACCTGAGGTGAAGCGGTCACGCTGCCGATGGGAGGCGGGCAGTTGTAGTAGCACCGAGCTCCGCGACTGTTCCGCCCCGCAGCCCTCTCCTTCTCCGGGACAGTCGAGAGGGCGCGAACGAGGGAGGCCTGACGCTCGATATCGACCCGCGTCGTCGTCCCCGCAACAGCCGCTGCGATGGCTGCATCGGTCCTTCCGCCCTCCGACCGGACCGGCCCACCGAGTCCGACAATCACGGCGACCACAGAAAACCCGACAATCGACCATAGCGTTTTCATTCGTTGATCCTGCAGGCGATCGAAACACGCTAATCGGTCGAGCCCGCGGTGAATGTAGGCATTTTCTTGGCCTCGTGTAGGCGTCCCTAGTGATCTGAGCCATGTAACAAGAAAGGGCCCGCACGAGAACGTGCGGACCCTTCTTATTTCGCGATTTTGTAGCTCTCAGGCTTTCTGGATGGACTGTTCGATCGCGCCGAAGATGGAGGCCCCGGTGGCGTCGGTGACATCGATCTTCACCGTATCGCCGAACGACAGGAACGGCGTGATCGGCTTGCCGTCGCGCAGGGTTTCCACGGTGCGCTGTTCGGCGAGGCAGGAGGCGCCCTTGCCGGTATCTTCGTTGGCGATGGTGCCCGAGCCGACCAGGGTGCCCGCAGTCAGCGGACGGGTCTTCGCCACGTGTGCCACCAGCTGCGAGAAGTCGAACTGCATGTCGATGCCGCATTCGGCTTCGCCGAACCAGGTGCCGTTGATCCACGTGCGCATCGGCAAATGGAGCTTGTCGTCGATCCACGCCTCGCCAAGCTCATCGGGTGTAACGAAGACCGGCGACAGCGCCGAACGCGGCTTGGACTGCAGAAATCCGAAGCCCTTGGCGAGTTCGCCGGGGATCAGGCCACGAAGCGAGACGTCGTTCACCAGGCCAACGAGCTGAATGTGCGATGCGGCCTGTGCCGGCGTTACACCCATCGGCACGTCGTCGGTGATGACGAGCACTTCAGCCTCGAGATCGATGCCGAACTCCTCGCTCGAAACAACGACCGGATCGCGCGGACCGAGAAAACCGGCGCTGGTCGCCTGGTACATCAGCGGATCGGTGTAGAACGACTCGGGCACTTCAGCGCCGCGCGCACGGCGCACGCGCTCGACATGTGGCAGGTAGGCGCTGCCGTCGACGAATTCATAAGCGCGCGGCAGCGGTGCGGCGAGCTTCGTCATGTCGAGGTCGAACGCATCCTGCGCGCGACCCTCGTTGAGGTCTTCCGAGAGCGCATTGAGCCGCGGCGCGATCGTGCTCCATTCGTCCAGTGCAGCCTGCAGGGTCGGCGCGACACCGGTGGCTTTCACGGCACGAGCGAGGTCGCGGCTGACGACGATGAGCGTACCGTCACGGCCGCCTTCCTTAAGCGAAGCGAGTTTCATGCGTTTCCTTTTCGATCAGGCCGACGGCGGCGTGAAGTGTTTCTTCAGCCCGCGCCAGCATTCGTAATAATTACCCTGCAACGACGGCGAGTCGAGCGCCTGCCGGGTCGGACGAATGACCCTGCGCGTCTCGAACATGAAGGCCATGGTGCCCACGATATGGTCGGGACGTGAAACGTCGGCGTTCGAAGCTTTCTCGAAGCTCGCCGCGTCGGGGCCGTGGCCGCTCATGCAATTGTGCAGACTGGAACCACCGGGCACGAAGCCGCCCTGCTTCGCGTCATACGCACCATCGATCAGGCCCATGAACTCGCTGGCCACGTTGCGATGGAAATACGGCGGCCGGAATGTGTGCTCGGCGACCAACCAGCGCGGCGGGAAGATGGCGAAGTCCATGTTCGCCGTGCCCGGCGTGTCGCTGGCCGAGGTGAGCACGGTGAAAATCGACGGATCCGGATGATCCACGGCGATCGAGCCGATGGTGTTGAAGCGACGCAGGTCGTATTTGTACGGCGCGTAATTGCCGTGCCAGGCGACCACGTCGAGCGGGGAGTGGTCGATGCTGGCGGACCATAACGCACCCTGGAACTTGGCGATCAGCGCGAACTCGCCCTCGAGGTCTTCGTAAGCGGCCACCGGCGTGAGGAAGTCGCGCGGATGGGCCAGGCCGTTGGCACCGATCGGACCGAGATCCGGCAGGTGCAGTGGGGCGCCGAAGTTTTCGGCGACGTAGCCGCGAGCTTCGCCATCCGGCAGTTCGACCAGAAAGCGCACGCCACGCGGCACCACGGCGATTTCCAGCGGCTCCACCTCGACGACACCCAGCTCGGTGCGGATACGCAGGCGGCCTTGCTGGGGAACCATCAGCAACTCGCCGTCGGCGTTGTAGAAGTAACGACCCTGCATGGACCGATTGGCGCAGTAGAGGTGCACGCCGACGCCGGCCTGCTCTTCCGCACCGCCGTTACCGCCAAGCGTGACCAGGCCGTCGACGAAGTCCGTCGGCTGCGACGGCATCGGCAACGGATCCCAGCGCATCTGGTTCGGCGTAGCGGGCGCTTCGTTGAAGCGGTTGTGGAACGTGGCGTGCGGCAGCTCGGCAAAAGGCGAGTGCTGCGCGGCCGGGCGCATGCGATACAGCCAGCTACGCCGGTTGCGATGCCGCGGCGCAGTGAACGCGCTGCCGGAGAGCTGTTCGGCGTAGAGACCGTGCCCGACCCGCTGGGGCGAATTCTGGCCGGTGGGCAGGACGCCGGCCACGGCTTCGGTGGCGAACTCGTTGCCGAAGCCGGTCTGGTAACCGCGCGTATCGTCGGTGTGGCTCATCGTGAGGATCCTTGGGATGAACGCATCGCGGCGCGGTCCGTCTCGGGACCGCGCCGCGCTTAGTCTAGCTTTCGCGAAGGCTTCGCGCGCTCAGAGCACGCCGCGGCGCATCTGGTCGCGCTCGATGGACTCGAACAGGGCCTTGAAGTTGCCGTTGCCAAAGCCTTCGTTGCCCTTACGCTGGATGATCTCGAAGAAGATCGGGCCCACGTTGTTCTGCGTGAAGATCTGCAGCAGCAGCTTCTTCTTGGTCTCGTCGTCGGCGTCGATCAGCAGCTTGTTCTTCTGCAAGCGGGGAATGTCCTCGCCGTGATCCGGCACACGGATGTCGATCATTTCGTAGTAAGTATCCGGCGTTTCCAGGAATGCGACGTCCTGCGCACGCATGGCTTCGACCGACGCATAGATATCGTCGGTGAACAGCGCGATGTGCTGGATGCCTTCGCCGTTGTATTCGCGGATGTATTCGTTGATCTGCGACTTCTCGTCCGCCGATTCGTTGAGCGGGATGCGGACCATGCCGTCCGGCGCGGTCATCGCCTTGGACACCAGGCCGGTCTTCGCGCCCTTGATGTCGAAGTAACGGATCTCGCGGAAGTTGAACAGGCGCTCGTAGTAATCCGACCACTTCTGCATGTTGCCGAAGTGCAGGTTGTGCGTCAGGTGGTCGATGAATGTCAGACCGAAGCCCTTAGGGTGACGATCCACGCCCGGAATCCACTCGAACTCGCCGTCGAACACGTCGCCCTTGGCGCCGTAGGTATCGATCAGGTACAGCGCGCAGCCACCGATGCCCTGGATGGTCGGCACGCCCAACGCGAGAGTATCGGCCTTGTGCTCGACCTTCTCGGCGCCGTTGGACAGCGCGGTCGCCTGCACGTCCGTGGCCGGGCGGTTGAAACGGATAGCGAAACCGCAGGCGCTCGGGCCGTGCTCGGCAGCGAAGTCCGCGGCGAACGAGTTCGGCTCTTCGTTGGCCAGGAAATTGCACTCGCCCTGGCGATACAGGGTGATCTTTTTAGTTTTGTGCGTCGCCACGGCTGTGAAGCCCAGCTTTGGGAACAACGTGTGCAGCAGCGCCGGATCCGGCGCGGCGAATTCGACGAACTCGAAGCCATCGACACCCTGCGGGTTTTCGAAGGTGGTGACTTCCATACCGATATTGGGCTGGGCGCTCATGGGCGATACTCCTGGCTTGGGGCACGGCTTGCGCCGTCTACCCGTACGTTATAGTTTCACTTGTAACCATTTGCAAGGACCAGCGCAGCATGACCCTAGACACCGTTCCTGCCCATGCCCCGTTGGAGCTCGAGCACTTCCTGCCCTATCGCCTGTCCATCCTGTCGAACACGGTGAGCCAGTCGATCGCGTCTGAATACCAGGATCGCTTCGAACTGAGCATGACGGAATGGCGTGTCATGACCATCCTGGCGCGGTTTCCCGAGATCTCTGCAAGGGAAGTGGTGGACCGGAGCGCCATGGACAAGGTGGCGGTGAGTCGCGCCGTGGCCCGGTTGGTCAACGCGGGCCGGGTGGACCGGGGCATTCACGATGGCGACAAGCGCCGCTCGGTTCTGCAGCTGTCCGAGGCCGGCTGGGCGATCCATGACGAGGTCGCGCCGCTGGCACGGGCTCACGAGCGAGATTTGCTGGCTCGCCTCGATGACGGCGAGCAGGCGCAGTTGAACAGCATCCTGGACAAGCTGCTGGCACCGTAATCGCTGGTCTTTTGCTCGGTAGGAGCCGATTTATCGGCGATGCTCTTCGCGAGCACCCTTTCGCCGATAAATCGGCTCCTACAAAGAGCATCGCCGATAAATCGGCTCCTACCGAGCCAAGCGCCGCCTTATTTGACGCCGTGCATTAGCCGGTTGATCAGCGGCGCGATCAGGAACAGCACAATGCCCGCGCCGACCAGTAGCTCGAAGCTGAAGGTAAAGCCGCTGAGCGCCGACTCGACGGTCATGCCGGTTTCGCCGCTGATGTGGCCGGCGAGCAGGCCCGAAAGGTTGTTGCCGATCGCCGTGGAGAGGAACCAGCCGCCCATGGCGAGGCCGACCACGCGCATCGGGGCCAGCTTGGTGACCATCGACAGGCCGATGGGCGACAGGCACAGCTCACCGATGGTCTGCAGCACGTAGCAGGCCGCGAGCGGCCAGAACGGGATGTGGCCGTCGCCACCGACCAGGCTCGCCAGGGCATACATCAGCACCAGGAAGGCGAGCGCGTTGAAGATCAGGCCGAGGCCGAACTTGCGTGGAATGGACGGCTCCAGCTTGTGCCGCGCCGACCAGCCCCAGGCCAGCGCCACGAGCGGCGCGAAGACCAGGATCGCCGCCGAATTGACCGACTGGAACCAGCCGGTCGGGAATTCCCAACCGCCGAACATGTGGCGATCGACGATGTTCTGCGCGAGGAAGTTGAACGAGCTGCCGGCCTGCTCGAAGAACATCCAGAACAGCACGTTGAAGGCGAACAGCAGCAGCATGGCGATGACGCGGTGGATCTGGATGCGATCGTGACGCACGGCCTCCAGTACCAGCATCACGGCCACACCGATGAACAATGCGCCCAGCAGCCAGGCAATGAAGATCGCACCGGCTTTCGCCATCAACAGGTAAACCAGCGGAATCGCCACGATGATGCCGATGATCACACCGATGAGGTTCTTGCCCTCGTGGCGCTCCGGCGGCGGCAGGCCCACGCCCTTGAGCTGGCGCTTGCCGATCAGGAACCAGATGAAACAGACGACCATGCCGAAGCCGGTCGCTGCGAAAACGGCCTTGTAGTTGTCCTGCAGCGGCGTGTCGGTCAGTACCGAAGCCAGCCAGCCGGTAACCAACGGGGCGAGGAAACCGCCCATGTTGATGCCCATGTAGAAGATCGTGAAGCCACGGTCGCGACGGTCATCGCCCACCGGGTAAATCTGCCCGACCAGCGACGAAATGTTCGGCTTGAACAGGCCGTTGCCGACGATCACCGTCGCCAGGCCGATCAGGAAGACGTCCTGGTTGGGCACCATGACCAGGAACAGGCCGGTACCCATGACCGCCGCGCCGACCAGGATCGATCGCTGGTAGCCGAGCACCCGGTCGGCCACGTAGCCGCCGAAGATCGCCGACGCGTAGACCAGCGCCAGGTACGAGCCGTAGGTGCGGCTGGCGTACCCCTGCCCCGCCTGATCGCCGTGGAAGAACTGGGCCACGATGTACAGCGTGAGCGCCCAGCGCATGCCGTAGAACGCAAAACGTTCCCAGAACTCGGTCATGAACAGCATCCACAAGGGACGCGGATGACCGAGGGTCTGCGGGTAGTCGGGCACGGGCCTGGCGGTGGCTGGGGCAGTCGGAGTCATGCAGTTCCCTTGGGCGTGAAGACGCTTGGTGCAGGGTGTTTAACTGTCCGGACTGCCGCCCGTCAAATTTTTACGTTCCCAGGATGGTGCGCACTTCGATCAGTTCGGGGAAAAAACTCTGCTCCAGCGCCTTGCGCAGGAAGGCCACGCCGGACGAGCCGCCGGTGCCGGCGCGGAACCCGATGATCCGTTCGACCGTCTTCATGTGGCGGAAGCGCCAAAGCTGGAACGACTCTTCGATGTCGACCAGTTCTTCGCTGAGATGATACTCAGGCCAGTGGTGGGCGGTGTCTTCGTAGATCCGCTTGAACACCGGCAGCAGCGCGGGCTGGCTCCGCCAGGGCTGGGTCAGGTCGCGCTCCAGCAGGTCCACCGGCACCGGGTGTCCGCGGCGTGCCAGGTAGCGCAGATATTCGTCATAGAGGCCGGGCGCTTCGAAGATCACCTTCAGGCGCGCATGAGCCACCGGATCGTGCTCGAAGACGCGGAGCATGTCCGCGTGCTTGTTGCCGAGCAGGAACTCCACCATGCGGTACTGGAGGGACTGAAAGCCCGACGAGGGCCCCAGCACGTCGCGGAACTGCAGGTATTCGGCCGGGGTGAGGGTTTCCAGCACGCCCCACTGCTCGTAGAGCTGCCTCTGGATGGCCTTGACCCGGGCCAGGATCTTCAGCGTCCCGTCCACGTCGTCCGCCCGCAGGTGCGCCAGGGCGGCATCCAGCTCGTGGATCATCAGCTTCAGCCACAGCTCGGAGGTCTGGTGCTGGACGATGAAGAGCATCTCGTCGTGGTGCGCGGGCTGGCTGCGGGGTACCTGCGCGCTCAGTACCTGGTCCAGCCTGAGGTACTCGCCGTAGGTGAGACGGCCGTCGAGATCGGTGCGAATACCGGGTTCGAGGTCGCGCTGGGAGTTGGCCATGGACGATTTCACATTAGGAGTGGATCGGCGCAAACGGCGCCGTGGCGCGGTTTCTTGACCGGAGACGACCGGTTCTATGCTGCGCCGTGCCTTGCCGGGCCATAATACCCCTGATATCTAGTCCGGCTCGCAACAACCCGAAAGTCGATCGTGCCCCACTGGATGGGCCCGTCCGCTTCCCCCATCGTGCGTGTCGTTTCTAACCCTTCCCCTGGGAGCGAGTCGTGTCCATCGCCGCCAAGTTCGAAATCGAATACCTGCAATACCTTGACCAGGACGGCAAGGAAACCGGAAAGGAACTCCCCGCTTTCGCCAAGGATCTCGACCACATGGTCGAGCTCTACAAGCTGATGGTGTCCACGCGTGTGTTCGACGCCAAGTCGATCGCCCTGCAGCGCACCGGCAAGCTCGGCACCTACGCCTCCTGCCTCGGCCATGAAGCCGCGCACGTGGGCATCGGCAGCGCCATGCGCCGCGAAGACTCGCTGGCCGTGTCCTACCGCGAGTACGGCGCCCAGCTGTATCGCGGCGTCAAGCCGCGCGAGGTCTACACCTACTGGGGTGGCGACGAGCGCGGTAACGACTTCGCCGACGCCCCCGCCCACGATTTTGCCTGGTGCGTACCGATCGGGACGCAGTGCCTGCACGCCGCCGGCTCCGCCCTCGCCTTCAAGATCCGCAAGGAAGCGCGCGTGGCCGTCTGCACCATCGGTGACGGTGGTTCGTCCAAGGGCGACTTCTATGGCGCGATCAACGTCGCCGGCGCGCAGCAGCTGCCGATGGTCGCCGTGATCGTGAACAACCAGTGGGCGATCTCGGTGCCGCGTCGGATCCAGAGCGGCTCCGGCACGCTCGCCCAGAAGGGCATCGCCGCCGGCCTGCCCTGCATCCAGGTGGACGGCAACGACATCATCGCCGTGCGCGCCGCCATGGAGATCGCGCTCGAGCGCGCCCGCTCCGGCCAGGGCGCCAGCGTGATCGAAGCGGTGACCTACCGCCTCGGCGACCACACCACCGCCGACGATGCCCGCCGCTACCGCGGCGAGCAGGAAGTGAAGGATGCCTGGGAACGCGACCCCATTCCGCGCCTGCGCAAGTGGCTCGAAGGCAAGGGCAAGTGGGACGACGCGAAGGAAGAGGCCTGGAAGGCCGAGTGCGACGACTGGATGGACAACGAGGTCAACGCGTACCTGGAAACGAAGAACCAGCCGGCAACGGCGATGTTCGACTATCTGTACGCCGAACTCCCGGCCGACCTCGAAGCGCAGCGCGAGCTCGCCGCTTCCCTCGATCGCACGTCGTAAGGAACCCTTCCCATGGCACAAATCACTCTTATCGAAGCAGTGACCCAGGCGCTCGCCTACGAGATGCGCAACGACGACAGCGTCGTGGTGCTCGGTGAGGACGTCGGCGTCAACGGCGGCGTGTTCCGCGCCACCCAGGGCCTGCAGGAACAGTTCGGCGAAATGCGCGTCATCGACACGCCGCTGGACGAAGCCACCATCGCCGGCCTGACCATCGGCCTGGCCGTGCAGGGCATGAAGCCCGTCGCCGAGGCCCAGTTCGAAGGCTTCATCTACCCGATGATGGAGCACATCGCCTGCCATGCCGCCCGCATGCGCAACCGCACGCGCGGCCGCATGACCGTGCCGGCCGTCTGGCGCGCCCCGTGGGGCGGCGGCATTCGTGCTCCGGAGCATCACTCCGAAGCCAACGAGCACCTGTTCACCAACATCCCGGGCCTGCGCGTGGTCATGCCGTCGTCGCCGGCCCGTGCCTACGGCCTGCTGCTCGCCGCCATCCGCGATCCGGATCCGGTGATCTTCTTCGAGCCCAAGCGCATCTATCGCCAGTACAAGGAAGAAGTGCCCGACGACGGCGAGGCCCTGCCGCTCGACGTCTGCTTCGTGTTGCGCGACGGCACCGACGTGACCCTGGTGACCTGGGGCGCACAGGTGAAGGAATGCCTTGAAGCCGCGGACGAACTCGCCACCAAGGGCATCAGCGCCGAAGTGATCGATGTGGCCACGCTCACGCCGCTCGACTTCGACACGATTGCCGAGTCGGTGACCAAGACCGGCCGCTGCGTCATCGTGCACGAAGCGCCGAAGACGGCCGGTTTCGGTGCGGAAATCGCCGCGCGCCTGGCCGAGGAATGCCTGTACAGCCTGCTCGCGCCGGTGCAGCGCGTGACCGGTTTCGATACACACATCCCGTTGTTCCGCCTGGAAATGAAGTATCTGCCCAGCGTCGAACGCATCGTCGAGGCCGCCGAGCGCACGCTCGCGGCATCCTGAGGAACCTATCGCAATGGCCGACATCAAGACCTTTTACCTGCCGGACCTCGGCGAAGGCCTTCCCGACGCGACCGTCGTCGAATGGCATGTCAAGGAAGGCGACACGATCAAGCTCGACGCACCGCTGGTGTCCATGGAAACCGCGAAGGCCGTCGTCGACGTGCCCTCGCCGTACTCCGGCACCGTGAAGAAGCTGCACGGCGCGGTCGGTGACATCATCGAGACCGGCGCGTCGCTGGCCGATTTCGAGATCGACCCGAACGCGCGCCAGCGCGCCGAAGCCGAATCCACCGGTCACCACCATGGCCCGAAGAAGGGCGTTGGCAGCCAGGCACCGGACGATGCGCACAAGGTCATCGCTTCCGATGATGGCGGCGAGATCGATTCCGACGGCGTGGCACCGGCCAAGCGCGAAGACGAAGGCACCGTCGTCGGCGCCATGATCAGCGGCAATGCCGTGCACACCGAGCAGGTCTCCAGCGCCGGTGGCGTCAAGGCCGTGCCGGCCGTGCGCGCCCTCGCGAAGAAGATGAAGATCGACCTCTCCCGCGTGCAGCCGACCGGCGCCGGCGGTGTCATCACCATGCAGGACGTCAAGAACGCGTCCGCCAACGGCAGCGCCGCCGTGGGTTCGGCCCCGGCACGCCCGGCCGCCGCGCAGCACCTCGCGCCCACGCTGCCGGAGCCGGGTCCCGCGCCGTCGCGTACGCCGGTGTCGCTGGCTGGCAAGGCCGTGCGCACCTCGCCTCCGGGCAAGGAAGCGATGGGCCAGCCGGAGCAGCTCAAGGGCGTCCGTCGCAACATGGCGCGCGTCATGGCCGATGCACACGCCCAGGTCGTCCCGACCTCCATCGTCGACGACGCCGACCTGCACGCCTGGATCGGCAAGCAGGACATCACCGCCCGCCTCATCCGTGCAGTCGTGGTCGCCTGCAAGGCCGTGCCGGCGCTCAACGCCTGGTTCAACGGCAAGGACCTCACGCGCACGCTGCACCCGCACGTGGACATCGGCATTGCCGTGGATACGGACGACGGCCTGTTTGTGCCGGCCCTGCGTAACGCGGACGTGCTCGACGGCGCCGGCATCCGTGCCGCGATCAAGCGCCTGCGGTCGTCCGTCGAAGATCGCAGCATCGCGGCGTCGGAGCTCTCGGGCTACACGATCAGCCTGTCGAATTTCGGCATGTTCGCCGGCCGCTACGCCACGCCGGTAGTCGTCCCGCCGACCGTCGCCATCGTTGGCGCGGGTAAGCTCAGCCACGACGTGGTTGCCGTGATGGGTGGTATCGAAGTGCACCGTCGCATGCCGCTGTCGCTGACCTTCGATCACCGCGCTGCGACGGGTGGTGAGGCAGCGCGGTTCCTGAAGGCGATGATCGACGATCTGGGGTTGCCGAACTAAAAGCTCGCCGATAAATCGGCTCCTACCCAAGACCTGTGCAGGTCCTGGGTAGGAGCCGATTCATCGGCGAACCCGCGGCAGCGGGCCAGCCCAGTGCTACCCTATGTCCATGCTCAACAACGACACCCTACGCAGCAT
>NZ_JBFUAT010000035.1:0-46756 GCF_056406135.1 Luteibacter sp. P1_D3 | reverse complement strand
AGACGAGGACATCGATACGGTGTGCGTCGCTAAGCAGAAACTAAGCTGGCCGCAGGCGCTGTCTGACGAGTCTTGCGCGAGCAAAACGCCGTTGATGAGTGCTGCCACCACGTCGATGAGTGCTATCGCATCGCCGCGACCCGAAAGGCGGAAACACCGGTCGTTGAGATTTCGTTCGTGAGAAGTTTCGCAATTGCCGTCGACGTCAGTCGTCGCCATGAGTCATGGTAACGCCGGTAGTCACGTCGCATGACGACGCGCGCGGCGAAACGGCTTCTTGCTCGCAGAAGTGAATTCACCGGTCTATCAAGGCCGTCACTCGATCGTTGCCGATTATCGATAACGAATGATGATTCCCCGGCTGTTTCAGCGACAGCGCGCGAGCATCGACGAGCGGGGCGGCGAGGCCTACAGGCATCGCCGCGTGTCGCCCACAGCCAACGGCCCGCGGCTTCGAGATGATGCTTGATCACCTTGCATGGAAGCCACGAGGAATGATCCCCGCATTCGATAAATCGGGCGTGCTCCCCCCTTTTACGACCACCGCTTACTCCCTCGAGGGACGCTCGCCGTATCCTGTCAGCCTGGCCGCGGTCAGGGAGCGCTTCGCGGCCACGCCGACACGGCACTCGCTTTTCGAGGGCTTGTTGCAGTATCGAGCCGCACTACGTGACTTCGGAGTCATAGAGGGCTTCCAGTGGCTTGGTGGGAGCTTCGTGGAGAATGTGGAAGAGATCAGGGGTAGGGGGCCTCATGATCTCGACATCGTGACGTTTATTCGTCGCCCGAGGCGACTGGAAAATGAGGCGGAATGGTCCATCGCCCTTGATAACTACGAGGAGCTGTTTCACGCTCATATCGCCAAGGCCCGATTCGACTGCGACGCGTACTGTATCGATCTGGACGCCAGGCCGGTTTGGTTGGTCAGGCAGGTCGCGTACTGGATCGGATTGTTCTCGCATCAACGAAAAACGGAACGTTGGAAGGGTCTGGTGCAGGTCAATCTTATCGATCCTGATGATTGCCCTTCGCACGAAATGGAGTGAATCATGAGTAATCTCTTAAGAATCTACGACCTCCGCGCGGATCTCGGCGCGGCCAAGGACATGCTGATGGCGGCGCGCGAGTATCACGACAGACTCGCGATCCGGCAGTTCGAATATCGCGTCCAGATGCTACAGACGTCTCTTGACGAGGCGGCTGGTTATGAGGATCTCATCGCGACTGCGACGTTCTTCTTCGACGAGACTACGAGTGTGGGGTGTGGAGGTGTCGACGTTTCGTTCGGCTGCAGGGCGATGGACGCTTTCAGGAGAGCCCTCGGTTTTCAGTTCGCGTGCGAGGGGGAAAATGATGGCGATGTTTCGGGGCTTGTCGAGCAAGTCGAGCGCGCCATGAGCGTCACGGCATGCGTGCGCCGATCAGTTGCCTTCCTTCTCGAGGAGGTGCCTGATAACGGCAGCTCTATGACCGGACTGAGGCGCGCGCTTGATCGGTTGACGCTCATCGTTTCGCAACTGTCGGCTGATGATACGTCGTGGACGTCCGCAGTGGGATCGATGGACGGTACGGTCCGTAAAGCGGTCGGTCTGTGGTTTGATTTGATGGATAGCGCCAGCGCGTCCGTACGCATTGTCGGAGGCAAGCGTGATGTGACCTTGTCTGCGGAAGGGGTCGCGCTGGCGCGACATCGTCTGGAGGGCGCAAGGCGCGCATAGCGAGGTCGTCGACGGCAGTGGGCGATGCGACGCACAGCCGGGTCGGATGGCTATACTGCGGCGTCGCGTGCCATCGGCGCGCCCACATCGGTTGCCAGGGGATATCCGATGCTCGTACGCCGTCTGTCATTGCCCTTATTCGCCATGCTCGGCCTGGCGGCAACACCGTCGCACGCAGCGGACGACGCAAGCCGATGGAAGCGCGAAGCGCAGGCCGTCACGATTCAGCGTGACGATTGGGGCATCGTCCATGTCCACGGCAAGACGGACGCCGATGCCGTCTTCGGGATGGCCTACGCCCAGGCGGAAGACGACTTCAATCGCGTCGAGACCAACTACCTGACAGCGCTGGGTCGGACGGCCGAGGCGGAAGGAGAGTCGGCGATCTGGCAGGACCTTCGCCAGAAGCTGTTCGTCGATCCGGTCCAGCTCAAGGCGATGTATGCGCGCAGCCCACGTTGGCTGGTGGCCTTGATGGACGCGTGGGCGGACGGTCTCAACGATTACCTCGCCACGCATCCGGATGTACATCCGCGCGTTATCACGCACTTCGAGCCCTGGATGGCGCTGAGCTTCAGTGAAGGCAGTATCGGCGGGGACATCGAACGGGTGTCGGCGAAGGGCTTGCAGGCGTTTTACGGCAAGGATCCGCAAGGTGCGCTCGCGCAGTACACAGCGCCGTCCAGCTGGGAGGAACCGACGGGTTCGAATGGCATCGCCATCGCGCCGAAGCTCACCGCCAACGGCCACGCCTTGCTGCTGATCAATCCGCACACGTCGTTCTTTTTCCGCTCCGAGCTGCAGATGTCCAGCGACGAAGGTCTCGATGCTTATGGCGCCGTGACGTGGGGTCAGTTCTTCATCTACCAGGGATTCAACAAGCACGTGGGCTGGATGCACACGTCCACCGGTGCGGACGTCGTCGATGAGTTTTCTGAAACCATCGTCGAACAGGGCGGCAAGCCTTTCTATCGGTACGGCCAGGAATTGCGTGCAATAACCACGCGCGAGATCGTCGTGCCGTATCGCGCAGCCGACGGTACACGCACGACGCGAACCTTCACCGTCTATGCGACGCATCACGGCCCTGTGGTCCGCGCGGAGGGTGGCAAGTGGATCGCCGTCGCGTTGATGAACAAGCCACTGGAGGCCTTGCAGCAGAGCTGGCTTCGGACCAAGGCCAACGATTACTCAGCGTACATGAAGGTCGCGGAGCTCAAGGCCAACTCGTCCAACAACACGATTTACGCCGATGACAAGGGCAACATCGCGTACCTGCATCCGCAGTTCATTCCGAAGCGCGACAACCGATTCGACTATACGAAGCCCGTCGATGGCAGCGACCCCGCGACGGACTGGCAAGGATTGTTGCCGCTGGACAAGGCGCCGCGCCTGCTCAATCCGCCTACGGGCTGGATTTTCAACACGAACGACTGGCCGTACTCCGCGGCCGGTCCCGACAGCCCGAAGCAGGCCGACTTCCCGCGCTACATGGATGCGGTCGGCGAGAATCCCCGCGGCCTTCATGCGACGCGCGTGCTCACCGGCCGTCATGACTTCACGCTGGCATCCTTGATCGATGCCGCATTCGATCCCTATCTGCCGGCCTTCGCGCGGCAGTTACCGATCCTTATCGCCGACTACGACGCGTTGCCCCAGGGCGATCCCCTCAGGCTGAAGCTCGCTGGTCCCATCGGTTTGTTGCGGACCTGGGATTACCGCTGGGGCATCAGCTCGATGCCGACCTCGCTGGCCGTTTTCTGGGGAGACATTCTCTGGGACAAGGCCAGCAAGCTGGATACGGAGGAGGGGCTTTCGGTCTACGACGTGATGGCGGAGAAGGCCGGTCCGCAGGTACGCCTCCATGCGCTGGTGGAAGCGGCCGATCGACTCGAGCACGACTTTGGCAGCTGGGGCGTGCCGTGGGGCGAGGTCAATCGTTTCCAGCGTGTCGACGGCGCCATCGTGCAGCCCTTCGACGATACGAAGGCGAGCATCCCGGTGCCTTTCACCTCATCGCGCTGGGGCTCGCTGGCGTCGTTTGGTGCGCACCGTTGGCCGGGGACGAAGCGTTACTACGGCACCAGCGGGAACAGCTTCGTCGCCGTCGTCGAGTTCGGTGACAAGGTGCATGCGCGGGCGATCACGGCGGGCGGCGAAAGTGGACATCCCACGTCGGCGCATTTCAACGACGAGGCGGAGCGCTACACCACTGGTAATCTGCGGACGGTGTACTTCTGGCCGGAAGAGCTGCAAGGGCACGTCGAGCGGACCTATCATCCGGGGCAGCAATGAATCGATCAGGGGACGGCATGGCTAAGCGGGTGGGGTGGAGCAGGGCAGTCGCCGTTGCGGCGTGCATCGCCGTGATGGGCGCATCGTTGGCGGCGGAATCGTCAAGCACTCCCAGGCCAKCAGATCACCCCTGGTTGCTCAAGGGTGACCGTGTCTTCGACGCACGTAGCGAGCAGGCGCATCCCGGCTGGGTTGTTCTCATTCAAGGCGACAAGATCGTCGCGGTAGGGCCGGCGAAGGACGTGACACCTCCCGTCGGCACGCAAACCATCGACCTTCCCGGCATGACGATCCTGCCCGGTCTCATCGATGCGCATTCACATATTTTCCTGCACCCGTACAACGAGACGTCCTGGAACGATCAGGTCCTCAAGGAGACGCTGGCCTTTCGTACGGTCGAAGCGGTGAAGCACGCCAACGACACGCTGATGGCCGGCTTCACCGCCCTGCGCGATCTCGGCACCGAGGGTGCGGGCTATGCCGATGTCGACGTGCAGCGCGCGATCGACAAGGGTGTGATCCCCGGGCCGCATCTATTCGTCGCCACGCGCGCAACCATCGCGGCGCACTGCTATGGCCCGGGTCCGCTCGGCTTCCGCGATGACGTCGACCTGCCGCAAGGCGGTATTCCCGTGAGTGGCACGGCACAGATGCTCGACGCTGTACGCGACCAGGCGGCGCACGGCGCGGACTGGATCAAGCTCTACGCCGACTACCATTGCGGCAAGGCGAAAGGCTCGATGCCGACCTTCACCGAAGAAGAGTTGAAGACGGCGGTCGATGCCGCCCACGCCATGGGCCTGCCGGTCGCCGTGCACTCGACCACGGTCGAGGGTATGCGCCGCTCGATCATGGCCGGCGTCGACACCATCGAGCATGGATACGACGGCACGCCGGAAGTCTTCGCGCTGATGAAACAGCACGGGGTCGCTTATATGCCGACGCTCGAAGCCAGCGCGGCCACGTCGGAATACTTCGGTGGCTGGAAGCCGGGCGACGCGCCGACCGAATCGATGCAGAAGGCGGCGCACGCGTTCAAACTGGCGATGGACGCCGGCGTGACCATCGGCAACGGCAGCGACGTCGGTGTCTTCACGCACGGCGACAACTACAAGGAGCTGGCCTGGATGGTCCGCGACGGCATGTCACCCGCCCGCGCGCTGCTCGCCGCGACCGCAGTGGACGCGAAAGTGCTGCGCCAACAGGATCACATCGGGCAGCTGAGGGCAGGCCTCGATGCAGACGTCATCGCGGTTCCGGGCGATCCCACGCAGGATATCGGCACGACCGCCCACGTCGCCTTCGTGATGAAAGGCGGTGTGATCTACAAGGGGCCTCCGACCTCGGCGGCTCAGTAGACGTCGGCCGTCTCCCGACCACTCGGCTTCACGTCGATCGGGTCGGATTCGGATTCCTCGCGCTGTTCCTGTCCCGGCTCGCCATCGGCGAGCGGGACGTCGATTAACTCGCCGGGCCGGCGCCCCCAGGTGCCTTCGGCCGTGTCGTAGTAGCCGGGCGACCAGTTGTGACGGCGGGCGTTCTCCATATCGCGCATCGTTTCGAAAGAAACGCGATACGGGAACGAATCAAAAGATCCATTCGGATTGTCGATGCGCATGGCCGTGCCTCGAAGCGCAGAAGTCGTAAGTCCGCCCGTCGCGAACGGCCGCGCAGGCTGGAGTGTCATCGGGTTGATCGGCTCACCGCGGATCCGTCACGCGGGGCGAACAAACGATGCGCCGCTACGCATTAACGGCGCGTCGTTTCCATGATGGATCAGCGTAAAGCGGGCGATACACCTGTGAGTTTTTCGCTGAGCGACCACAGGTTTTCCGCGGCCACCGGATCGATCGCCCACGGGCGTACGCCGACATCGCTGCTCACGCGCCCTGGTGTGTTGTCGGCATCGACCAACACGGGTGACACCTCGACATCCTCGCAGTAAACACCGCCCATGCCGTCGAGCTGGGGGCTGGTGGCACACCAGACGCTGGTGGCAGCACCCTGCGGCACACTCTTGAACCCGCGGGCGAGGTCGACGACCGGGCGGCCCTCCTCGTCGATCGCGCCGCGAGCGCGCAGGTCGTCCTGGCTCATGTGGCGGACCAGGTCGGTGATGATCGCGCCCGGATGCAGCGCGAAGGCGCGGATGCCCTCGGCCTCGCCACGCTTGTCGACGCCAAGGGCGAACAGCACGTTAGCGGTCTTCGACTGCCCATAAGCGACCCAGGGGTCGTACTCACGGTGCTCGAAGTTCGGATCGTCGAAGTCGACACCGGCGAAGCGGTGCCCGCGGGACGATACCGAGACGACGCGGGCACCGCCGGCGCGCTTCAGTGCCGGCCACAGGCGCGCTGTCAGCTGGAAATGACCCAGATGGTTGGTGGCGAACTGCATCTCGTAGCCGCGCGCGTCGCGGGTCAGCGGCATGGCCATTACCCCGGCGCTGTTGACCAGGATGTGCAGCGGCTCGCCGCGAGCGACGAAGCGCTCGGCGAAGGCATCGATGGACGCCGGATCGGCGAGATCCATCGGCTCGATGGAAACATCGATGCCATCGAGGGCCTTGCGGGCCTTGGCGAGGTCGCGCGCCGGGACGATCACCCGCGCACCGGCGGCGCGCAACGCCCGGCTGGTCTCGGTGCCGATGCCGGAATAGCCGCCGGTCACGATGGCGGTCTTGCCCGTGAGATCGATGCCGGCGAGCACCTCGTCCGCTGTGCTGGCCATGCTGAAACCGGAATGGATGGGGGTCTGAACGCTGGACATGGGGATCTCCTCGTAGGGTCCGGAGAAGCTTAGGCGTCGCCTTCCGAACGATGAATGCTTGAAAGTCCGTCATTCATGCTCAATCGTACGGGGATGGCTGATGATCCGATTTCCGAAGTGTTGAGGCTGGCCGATGTCGAATCGGTCGTTTCCGGCGGTTTCAGCGCAGGCGGCGACTGGGCGATTCGCTTCCCGGCGCCGGACAAGCTGAAGTTCTTCGCCGTTCTGCGCGGTGGCTGCTGGCTGCGGACAGACGGTGGCAGCACCGTGCGGATGGAGACGGGCGACGTGGTCCTGCTGATTGCCGAGCGCGGTTTCGTGCTGGCCAGCGATCTCGCGTTACCGACGATCGACGCACGCGAGGTGTTCGCCGGACGCACGACGCCGATCGTGACGGTAGGCGAGGGCGACGACGTGCTCCAGATCGGCGGCCACGTACGCCTGCATCCGACCTATGCGCCGATGCTCCACGAGGCCCTGCCGTCGATGATCCACGTTCGCGCATCGGCGCCCGAGGCGGCGACGATGCGTTGGATCCTCGACCGGATGCTCGAAGAAAGTCGTGGCGACTTGCCCGGCTCGGGCATGGCCAGGACCCAGCTCGCCCATCTGTTGTTCGTGCAGATCCTGCGTGCGCACCTGTCGGCGGGCGGCCCCTTGCAGGCAGGGTGGTTGCGTGCGGCCGCCGATCCTCGCCTGGGCGTGGCGTTGCGGATGATGCACGGTGAACCTGGCAAGGCCTGGCGCCTCGACCAGCTGGCCAGTGCGGCGGCGATGTCGCGGACCATCTTCGCCTCGCAGTTCAAGGCCGCGGCCGGCGTGGCCCCGCTGGCCTACCTGGCGCGATGGCGCATGCGCCTTGCCGAGCGCGCGCTGCGCCAGGGCGAAGTGCCGGTAGCCGTGCTGGCGAGGGATCTCGGCTACGCGTCCGAGAGCGCGTTCAGCCATGCCTTCAAGCGGATCGTCGGCGTTTCGCCGAGTCGGTACGCCACCGCGGTTCCCTGAAACAGAAAAAGCCCGCCGAAGCGGGCTTTTTCCTTGCTAACCGGATGCGTTGCCTCAGAAGGCGACGCGCACACCGGCGGTCACACCGTAAGCCGTCCGACCCGAACCCTGTTCGGCGGTGAGGCCGCCGTAAAGGTACGTGTTGTGGGCAAGACGCATGGTGCCGTTCGCGTTGAACTGCACGAAACCGCGACCGGCGTCCGGTGCCTTGGTCGCGAACTGTTCGCCGGCGAGCTGAGCGCGCACCGTCGGATCGAGCAGCTTGCCGGAATCCACACCACCGGCCACACCGACACGCCAGGTCAGCTCGGACGCGAGCGGATCGTTCGCCTTCGAGCCGGCGGTCACGCCCACCAGGGCACGGGTGCCGGTCACGGACAGCTTGTCCAGCGACAGTGCCGCCGGCGACGTGCCCGTCTCGTTCACCGCATCACGTTCCACCTTCTGCCAGATCACACCGGCATACGGCTCGACGCGCAGGCCACCGGCATCCAGCGGAAGGCGCGCCGTGAGGCTGGCCATCGTGTCATGACCCTCCGTACGCGTTTCGAGCGAGCCGTTGCCGAACGGATCCATGCGACGGCTCGACCAGTCGTCCGAACCGTAGGACACGACACCGTCGACGATGACGGCACCGGCCTTCTGCTGGGCGTAGATCAGGCCGGCATTGCCGCGGATGGTGCCCTGGCCGCCGGTGGCGATGATGTTGCTCTCGCCATGCGACGCGCCCACGCCGATCACCGTGGCGTCGTTTGCGAACACGTCGACACCCGCCGTGACGTGGCTGGTGCTGGCGTTGTAGCCGGAGCCCTGGTTATCGGCGACGAAGCGCTGGCCGTCCTGCGTTACGTTCGCCCAGACCTTGTTGGCCGGGTTGGTCGTGTCGGTGCCCAGGTGGTCGAAGGCGTCGCGGTTGAGCGCCAGACCCATGCCGCGTGCCGCGGCGGCCTGGTCGGCGTGCACTTCGCCGGCCATCGCCTTGACGGTGTCCGCGATGCGACCGGTATCGAGCGCACCGATGGCATTGACGACAGCGGTATAGGCCGCGCCGTTGCCGGCGATCTGCGCATCCACCGCGCGGTCCAGCGCACCGGCCAGCGCCAGCGTATTGCGCGTGGCACCCGTGCCGAGGAACTCGCTATAGGCCTTCGGCACGACGCGCAGGTCGATGCTGTTGCTGTTGGCGAGATTGTAGAAGGCCAGGAAGCGCGTGTTGGCAGGCAGGCCGACGCTCGGCTGGTCGAGGCTGCTGAAGCGTCCGACGATGCCGCCTTCGGCGGTGACGATACGGTAGGTATCGCCCAGCGTCGGCGTGAACGTATTGCTCGCGTCACCGGTGATGCCGCGAAGCAGCGGTGCCAGCGTGCCATTGGCGATGAACTGATGACCCGCGCCGATCACGAGCAAGCGGGAGTAGTTGCCTGCGCCCGTGCCGGTCCCCTTGCCATCGATGTCGGCTTCGAAGGTGCTGCCCGCATTCATCGTCACCGTACCGTTGACGGTGAGCGTGCCCGGCGAATTACCCGGTGCCAGGCGGCCTGTCACGTTGACCGGACCGTTGATGACACCGACGCCACGCAGCGTGCCGATCGCGTCGACATTGACGAAGCTGCTGTTGAGCGTGCCGTTCGCGCGAAGGATACCGTTCTGCACGCAGGTACCCTGGTCGAGCGACGCTTTGCCGGTGAGGCTCAGTGCACCGGCGCCGCTCTTGATGAAGCAGCCCGAGGCACCACTGGTGTTGATGTCGCCCGACAGCACGGTGGTGGTGCCGGCAGAGACATTCACGCCCGAGTTGCCGCTGACCAGCACCGTCTGGCCCGTGCCGAGGGTCGCATAGGTCTGCAGCGTGCCGCCTTGCAGGATGATGTCGCCGGTACCCAGTGACGAACCGCTGTCGATGCGGATGGTGCCGCCGTTGACCAGCGTGCCACCGGTGAAGCTGTTGTTGCCGCTGACGATCAGCGTACCGCCGCCGAGCTTGGTCAGCGTGCCGTTGCCGGAGATGCTGCCCGTCTGGCTGAGCGTGGCGCCGGCGTCCGTGGTAATCGAGCCGCCGCCGTTGTCGACGACGATGTTGCGCGCGGTCGTGATGCTCGAGGTCACCGTCAGGTTGCCGCCGTTGAGCGTGACGGCATTGGCGGCATCACCCAGGTTGGCATCGCTGGCGATGCTCAGCGTGCCGCCGTTGATCACGGTGCCGCCGGTGTAGGTATTGTTGCCCGAGAGCACCAGCGTGCCTTCGTTCACGGTCGTGCCACCGGTGTGCGATGCGACGCCGGTGATCGAGAGCGTGCCTGCGCCGTCCTTGACCAGGCCACCGTTGCCGACGATTGCTCCGGCGGCGGTAAACGAGGTGCCGGCGTCGTTGACGACCGTGGCATTGCCGGCGAGGTTGAGCGTGCGCTGGGTGACGATATTGCCGGTGGTGTGCAGCGAGCCGCCGTTGAAGGTCAGGGCGGACGTCGACGCGCCGAGATTGGTGTCGGACGCGATCTGCAGCGTGCCGGCGTCGATCGTGGTCGCACCCGTGTACGTATTGTTGCCGCTGAGGATCAGCGTGCCGTCGCCGTTCTTCGTTACACCACCGTTGCCGGAAACCGTACCCGACGTCGCGAAGCTCGCACCGGCATCCGTCGCGATAACCGCATCGGCATTCAGCGTGAGGGCACGCGTGCCGCTTACGTCGCCGGTGGCGTGGAGCGTGCCGCCGTTGAAGACCAGGGCCCCGGACGTATTGCCGAGATTGGCGTCGCTGGCGACCTGCAGCGTGCCGCCGTTGAGCGTCGTGCCGCCGGTGTAGCCGTTGTTGCCCGTCAGCACCAGGGTGCCGTCGTTGATCGTGGTGCCGCCAGTGTGCGAGGCCACGCCGTCGATTTCGAGCGTGCCGCTGCCGTTCTTGACCAGGCCGCCGTTGCCGGCGACGTTGCCGGTCGTGGCAAAGGTGGTGCCCTGGTCGATGGCGAAGTCGCCGCCGCTCAACGTGACGTTGCGCGCCGAAGCGACATCGCCTGTCGTGTGCAGCGTGCCACCGGCGAGGGTGATGGCGCCAGAAGCGGCACCGAGTGCCGCATCGTTGCCGATCTGCACCGTGCCGCCATGGACCAGCGTGCCACCGGTATACGTGTTGTTGCCACCGAGGACGAGCGTGCCGTTACCCGACGCCACGAGACCGCCGTTGCCCTGCACCGTGCCGTCGACGGCGAACGTCTTGCCAGCGTCGACGACGAGATCGGCGCTGGAGCCGGCGGTGGTGTCGAAGGTACGCGTCGTGCTGGTATCGCCGGTCACCTGCAGCTGGCCGCCCTGGAAGGCGACATGGTTGCTGGCGTCGCCGAGGTTGGCATCGCTGGCGATCTGGAGCGTGCCGCCGTTGAGGGTGTTGCCGCCGTGGTAGCTGTTGTTGCCCGACAGCGCCAGCGTGCCATCGTTGACCGTTGTGCCACCTGTCTGGCTGAGCACGCCGGAGATCGCGAGGGTGCCCTCGCCATTCTTCACCAGGCCGCCCGTGCCGTTGACCGCACCGGACGTGGTGAACGTCGTGTCCGCATCGACATCGAAGCCGCCAGCGCCGCTGGTGGTGACGGCGCGTGTGCTGGTGATGTCGTCGGTGCTGTGCAGGCTGCCACCGAGCAAGGTGATGGCACCGCCCGCCGCGCCGAGATTCGCATCGGAGGAAATCTGCACGACACCATCATGGATCGCGGTGCCACCGGTGTAGATATTCGTACCGTCGAGCACGAGGGTTCCGGCGCCCTGCGTGTTCAACGTGCCGCTGCCGGACACGACGCCCGTCGATGTGAGCGTATTGCCCGTGCTGGCACCTAGGCTGCTGCCGGCGCTGCCGACAGTCACGTCGCGCGCCGTCGTGAAGCTTCCGGTCGCGATCAGCGCGCCGCCGTCGAGATCGACCTGGTTCGCGGAGGCGCCGAGGTTGTTGTCGCGCGAGACCTGGATGGTCGCGCCGGTGTTGATGGTCGTGTCACCGGTATAGGTATTGGTGCCGCCCAGGGCGAGCGTGCCACCGTTCGCCGTCACGCCGCCGGCCTGCGAGGCGACGCCGTTGACGACCAGGGTGCCGTTGCCGCTCTTGATCAGTCCACCGGTACCGCTGACGCTTCCGGTCGAGGTCAGCTGCTGACCGGCGTCCACCGCGATGGCGCCACCGGCCACGTGGATGTCGCGTGCCGTGCTACCGGTGCCGGTCGCTTCGAGCGTGCCGCCGTTGAGGGTCAGGCTGCCTGTCGCATTGCCGAGGTTGGCATCGCTGGAGAAAGCGAGCGTGCCGGCGTTGACGGTCGTGCCACCGCTGTAGGTGTTGCTGCCCGTCAGGACCTGCGTGCTGCTGCCGTTCTTGATCAGGCCGCCGGTGCCGGAGAGCACACCGTCGTACGTGGTCGAGGCGCCGTTGCCGCTGAGGGTCAGCGTCGTGCCTTCGAGGTCGACATTGCCCGCGCCAGCGAGGCCCGCCACGGTCTGCGTGGCGTTGTTCATCGTCACGGCGGAGCCGGTGTCGACGTTCAGCACGCCCGTGCCGAGCTTCCCGTTGCTCGCGACGATCAGATCGCCCCCGGCAACATGGGTATCACCGGTATAGGTGTTCGCACCAGACAAGGTGAGCGTGCCGGAGCCGGTCTTGGTCAGCGAGCCGGTACCCGAGATGACATTGGCGACATTGCTGTTGTACGTCTGCAGGTCGAGCGTGCCGCCGCCCGCGCCGAGCGTCACGTTGCGACCGCTGTTGAGATCGAAGCCGGCGCCCCACTGCAGCGCGCCACCGTTGAACTTGAGATCGTTGCTGGTATCGCCCAGTGCAGCGTCCGAAAGGACGTTGATGGCGCCGCCGTTGAGGTCGATTTCACCGACCGACGTGTTGTCGCCACGCAGGTTGAGCGTGCCTTCGCCCTGCTTGATGAGAGCCCCGCGGCCATCCATCTCGCCAGTGAGCGTGAGGTTATGGCCGTTGGTGTCGAACGTGCCGTTGTTGTTGGTGATGCTGACCATCTGGCTCATCGTGCCGTCGGCGGTGTTCTTCACCATGCCGCCGTCCATGATCAACGGATCGATCGCATAGGTCTGGTCGACGACCTGGCCGGCTACCACATGCGGCGCCGTGCTGAGGTCGGCATTGATGATCGTGATCGTGCTGGACAGGATCACGTTGTCGATCGGCTGCCAGACCTGGGTCGGATTGGCGATGGGGACGTAGGTGAAGGTGTAGGTGCCGTGGACCAGGTTATCGAACGTCACGCCCTGCCAGTTCGCGATGACGCGATTCGGCGTGCCGATGAGCTTGGTGCCGTCCGAGTAGAAGTTCGTGTCGCCGTCGACCAGGCCCGTGGGCTTGGTGCCGGTCAGGATGTCGAACGAAACGGTCTGGTCGAAGCCGGCCGTCGAGGTGAGGTGCAGCGAGCCTTCCGTGTACGTCGTTTCGTCGGCGAGGTGGTAGGTGCCGTAATAGAACGACAGCGAGTTGTTGCCCGAATTCGTGTAGCCGATGGACGTCGTATGCGCGAAGGCGCCGGTGGTCCCGGCCAGGGCGAGCATCACGCCGGCCGCCAGGCGGCCCTTGGTGGTCGCGATCATGGAGGCGCCGCCGATGGAGCGTGCGCCCTTGGCGCGCGAACGGCAGAGTTCAGAGGCGACCACGAACTGGTTGAGTGCGCGATTCCAGACGATCCGAAAAACTCTATTCAAAACGGCGATTTCCTGAATTTTGGGTGCGACAGGCCGTCGCGGCTCCCCTTGAGCCACGTTGGATTTAGACGGTTGGATGCCAATAAGGCGGGTCCCCCTGTACGAGGGAGCGATAGAGCAAATGCTGTGCCAACCCGCGTGAGACGCGAATTCGGATAAATGTGAAGAAATTATGACGGCGCATACCAGAAATGCGAACCGGTGCACAGATTTCATCTGTGACGACGTGTAGCGACACATCGCGACATGACCTGTCACATAGCGTCACCTGGCGAACCGAGGGCATGGCCGCCTAGCGTGCCCGAAGCCCCAGCGAAAGCCGGGGGAGGGCAGAATTTCGCTACAATCTCTWTTTGCCCGGTTCCCGGAGAGGCCATGCACTCCCTACGAGACACCCACGAATGATCGACGGCACGCTGTTCGTGGTCGCCGCGCCTTCGGGAGCCGGAAAATCCACGCTGGTCAATGCCTTGCTCGAACGTGAGCCGGACATCTCGCTGTCCATTTCGCATACGACGCGACCACCGCGCGTGGGCGAGCAGTACGGACGCCACTACTTTTTCGTGGAGCGTGTCGATTTCGAGGCCGAGATCGCCGACGGCATCTTCCTCGAGCATGCCGAGGTCCACGGCAACCTCTATGGCACCTCGCGTACCGTGGTCGAGAGCAAGCTCTGCGAGGGTGCCGACGTGCTCCTCGAGATCGACTGGCAGGGCGCGCGCCAGGTGCGCAAGGGCAAGCCCGACTGCGTGAGCGTCTTCATCCTTCCCCCCTCGCGCGTGGAGCTGGAGCGCCGCCTGCGTGGCCGCGGCTCGGACGCGCCCGAGGTGATCGAGCGCCGCCTGTTCAATTCGCGCGAGGAAATCGCCCACGCGCACGAGTTCGACTACATCATCGTCAACGACCGCTTCGAGGACGCCCTGGCGGACCTCCAGGCGATCGTTCGCGCCGTCCGCCAGCGCACGCCTGCGTCGGCTCGCCGCCACGAGGCGCTGATCGAGGAGCTTCTCGCACCATGACCGACGACGCCATCGTCCGCGTACGCGGACTGACCACGGTCCTCAACGGCAAGACCATCTTCGACAAGCTCGATCTGGATATCCCTCGCGGCAAGGTCACCGCGATCATGGGCCCCAGCGGCACCGGCAAGACCACCTTGCTCAAGCACATTACCGGGCAGATGCGCGGGGATGCGGGCACGATCGAGGTGGACGGCGAGAACGTGCCGTCGCTCAGCCGCGAGAAGCTGTTCGGGCTGCGCGAGCGGATCGGCTACCTGTTCCAGAACTCGGCCCTGCTCACCGACTTCGACGTGTTCGAGAACGTGGCCTTCCCGCTGCGCCAGCACACCGAGCTGCCGGAAGAGCTGATCCGTAACATCGTGCTCAACAAGCTCGAGGCGGTCGGCCTGCGTGGCGCCGCGCGGCTGTCGCCGACCGAACTGTCCGGCGGCATGGCCCGGCGCGTGGCCCTGGCTCGCGCGATCGTCTTCGATCCCGCACTGATCCTCTACGACGAGCCCTTCGTCGGCCTGGATCCGATCTCGCTCAACCAGGTGCTGCTGCTCATCCGCACGCTCAACCACACCCTCGGCATCACCTCGGTGCTCGTGGCGCACGAGCTGGCCGCGGTGCAGAAAGTGGCCGATCACGTGTACCTCATCGCCAACGGCAAGGTCGTGGCGCAGGGTGCGCCGGCCACGCTGGCCAGCGATGGCTCGCCGTGGACCGCCCAGTTCTTCGGTGGCCAGATCGACGGCCCGGTTCCGTTCCAGTATCCCGCCGGCGATTACGCCACGGCGCTCGGTTTTCCAGGAGGCAAGGCATGACGACGGCACGCAATGACAATGTCGTCGTCCGCAGCCTCAGCCAGATCGGTGCCTGCGGCATCTTCCTGCTGACGATCCTCGCGGCGATCCCGCGCAGCTTCCGCCACGGTCGCGAGACGATCCGGCAGATCTGGTTCGTCGGTGCGATGAGCCTGACCATCGTGATGACCTGCGGGCTGTTCGTCGGCATGGTGCTCGGGCTGCAGCTGTACGACGTGCTCTCGATCTTCGGTGGCACCTCGGCCACCGGCACGGTGGTCGCGATCGCGATCTACCGCGAGCTGGGCCCCGTGGTGACGGCGCTGCTGTTCGCTGGTCGTGCCGGCACTTCGGTTACCGCCGAGATCGGCCTGATGCGCGCGACCGACCAGCTCGACGCCATGGAGATGATGGCGGTCGATCCGATCGCGTACGTCATCGCGCCCCGCTTCCTCGCCGGCGTGATCGCGCTGCCCCTGCTCGCCGTGGTGTTCTGCGCCATGGGTGTCTTCGGCGGGCACCTGGTCGGGGTGACCTGGCTGGGCATCGACAACGGCACCTTCTGGTCGAACATGACCGCCACCGTGGATGTCCATAAGGACATCATCGACGGCGTGCTGCTCAAATCCATCGCCTTCGGCATCGTGGTCTCCCTGATCGCGGTGTTCCAGGGCTACACCACGCCGCCCACCAGCGAAGGCGTCGCCTATGCGACGACCCGCACGGTGGTCGCTTCGTCCATCGCCATCCTGGCGCTGGACTTCGTCCTCACCTCGTTCCTGATCTGAGGCACCGGAGACCCGCCATGACTGTCCCTTCCTTCTTTACCCGTTCGAGGATCGCGCCGTGACCCAGAGACGTTCCTATGCCTTCGGCACCGGCCTGTTCATCGTGCTGGGCTTTGCCGCCCTCGCTTACCTGGCCACCCAGACCACCTCGGTCGCCAACGCCAGCCAGGGCTCCAGCTACACGGTGGAAACCCACTTCGCCAACATCGGCCAGCTGAAGAACCGCGCCCCGGTGAAGATCGCCGGCGTACGTGTCGGTTCGGTGCAGGCGATCGAGCTCGTTCCCGGCAAGGAAGAAGCCAAGGTCACCCTGTCGATCGACGACCGGCACAAGGACATCCCCCAGGATTCCGTGGCCACGATCTTCACCAGCGGCCTGCTCGGCGACCAGTACGTCGGCATCCAGTTCGGCCAGTCCAAGACCCCGGTGAAGGAGGGTGGTGAGATCGGCCTGACCCGTCCGGCCCAGCAG
Organism: Luteibacter sp. P1_D3; assembly: GCF_056406135.1. NCBI lineage: Bacteria > Pseudomonadati > Pseudomonadota > Gammaproteobacteria > Lysobacterales > Rhodanobacteraceae > Luteibacter > Luteibacter sp. P1_D3. Next base: position 30,205 of record NZ_JBFUAT010000035.1, on the reverse strand, counting down.
CTGGAGGAGATGATCGGCAAGTTCTTCGGTGGCGGCAGCGCCCCGGATCGCCTGGGCGGTACCTTCCATGTCACCGGTAACTTCACCAACGTCGGCGCCCTGCAGCCGGGCGCGGCGGTGAAGATGGCCGGTGTGCCGATCGGCAGCGTCGATTCGGTGACGATCAAGCCGGGCAGCAGCGAAGCCACCGTGACCCTTGCGATCGACAAGCGCTACTCCCAGATACCGGATGATTCGGCCGGTGCGGTGTTCACAAGCGGTTTGATCGGCAGCCAGTATGTTGCGATCCAGCCGGGCGGCTCGCCGACCTTCCTCGCCGAAGGTGACCAGCTGATCCTTACGCAGTCCGCACTCCAGCTTGAAGACCTGATCGGCAAGTTCCTCGTGAACGGTTCGCCGAGCGACAACAAATCCGGTGGCGCCCAGGGCGGCACCACACCCGACAACGCCGGCAAGAAATAAGGCCGGAACCYAGGAGACATCGCATGCTGCGTCAGCTTTCCCTTGCCATCGCCCTCGCCGTCGGTGGCGTCATCGCCGCTCCCGCGTTCGCCCAGGCGCCCGCGCCGGCGGCCGTCGCCCAGGGTGCAACCCCCCAGCAGATCGTGCAGACGATTTCGGACGACCTGGCCAAGGCCATCGAAGGCCACCAGGCCGAGCTCAAGAACGATCACGAAAAGCTGATCGCGGTGATCGACGACACGTTCCTGCCGCACTTCGACATCGACTACGCGTCGATCCTGGTGCTCGGCCAGAACGCCAGCAAGGCCTCGCCGGAGCAGCGTCAGCGCTTCGCCAAGGCGTTCTACAACTCGATCACGCACCGTTATGCCGAAGGCCTGCTCAACTACACCCGCGGCCGCGTGAAGGTCCTGCCGTTCACCGACGACCTCAACAACAAGCGCACCGTGGTGCGTACGCAGGTCATGCTGGACGACGGCAAGTCGGTCTCGGTCGACTACGCGTTCCGCAAGAGCTCCAGCGGCGACTGGAAGGCGTATGACGTGATCATCGAGGGCATCTCGTACATCACCAACTACCGCAACCAGGTCGACGCCGAGATCAAGAAGGAAGGCCTCGACAAGCTGACCGCCGACCTCGAATCGAAGGGCGGCGCAGCCATCGACGATATCCAGAAGGATACCGGCGGCGCCAAGGGCGGCGCGCAGAAGTGACCTCGTCGTCGTTCTCGCTGACGACCACGACGCCGGGCAGCCTTGGGCTGTCCGGCGCCCTGACGTTCGCCACGGCGGCACAGGCTCTCGAAAGCGCACGGGCCGAGCTCGACCGCAACGGCCAAACCACGCTCGACCTGAGCGGTGTGACCCACGCGGATAGCGCCGGTCTCGCCACGCTGTTGGCGTTGCTGGCCCACGCGCGTACCCAGGGCAAGACGCTCACCGTCACGCACACGCCCGAAGGCCTGCAAGCCCTGGCTCGCGTCTCCGGCGTAGAAAACCTGCTGTAACCCCACTCTTCGCACTCGGTAGGAGCCGATTCATCGGCGATCCCGCGGCAGCGGGCCGGGTTATCGCTAGCACCCAATCGCCGATGAATCGGCTCCTACGAAAGCCCGAGTAAAGAAAAAGGCCCTTGCGGGCCTTTTTCTTTACTCGGGCTTTTCGCCGTTCTGGCGTTCCCACGTGTGCTGCTCGTCGAGCAGCTTGTCGGGATCGAAGCCCTGGTTGTCGTTCAGGCCCTGCATCTGCTCGATGACCCCGGCCGGCGGGTTACCGTCGTAGATCTGGTACAGGCGCTGTTGGCGGTAGGCGTCACGCATGAACACGTACGGGTCGTAGGCCGAGGCGAGGAAGCTCTCCGCATCGATACCGCGCGAGCGCAGGGTCACGAGGTAGAGGGCCGACGGGATGTACTCCTGGCCATACTTGTAGCTGTGGTTGCGCGAGTAATAGCTGAGCGGGTCGAAGAAATAGCTGTCGACCGGCAGGCGCCAGACGTCGCGGACCGTGGTCGGGCCGACCAGCGGCAAGACCAGGTAGTCGCCCTCGGGAACGCCCCAGCGAGCCAGGGTCACGCCGAAATCGTTGTCTTCCAGCGGGATGCCGAGGAGGCTGGCCGGATCCTTGAAGCCGAGGAAACCGATCGTCAGGTTGACGACGAAGCGGCTGGTCGACTGCAGGGCCTGCTTCGGGCGGGCCTGGAGCAGGTCGTTGGCCACCGTGATCGGCAGCCGGATATTGGTATAGAAGTCGCTCACCGCCGTACGCACGGCCGGCGTGGTCACCTTCCGATAGCCGACAGCGACGGGGCGGATGACCGCCTTGTCCAGCTTGTCGTTGAAAGCGTACATGTTCCGGTTGAAGTGCTCGTTCGGGTCGTCCGTGCGCGGCGGTGCGATATGGCACGCGGCAAGCAGGGCGGTGGCGAACGCGGCCAGCGCAGGTCTGGCTATCCGGGAAATCAGGTTGGGGTGCATCGGGGCGACTTTGCGGGTGGGGCGATACTTTAGTGTACCGCTTGGTTTTATTATTTGCACTAATACCCGTCCGTCCTGGCCAGAACCGCGCATGATACCCCTCCCCTGATTGCCAGCCAACCGGCCGGACCGCTAAACTGCACGACCAGAAGTGTCTTAATTGTCAAGGATTTGAAATGGCCCGTATTACCGTCGAAGACTGCCTTGAGGTAGTCGACAACCGCTTTGAGCTCGTGCTCATGGCGACCAAGCGTGCCCGTCAGCTCTCCAAGGGCGCCGAGCCGACCATCGATCCCGCCAACGACAAGCCGACCGTGCTGGCCCTGCGCGAAATCGCCGACCGTCGCGTCAACGACGAGATGATCGACGAAATCGACCGTGCCGCCCGCGAGCGTGCCGAGCGTGAAGCCCTCGAGTGGGCCGCCACGGAAGTGGACGACGACCTCTCGAAGGGTGGGGATGACTGATGACGTCGGGTCGCTGTCGGCCCTGTCATAAACGGAACACTGCGCATGTTGACGCGCGGCTGCTGAGGCCGCGCGCGGGAGGCTGCGCCGGCTAAGGCGCCAGACCCTCCCATGGAAGTCATCCCTGCGAAAAAACTGACCGACGTGGTCGATGATGGCCCGGTGCCTCCGTATGTGCAGGCGCTGGAAGAGCGCGTGGGCGCCTATATGCCCCGGGAACAGGTGCTGCGCATTCGCCGCGCCTTCTTGATCGGTGCCGCCGCCCACGACGGACAGACCCGCAAATCGGGCGAGCCCTACATCACGCATCCCGTGGCCGTGGCGCAGGTATTGGCCGAGCTCGGCCTGGATGCCGAAACGATCATCGCGGCGATCCTGCACGACACCCTCGAAGACACCAAGCTGGCGCGTGACGAACTCGCTGGTGAATTCGGCGAGACCGTCGCCGAGCTGGTCGACGGCGTCACCAAGCTCGACAAGATGCGTTTTTCCAGCCGCCAGGAAGCGGATGCCGAGAGCTTCCGGAAGATGCTGCTGGCGATGGCGCGCGACCTGCGCGTCATCCTGATCAAGCTGTCCGATCGCCTGCACAACATGCGCACGCTCGGCGCGAAAGACGGCGAGTCGCGTCGCCGCATCGCCCGAGAAACGCTCGAGATCTACGCGCCGATCGCCCAGCGCCTGGGCATGAACAAGTTCAAGGCCGAGCTCCAGGACCTCGGCTTCAAGGCGTTGTATCCGGATCGCCACCGCATCATCGGCGAGCGTATCCGTGCCGCGCTGGGCAATCGCCGCGAAGCGATGGCGAAGATCGAGATGGCCCTGGAAGGGCGCCTCGCCGCGGAAAAGATTCCCGGCCGCGCGGTCAGCCGGATCAAGTCGGCCTGGAGCATCTATTCGAAGATGCGCGGCGAGCACAAGTCGTTCGCCCAGCTGATGGATGTCTACGGCTTCCGCGTCATCACCGATTCGGCCATGCACTGCTACATGGCGCTCGGTGCCGTGCACGGCCTGTACAAGCCGGTGGATGCCCGCTTCAAGGATTTCATCGCCATTCCCAAGGGCAATGGCTACCAGTCGCTGCACACCGTGCTGCTCGGTCCCTTCGGCGCGCCGATCGAGATCCAGATCCGTACGTCGGAAATGGAATCCGTGGCCGAGCGGGGTGTCGCGGCGCACTGGGCATACAAGTCGGACTCCGGTCCCGCGAACAGCGCGCAGGCGCGCGCCCGCGAATGGCTTTCCGCGCTGGCGGACAGCCAGGCCAACACGCCTTCGGCGGCCGAGTTCCTCGAGAACGTCAAGATCGACCTGTTCCCGGACGAGGTCTACCTGTTCACGCCGCGCGGCGAGATTTTCTCGCTGCCGCGCAACGCCACGGCACTGGATTTTGCGTATGCCGTGCATACCGATGTGGGCGACCATGCCGTCGCGGCACGCGTCGACAAGAAGCTGGTACCGCTGCGTACGCGCCTGATCTCCGGCCAGCAGGTGGAGATCATCACCGCGCCGTCCGCCGTGCCGAACCCAGCCTGGCTGGAGGCCGTCGTCACCGGTAAGGCGCGCACGGCGATTCGCCAGTACCTCAAGCATCTGCAGCACGAGGACGCGGTCGACTTCGGTCACCGCATGCTCGATCGCGCCCTCGACGCGCGCGGCCTGAGCCTCGACTCCGTGCCGGCCGCCGCGCTCGATCGTTTCCTCGACGACGCCAAGCTCAAGCGCCTCGAGGAACTGCTCTCCGAGATCGCCCTCGGCAATCGCTTCGCCGACCAGGTCGCCACGCAACTCGTCGCCCTGCTCGGGCCGCGCGAGGGGACCCATCCGCAGGCGCCGCCGGAGCACAACGCCGAGAAGATCCGCATCAGTGGTGCGGAGCGTGGCGTGCTCAGCTTCGGCAACTGCTGTCACCCGCTGCCGGGCGACGAAATCGTCGGCTTCCTGTCATCGGGCAAGGGCATCGTGGTCCATCGTGTCGAATGCCCGAACGTGGTCGAGTTCCGCAAGACACCCGAGCGCATTGTCGCCATCGAGTGGGACCGCGACGTGCAGGGCGACTACCGCGCCGAACTCCGTATCGAAGTACTCAACCGTCCGGGCGTGCTCGCCACGGTGGCGGCGGCCATCGCCGACGCCGGCTCGAACATCGAGAACGTCGAGTACATCGAGCGCGACAGCACGGCAGCCACGCTGCTCTTCGCCATCGAGGTGAAGGATCGCAAGCACCTGGCCGACGTCATGCGTCGTGTCCGCCGTACCGGTGTGGTCAGCGGCGTCTACCGTCACCCGTTGTAATCCGGCGGGCGCCGGTGACGGTAGGAGCCGATTCATCGGCGATCCCGCGGCAGCGGGCCAGAGTGACGCAAGCACCCATCGCCGCTGAAGCGGCTCCCACACAGAGCATGCGATAGACTCTGGGAATCATTTCCCCGAGGAAAGTCCATGACCCGCAGCACCATCGCCACCGAAAAGGCACCGTCGGCCATCGGCCCGTATTCCCAGGCCGTTCGCGCGGGTAACACGGTGTATTTTTCGGGCCAGATCCCGCTCGATCCCGCCACCGGCAATCTCGTCGAGGGCGACATCACCCTGCAGACGCGTCGCGTGTTCGACAACCTCGTCGCCGTGGCCGAAGCCGCGGGCGGCAAGTTGGCGGACATCGTCCGCGTGGGTATCTACGTAACGGACCTGGGCAACTTTGCCGCCGTGAATGCGGTGATGGCCGAGTACTTCCAGCAGCCGTACCCGGCACGCTCGACCATCGAAGTCTCGGGCCTGCCCAAGGGCGCCCAGGTCGAAGTCGACGCGATCCTCGTCCTGCCGTAATCCACGGCACGCTCCGTGGCCCGAAGCGCAGCGACCACGCCGGTAGCACCGCCGGCGGATCCTGGACGCGCACCGCTGACGACACTCGGCGGTGTCGGGCCTGCGCTTGCCGACACGCTGGGCAAGCTCGGCCTCCGCGAGGTGCAGGACCTCTGGTTCCACCTGCCGCTGCGCTACGAAGACCGGACCACGGTCGTACCTATCGGTGACCTCCGCCCGGGCGACCGCGCGCAGGTGGAAGGGATCGTCGAGCACGTCGAGCGCGGTTTCCGCTTTCGTCCCCAGTTGAAAGTGATCATCGGCGACGATTCCGGCCGGCCCTTGCTGCTGCGCTTCTTCCACTTCCGCAAAGCGCAGGTGGACCTGCTGGCCAAGGGCACCCGGCTGCTTTGCTTCGGTGAAGTGCGGCAAGGTCCCCAGGGGCTGGAGATCGTCCACCCGCAATACCAGCGCATCGAACCGGATGAAGCCGTCCTGGTCGATGAGCGCCTGACGCCGGTCTATCCGACCACCGAGGGTCTTGGTCCGCGCCGGTTGGCCAGTGTGATCTCGCGCGCCCTCGCGCACCTTCCCGTGGACGATCGTCTTGAACTGATTCCGGACGAGATCGGCCGGCCCATGGGCCTGACCTCGCTACGCAACGCCTTGCTTCATGTGCATCGTCCGCCGCCCGACGTCGACCTTCGGCAACTGGGCGAAGGCACGCACCCGGCACAGCAGCGTCTCGCATTCGAAGAACTGCTCACCCAGCACCTCACCTTGCGGCGCATGCGTGCCGCGGTGAAGAAGCGCAAGTCACCCGCGCTGAAGAGCGCCGGTACCTTGCGCGATCGGCTGCTCGCGGCACTCCCGTTTGCGCTCACGAAAGCGCAGGCTCGTGTCTCCAAGGAAGTCGCCCGCGATCTCGCACGCGCGCACCCGATGTTGCGTCTGGTCCAGGGCGACGTAGGTAGCGGCAAGACCGTGGTTGCCGCGCTCGCCGCGCTGGCTGCGATCGAGAGCGGCTATCAGGTCGCCCTGATGGCGCCGACCGAACTGCTCGCCGAACAGCACCTGCGCAACTTCCGCGCCTGGCTCGAGCCGCTCGGCCTGGAAGTGGAGTGGCTCGCCGGCAAGGTCCAGGGCAAGGCGCGCAAGAGTGCGCTCGCTCGTGCGGCCGGCGGTGCGCACGTGCTGGTAGGAACGCATGCGCTCATGCAGGAAGGCGTCAGCTTCGCGAAGCTGGGCCTGGTCATCGTCGACGAGCAGCATCGCTTCGGCGTGCACCAGCGCCTGGCGCTGCGCGACAAGGGCGCGGAGGGCGATCTCATTCCGCACCAACTGGTGCTCACCGCGACGCCGATTCCGCGCACGCTGGCGATGAGTGCGTACGCGGATCTCGATGTGTCGTCGATCGACGAGCTGCCGCCCGGCCGCACGCCCGTGCAGACCGTCGCCATCTCCAACGAGCGCCGCTACGACGTCATGGAGCGCATCCATGCGGCCTGCACCGAAGGGCGCCAAGTGTATTGGGTCTGTACCTTGATCGAAGAGTCCGAGCAGCTCAACGCCCAGGCGGCGGAAGTGGCGCATGCCGAGCTGACGATCGCCTTGCCCGACCTCGCCGTCGGCCTGATCCACGGCCGTATGAAGCCGAAGGAAAAGCAGGCGGTGATGGACGCGTTCAAGGCCGGCGAGATCGCCGTGCTCGTCGCGACCACCGTGATCGAGGTGGGCGTGGACGTGCCCAATGCCAGTCTGATGGTGATCGAGAACAGCGAGCGCCTCGGCCTGGCGCAGTTGCATCAGTTGCGCGGTCGCGTGGGGCGCGGTGCCATCGCGTCCAACTGTGTACTGCTCTATCAGACGCCCCTCTCGCGTCTGGCCCGCGAGCGCCTGCAGGTGATGCGCGAAACCAACGACGGCTTCCGCATCGCCGAGAAGGACCTGGAACTGCGGGGCCCGGGCGAAGTGCTCGGCACGCGCCAGACCGGTCAGCTCCAATTCCGCATCGCCGATCTCACGCGGGACGGGCATCTGATGCCGGAAGTGCAGCGGGTGGCCGAGGCGATGATGAAAGACCATCCCGCACGTTGCGAGCGGCTCATCGCGCGTTGGGTCGGCGACGCCGCCCGCTACGTCGATGCATAAAGAGCCGATTCATCGCAATAGACACGTGTAGGAGCCGATTCATCGGCGAATGGCAAATAACTCCGCTGCGCAGCAGCGCTCCTCCCAGGTTGCTGGCCCCGGTCCCCACCCGGACGGAAGAAGAGCTCGCCGATGAATCGGCTCCTACAGGAGCGTAGGCTCGTCCAGGCCCAGGTGCCTTCGCACTTCGCGGGCAATCGCCGCGGTTTCGCGCAGCGGTGTCTGTGTGGCTGCGGTGGTCGCATCGATGTCGTGCAACAACCCCGCCGAGCGTAGCTCCTGATGGAAACGTGCCAGCTTCTCCGGCAGCGGCTTCGACACGAACGTATGCACGGGTCGCCCCGTCGCGCAGGCCTCGGACAGCATGTTTACCGAGTCCGGCGTGACCACGAGCCGGTCGGCCCAGCCGAGAATGCCGGGGTAGGGGTTGGCGCCGTCCGCGCTGTCGGTCCAGACGACACCTGGCAGGCCCGCGAACGCGTCGCGAATGCGAGTCCGCTGCGCCTCCGGTGTCCGCCGCGAGGCGGCTACCAGGACAGAGCCACCCTCCCCCCGATGCCGAGCCTTGACGGCCGCGAGGAAGGCGCTCGCCGCATCGTCGTCGAACGGCGTGCCGCGACGGGCGCCGCCGATCAGCACGCCAAGCCGAGGCGACGGCAGGTCCGCGAACGGTGCGAAGGCGTCGCGCCCGTCGGCGAGCCAGGCGTCGTCGATGGGATGCAGCGAGCCCAGCGGATTGAGTACATTCTCACCGCGGAGGGCATCATGCTTCGGCGCGATCACCAGGTCCCAGTGCGCCGGATTGATCCGTGGATCGAGCAACTGCACCGCCAGCGTCCTGCCGCCGGACCATTGGCGGATCTGTCGCGTCGCCCAGGCGGCGCTGCGGCCGCAGCCAATGACCAGGCTTGGCCAGGGTGGGCTCAGGTTTTCGTCGTCGCGGCCCAGGGCCATGCGCGAACCCGGCAACTGGCGGGGTGCGAACCACGACCAGGGCGCGCGCAGCTCGACCACGATTTCGCGAATGGACGGCGTGAGGGCCTCGGCAAGGGCCAGCGCCTGCCTCCGATTGCCGGCCCCCCCATCTGTCACGACCCAGCAGGCATCCTGGGGCAGCATTGTTGTCGAATTTGCCACAGTACGTTCCCTGGCCGACCGGTCACGGACCGGCTGATGACGCTTACACTGTCGGGATGCCGGGGCCCCGGCGATCCATCACTGTACAAGGATATCCATGAGCGCTCCGTTGTCCGATGCTTCGCTTGACCAGCTCTTCCTGACCGCCCGCACCTATAACGCGTGGCAGCCGAAGGACGTCAGCGACGAGCAGATCCGCCGCTTGTACGAGCTCGCCAAGTTCGGCCCCACCGCGGCCAACTCCTCGCCCATGCGCATCGTCTTCGTGAAGTCGCCGGATGCCAAGCAGCGCCTCAAGCCGTATCTCTCCGAGAGCAACGCCGAGAAGACGATGCAGGCGCCGGTCACCGCCATCGTCGCCACCGATTACGCTTTCTACGAAAAGCTGCCGCAGCTGTTCCCGCACGCCGATGCGCGTAGCTGGTTCGTCGGCAACGAAGCGCTGGTCCAGGCGTCGGGTACGCGCAACGGCTCGCTGCAGGGCGCCTACCTGATCATGGCGGCCCGCGCGCTCGGCCTCGACTGTGGCCCGATGTCCGGCTTCGACCAGGCCGGCGTGGACGCCGAGTTTTTCGCCGGCACCCAGATCAAGTCCAACTTCCTGATCAACATCGGTTACGGCGAYCCGGACACCAATCTTTTCGGTCGACTGCCGCGTCTTTCCTTCGACGAAGCGGCACAAATAGCCTGACCCATTCCCGCGGTGACCAACCGGTCCCGCTGCCATCAGCAGTACCCAACCCACTGCAGGAGATTCACCATGCGCGCACTCCGTTACGTCGCCCTCGCGGGCCTGCTCGCCACCGCCGGCACCGCTGCCGCCGCTCCGGTCACGTACAAGCTGGACCCGGGCCACACCATGGTCCTTTTCAGCTGGAACCACTTCGGTTTCTCCAACCCGACCGCGAACCTCGGCCAGGTCGATGGCACCCTCGTCTACGACGAAGCCGCCCCGACCAAGTCCACCGTCGAAGCGACCCTGCCGCTCGCCGGCCTCGACACCTTCGTGCCGAAGCTCGATGAGCACCTGAAGTCGGCCGATTTCCTCGACGCCGCCAAGTTCCCGACCGTCACCTTCAAGAGCACCAAGGTCACCTCGGCCGGTAAGGACAAGCTCAAGGTCGTCGGCGATCTGACCGTGCACGGCGTCACCAAGCCGGTCACCCTCGACGTCACCGTCAACAAGGTCGGCCCGCACCCGATGATGAAGGTCCAGACCGCCGGCTTCGACGCCACGGCCACGATCAAGCGTTCGGACTTCGGCGTCGGCGCTTACGTGCCGAACGTCTCCGACGAGATCAAGATCCGCATCACGACCGAAGCGCACGACGCCGCGGCTGCCGACAAGAAGTAAGCAGCTTCAAGGTTTCACGCCTTCGAACCCGCGCCGGTAACGGCGCGGGTTTTTTTATCCCACATGCCCTCTTTTGCTACCATCGCAGACCCCAGTTCCACGGCCTTGTCCGGAGTTTCCCCCATGCATGCCAATCCCGCGGCCGCCAAGCTGATCCCGGCCAACGCCGAGAACCGTTACGAAGTCACCAAGGCGGACCTCCCGCTGTCCTGCCCGATGCCCGGCATGTACCTGTGGAACTCGCATCCGAAGGTCTACCTGCCCATCGTCGACGATGGTGGCACCTCCAAATGCCCCTATTGCGGCGCCAATTACGTGTTGAAAGACTGAACGGCCCCGCGCGGGCATGTTTCCTGCATTGCCCGTGACACTCCTTCCTCTCGGACCGCCCATGGCCACCGTCTTCCCAGATCGGACGATGACCGTCGTACAGCTCATCCCCACCCTCCACTCCGGTGGGGCCGAGCGTTCGACCCTGGAAATCGCCAGGGCGCTGGTCGCTGCCGGGCATCGCTCGGTCGTGGTCTCGGCGGGCGGCCGTCTCGTCGCGCAGCTCGAGGCCGAGGGTAGTGAGCACATCACCCTGCCGATCGGCCACAAGTCGCTCGGCACGCTGTTCACGGTGGGCAAGCTTCGCCGCATCCTGCGCGAGGTGAAGCCCGACATCGTCCATGCCCGTTCGCGACTGCCGGCGTGGATCGGCTGGTGGGCCATGCGCGGCGTGAAACCCCGTCCGCACTTCGTCACCACGGTGCATGGGCTGAATTCGCCGGGGCGTTACAGCGCCATCCTGCTCCGTGGCGAGCGGGTGATCGTGGTGTCGCAGACCCTGCGCGACTATGTGCTCCGCCATTACCCCGACGATATCGATACGGCGCGGATCGCCGTCATTCCGCGCGGGATCGACACGGAGGCTTTCCCGTATGGCTACCGGCCCGACGAGACCTGGCAGCGCGGCTTCTTTGAGGAATATCCGCAACTGGCCGGTGCGCCGCTACTGACCCTGCCTGGGCGCGGTACGCGCCTGAAAGGTCATGCGGACGCCATCGAGCTGCTTGCCGACCTGAACCACCGCGCCATTGACGCGCGCTTGCTCCTGCTCGGTGCGGACGAACCCGGGCGCGAGGCCTACGTGGCCGAGTTGCGCGAGCTCATCCATGCCCGCGGCCTGGACGACAAGGTGGTGATCTCGCCGGCGCGTGACGATGTTCGCGACGTATTCGCCATGTCGGCGCTCGTCCTTCAGTTGTCCGTTCGGCCCGAGTCGTTCGGCCGGACGGTGGTCGAGGCGTTGGCGCTGTGTCGGCCGGTCATCGGCTACGCCCATGGCGGCGTTGGCGAGCTATTGGCCGAGCTCTACCCGGCTGGGCGCGTCCCGCTGGGCGACCGCGAGAAACTGGTCGAGCGGGCGGCCGAGCTGCTCCGCTTCGCCCCGCCCATTCCGCCGCCGCGCAGCTATCGCCTGATCGACATGCAGGAAGCCACGCTGGCGCTCTACGCCGATGTGCTCCAGGGCGTGCCTGCCGCGTGAGCGGGACCTTCGCTCGGTCGCTGAAAGCCGGCCTTGCATCGCCGTTGCTGCCGATCTGGCTCGTGCCTGCCTTGCTGCCCTTCGGCCGCAGTGCCGAGCTGGGTGTGTTCCTCTGCCTGGTCGGCAGCATCCTGCTACTGGTTCGCGAGCCGCAGGTCATTCGCCATCACCCGGGTGCCAAGCTTTTCCTGTGGTTGTTTGCCGCCTATGCAGGGGCGGCGCTGGTCTCGGCGATCGGTGCCGTCGCGCCGGGCAAGACCTGGCTCACGGTCGCAGGCATCCTGCGCTTCGCGCCGCTGGGCGTGTACACCTGCTTCGCGATGCGCCGGCCGGGCAAGGTGCGGGCCCTGTATCTCGCCACGGCGGTCGTGGTCGCGATCTGGGTCGCCGATGCCTGGATCCAGGCCATCACGGGCTACGGCCTGGCTGGCGCGTCGAATGCCGAGCGCCTCTCGGGCCTCTTCGGTGCCGACAACCTGAAACTCGGCCCGGCGCTTTCCGCGCTTGCGCCCTTCCTGCTCTGGGGTGCCCGCGAGCGCTGGGGGCGTCGCGGCCTGGCGATCGCCTTTCTGCTGGCGCTCGGTCCCGTGCTGCTTTCCGGGTCGCGTGCCTCGTGGCTTTGCTACGGGCTCGTCGCCCTGGGTTTTCTCTGGAACGAGGCGAAGACGCCACGACGGTTTGCCGTGGCGTGCGTCGCCGCGGGCGCATCGCTCGCCCTGGTCGCGCTGCTCGCGTGGCAGGTGTCGCCGCGTTTCCGTGATCGCATCGCCCACACCTTGCCGGCCCTGTCGGGTACGAGCGAAGGCGTCGACGCCGCGCTGACCGGGCGCCTGGATATCTGGACCACCTCGCTGCGCATGTTTGCCGCGCATCCGGTGAACGGCGTGGGTGTACGCGGATTCCGCTACGCCTATCCAGCCGTGGCAAACCCGGGCGATCACTTCCTGACGATGGAGAAGTGCGCGGAAGGCGAGGGCGCCTGTCACGCGCACCAGGTCGTGCTCGAGGTGGCGACCGAGACCGGCATCATCGGCGTGCTCGCCTGGCTGGCGGCGGTGATCCTGGCGGTACGCACGTGGTGGCGCGCGGGGACCGTCGCGCGATATCGCGCATTTCCCGCCACGCTCGCCCTGGTCGCGATCCTCTTTCCGCTGAACACGCATATGGCCTTCTATTCGGCTTGGTGGGGTTTGCTGGCCGCCTGGCTCGTGTCGGTCTGGTGTGCCGCGTTGTTCGCCGACCTGCCGGACCTGGAGCCGCGCGATGGCGCGTGAGCCACTCTCCGTCGTCGTTACCACGTTCAATAACGCCGACACGATCGAGGCCTGCCTGGCCTCCGTGCACTTCGCCGATGACATCCTGGTCCTGGACTCCGGTTCCACGGATACGACACGCGATATCGCCGCGCGAGCGGGTGCGCGCATCGCCGTGCAGCCGTTCGCCGGGTACAGCGCACAGAAGCAGGCGGCGATCGATCTCGCGGTCCATCGCTGGGTGCTCCTGCTCGACTCGGATGAAGCCCTTCCGGCAGCGGCGGTGGATCGCATCTGCCGCGCCCTGGAATCACCCGATGTCGCGGGCTTTGAACTGCTTCGTCGCGAATGGGTGTTCTGGCGCTGGCAGTCCGATCACGCCAGGCTGAATCACTACGTCCGCCTGTTCGATCGCACCCGTGCGCGTATGAGCGGTCACGAAGTGCATGAGAGCATCGTCGTCGACGGGCCCGTGCGTCGTCTCGACGCGGTGATCGACCACTACGGTGAGCGCGACATTGAAGGTCGCGTGGACAAGGCCAATCGTTATTCGTCGTTGCAGGTGCATGACCGCCGCACGCGCACGCCGCGACACTTGCGTGCACGCATGGTGGTCTACCCAACCGTGGCCTTCCTGCGTTACTACCTGTGGCGCGGTCACTGGCGTGGTGGCTGGGCGGGCTTCGTCGCCGCCCGCGTGCACGCGTTCTACGCCTTCCTCAAATACGCCAAGCTCTACGAGCTTCGTGTCTCACGCCGCCTGGGCCTCGGCGCTTCGCTCCGCGACAAAGGCCGAGACGAGTAAGGCACAGGCCTCCCGACGCAGCGTCTCGCGACGACGGAACTCGCTGCGTCGCTTGCTCTCCACCGTGGAGGCGCAGCGTTCGGGCTCGCGCACCGGCATCGCATAGAAACCCTGTGCATCGGCCACGCCGTCGTTCTCCAGCCAGAACGCGTCGTAGTCGGCCTTGATCTTTTTCCTGCTCGCGAACGGATGCGCCTCGTTGCCGATGCCGAGAATGCGTTCCGCACCCAGGGATTCGGCCAGCGAGCGGATCATCGAAAGCAGAAGGTTCTTCGGGCGCAGTCCATGCGACTGCCGGGTGAGTTCGCGAATTGCGTCGCGCCCGGCGTTGTTCGCCGCACCTTGCAGGCAACCGATGATCACGGTGCGGCCGTCGTCGACGAAGGAGATCGTCGCGTAGGAGATCTGCAAGCCGTGATCGTCCGTGAGCGAGATGCTCAGCTCGCCTTCGCGGCCCCGCAGGGCAGGGGCCTTCAGCAGCAGGGACAAGCCGCTTCCATCGCGCAAGATCACACGACCCACCGGCACTTCGCGCTGCCAGTACAGACTGTCGAACAGCTCGGACGGAAAACGGCGGACGGCGAAGGCATAGTGTGCGTGCGTGGCACCCAGGCGTTGCATCATCGACCAGTGGCGGTTCATGTAACGGTGCTGGTAGCGCTCCGTCAGCGTGCGATCGATCATCGCCAGGCCAGCCATGGCCGGCGACTCGAGGAAGGCCAGCCACGCCGCATGCGCGCGCCAGTGCAGCACGGAGCGCGCGATATACGTCGTCGCGGCGTTGAAGCCGCGCCAGCGCGAGCTATGCCATTCGGCCCGACCGCGCAGGGATCGCGCGAAGCGGAAGAGCGACTGCATGGGGAAGGTCCGTCTAGGGGGGAAGACGAGTCGTTTTTACGCTCGTACTTTTTCGCGTGGCTTTCGTCGACGCTGACGGGCAGTAGCTGCCTGGGTCCGTACTTACCTGCGCTGGGCGGGGATCAGTAGATCTTCGCTTCGCCCGGCGGCCGCGTCTTGAAACGCTTGTGCACCCACAGGTATTGCTCGGGTGCTTCCCTCGCCATGCTTTCGATCTGCTCGTTCACCCGTGCGGTATCGCGCTCCGCGTCGTCGCTCGGAAAATCCGCAAGCGGCGCGCCGAGACGCATGACGTAACCGGCGTCGTCCGGCAGGCGGCGGTGATAGAACGGGATGACCAGGGCGCCGGAAAGACGCGCCAGGTGATGGGTCGCGGTGATCGTCGCGGCCTTGACGCCGAAGAACGGCACGAACACGTTGTCCTTGCTGCGCATGTCCTGGTCGGGTGCGTACCAGAGCGTGCCGCCTTGTTTCAGGTAACGCACCGTGCCGCGGATATCGTCCTTGTCGAACATCGCGTCGGCGTAGTGCAGCCGCGAGCGCAGCACCGCGAACTCGAACACGTCCGAGTCCATGCGCCGGTACATGCCTGCGATGCGGATGCGCGAGGAGACCAGGCGTGCACTCAGTTCCAGATGCGAGAAGTGTCCACCGACCAGCAGCACGCCACGGCCGGCGGCACGCGCGGCTTCGAGGTGCTCGAGGCCGTCGACGGTCACCGGCACCTTCGCGATGGCGCGGTCCGAGCCCATCCAGCCCAGCGCGAACTCGGCCAGCATCATGCCGACATCGCACAGATTGGCTCGCAGCAAGGCCTTCTGCGCCGTCCCCCCCAGCTCGGGGAAACACAGCGCGATATTGGTTGCCGCGATGCGCCGACGTTCCCGATTGAGATGCAGGGCCAGCCGGCCCGCCTGGCGCCCCAGCCGCATCAGTGTCCGGAAGGGCAGGTGGGCGATCAGCCAGATGAAGCCCACGCCGATCCACGCGGCCCAGTGACGGGGCGCAAGCAGGCGTAGGGTCAGGGAGGGGCGAGGCATTCCGGGCATGTCACGCCATTGTAGCGAATGGGGGCGGCTATACTGCCCGGTCACTGGCAAGTCCCAGGGGACCGCGTGCTGCTGCGTCTGATCTACAACTGCGCCATGTACCTGTTCACGCCGCTGGTGATGCTCCGCCTGATGGCGCGCGGCATGCGCTATGGCGACTACCACGTGCGCTGGCGTGAACGCTTTGGCCGTTTTCCGACGCCGCGCCTGAATGGCTGCCTGTGGGTGCACGCGGTATCGGTCGGTGAAGTGAACGCCGCCGAGCCCCTGGTCAAGGCCCTCATGGAGGCGTACCCGCAGGCACCCCTGATGGTGACGACGGTGACGCCCACGGGCTCCGAACGCGTCCGTCAGTTGTTCGGCGATCGCGTCCATAGTGTCTACCTGCCGTACGACCTGCCGTTCGCGGTAAGGAGCTTCCTGCGCAACACGCGCCCCCGCCTGGCGGTGATCGTCGAGACCGAGATCTGGCCGAATCTCTACTTCGCCTGCCGGCGCCACGGCATTCCGCTGTTGATCGCCAACGCCCGCCTGTCCGAGCGCTCCTTGCGTGGCTATGCGCGCATGAGTTCGCTGGTGAAGAGCGCCCTGCGCTGCGTCAGCCACATCGCCGCGCAGTCGCGGACCGACGCGGCGCGCTACCGCCTGCTTGGTGCCGAGCCCAGCCAGCTCACCGTCTGCGGCAACCTGAAATTCGACATGCCCGTGCCCCACGACGCGCTGCAGGCCGGCAAGGCCATGCGCGAAGCCTGGGGCACAGGCCGTCCGGTATGGATCGCGGCCAGCACCCACGAGGGTGAGGAAATGGCCGTGCTCCAGGCGCATCTCGACGTGATGCGACGCCTGCCCGATGCCCTGTTGCTCATCGCACCGCGGCATCCGGAGCGCTTCAAGGCCGTCGAGTCGTCGGTGCGCAGTCTGGGTTTCCAGGTGGGCACGCGCAGCACGGACGGCGTGCCCGGGCACAACACCCAGTGTTTCGTGATCGATTCCATGGGCGAGCTGCTACGGTTCTTCGCTGCCTGCGACGTCGCCTTCGTCGGCGGCAGCCTGGTATCCATCGGCGGCCACAACGTGCTCGAGCCCGCGGCGCTGGCCAAGCCGGTGCTGGTCGGTCCCTACACGTTCAACTTCGAAGAGATCACCCAGGCCCTTCTGGAAGCGTCCGGCGGCCAACGCGTGGCCAGCAGCGGCGAACTCGGCGAACAAGTCCTCTCACTCTTGCGCGACCACGACCGCCGCGAAGCCATGGGCACCGCCGCCCGCCATGTCTTCGACAGCGAGCGCGGCTCCGTCGGCAAAGTAATGAAACTCGTCGACCGGTTGCTGCAAGAATAAGCGGACTGAACATGTAGGAGCCGATTCATCGGCGAAAAGCCAACAGAGCGAGGAAGCCGGTGCAGTCATCGCCAGCGAAAGCCGCGAGGGCCAAGGCCCTTGGGGCCGCCGGCGCAGCTCTTCGAGGCGGGCGGTAGCCACTCTCTCGCTCCGTCAGCCGGTCGGGGCCGCCCTCAGCTCATGCGGCCCCAAGGGCCTTGCCCCTCGCGTCAACGAACGCTGAGGTGGTTTCCGGTCGAGCGCACCGCCAGCAACTTCGCGGCGCCGCTGTTGTAGGAGCCGATTTATCGGCGAACCCTCAGCACCGATATCGCGAACGAGGCCGAACATCGCATCGTGCAGGAGGTTCAACTGCTCGCCCGATGCGATAAAAGGCTTCACATGAAGGCCCGAGAGCTTGAGGGTTCGCCGCTGAAGCGGCTCCTAGATGGCGCAGCCGGTCGCTTGTCGAACGATGACTGACGAAGCGGTGGTGCGCTTTTGCGTCACGCAACCTCACTGTGTGGTGTCGCGGTCGGGTTGGCCCTTGGGGCCGCATGAGCTGAGGGCCGCTCAGTTCCCGTGCGAGCGAGAGCACAGCTACGGCCCGCCTCGAAGAGCTGCGCCGGCGGCCCCAAGGGCCAACCCGACCGCGACTTCGCCTAAGCGCGAGTGTGCCGGGGCTCGGCATCTTCGCTCCGTTGGCTTTTCGCCGATGAATCGGCTCCTACAGGTGAGGCGGTTGCGCCAGGTGCAACGAAAAAGGCGGACCCGAAGGCCCGCCTTTTTTTCGTTCGGTGGAGCCGTTGGCCTTACTGCAGCAGCGAGTTCACTTCTTCCAGGTCCTTGATGTCCACCGTGCCGGCCGTCTGCTTGAGCAGCAGCTTGTCGAGGATGAACTGGTGGCGGGCCTGCGAGTAGTCGCTGAGCGACTGGGTGAGGTTCTGCTGGGCGATCAGGACGTCGACGATGGTGCGGGTGCCGACTTCGAAACCGGCCTGCGTCGCGTCGCGTGCGCTCTCCGAGGACTCGACGGCAGCCTTGGTCGCTCCGACCTTGCTGATGCCGGCGACGACCGAGCGGTAGAAGTTGAGCGTGTCACGCACCACCTGGCGGCGCACCGATTCCAGGGAGTCCTGGGCGGCGTCACGCTGGTAGATCGACTGGCGGACGCGCGACTGCGTGAGGCCACCGGAGAAGATCGGCACGTTCAGCGTCAGGCCGACCGTGGTCGCCCCACGGCCGTTGGTGCCGCTCGAACCGAGGGTACCCGCGGAAGCGGCCGAGCCGGCCCCGGCGTTCTGCGTCCACGCCGTGCTCTTGTTGTAACCCAGCGAGGCGTCGATGGTCGGCAGATGGCCGGCACGTGCGGACGAAATGCTGTGCTCGGACGACTCGACGTTGTACTGCGCGGCGAGGATGCTCGGGCTGCTCTTGACCGCTTCGGCCACCCAGGCCTTCGGATCGTTCGGGGTCGGCGCGTCCATCGGCAGCTGCTCACGCAGCTTCTTCAGGTTGTCGGCCGGCTTGCCGGTGATCTGGGTGAGGGCTTCACGCGAATCGGCCAGCGTGTTCTCGGCCGTGATGACGGCGGCGACCGAGGTATCGTGCTGCGCCTTGGCGTCCTGCACGTCCGTGATGGCGGACAGGCCGACGTCGAAGCGCTGCTGCGCCTGTTCCAGCTGGCGGGCCAGGGCCTGCTCGTTGGCCTTGGCGAAGGTCAGGGCGTCGTCGTTGGTCAGGACCTGGAAATAGGCCGTGGCCACGCGCGTCGCCAGCTGCTGGAGTGCGGCCTCGTACGTCGCGTTCTGCGAGTTCGCGGACGAATGCGCGGCCTGCAGGTCGGCGATCTGGCTGAAGTTGAGCACGCTCTGCGTGACCGTGGCGCCCAGCGTGCGCTGGCGGGTGTGGCCGATATCGCTGCTCAGGAGCGGGTTGCCTGCGGCATCACGCAACGGATTGCCGGCGGCGTCGGTCAGTACCGAGCGCGACGGGCCAGCGGGATCGGACTGGGTGATGCCGAGCGAGCCGTTGACCTGGGGCAGCAGCAACGCACGAGCCTGGTCCACGCCTTCGCCGGTGGCGAGGCGGGTGGAGTCGGCCTGCGACAGCACCGGATCGTTTGCCCGGGCCTGGCGGTAGGCGTCGAGCAAGTCTTCAGCATGGCTCGCGAACGGCGTCGCGGCCAATGCGAGCGCGACGGTGAGCAGCTTCAAGCGCATGGTTTCGCCTCGTGGGTGATGGGTAATCTGTGGGTCAGAGCACGAAGCGCTTCACCGGCGCGGCATGCGCCAGGTAGGGAAGGTCCGTTTCGAACAGCGATTCCTCGCGGTAGCGGCCTTCACCTTCGTGGGTGAGGAGCACCGCCGTCTGCGCCGGGGAATCGCCGCGTACGACGAACATGCGCCCACCCGGCTTGAGCCAGCGCACGAACTTTTCCGGGACCGTGTGGACGGCACCCGTAATGACGACGGCGTCGAAAACGCCGGTCGGGTTGAAGCCGTTGACGGCCTCGGCGGTTTCCAGCGTGACATTGGTCACCGACGTGGCGGCCAGGCGCTGGCGAGCGGCCTCGACGAAGTCGGCGTGCATGTCGATGCTGGTCACATGGGCGGAGAGACGGGCCAGGCAGGCGGTGAGGAAGCCCGAACCGGTGCCGATTTCCAGCACGGTATCGGTCTTCTTCAGCTCCAGCGCCTGCAGCACGCGGCCTTCCACCACCGGCTTCATCATGACCTCGCCATGGCCCAGGGGCAGGGTGAGATCGGCGAAAGACACGTTGCGGTGGGCCGCTGCGACGAAGTCCTCGCGGCGAATCCCCTTCAGGGTCTCGAGGACGTCAAAGTCCAGGACTTCCCACGGGCGAACCTGGTTTTCGACCATGTTCTGCCGGGCCTGCTCGAAATTCATCGCCATGGTGTTGGATTCCGTACGAAAAGCTATAAAAAGGTTGGAAAGGATAAGCGTTCGGAGCCTGCTTTCCCAATGTGTTAAGGCTGAGGTGCCCGCGCCATGCCTACTAAGTGCCGGAAGTCACCAGACGGGACTGACGGAAGTCATGCCCAGCCCTACAGTGACTCGCTGGCGCCTGAACAGCTAGTGGCGCAAGTCCCTGATGCCCATGGGATCGACCTGCGCCGGCCCCACCTTATTCTAAGGCAGACGAGCGGTCAGACCCTTACCTTTTCCGGCTTCATGAATGACAACCATGACGTGCTGGAAATAACTGAACCGCTGCGTATAATAAAGTCATAATTTTTGTTTGTGAAGGTGTAGCCATGAACGCCAGCCCGAAAATGAAAACGCAGGGTCCCGGGCGTCCGAAGGATATGGAGAAGCGTGCGGCCATCCTCGATGCCGCCAAGGCACTCTTTACCCAGGGCGGCTTCGCGGGAACCAGCATGGATGCCGTCGCGGCCTCCGCCGGCGTCTCCAAGCTCACCGTCTACAGCCATTTCGGCGACAAGGACAACCTCTTCCGCGAGGTGATCCGCGCCCACGTGCAGGAACGCCTGCCGGATGACCTCTTCGACTTCAGCCCGGGAGCGGACATCCGCGTCACCCTGAGCAACATCGCCAGCCGTCACGCGGCGATGGAAACCAACGTCGAGTCGGTCGGTACCTTCCGCGCCATCCTCTCGGACTGCCAGGCCGGCGGAAACCCGCGCTTCGGCCGGCTGGTCTGGGAAGAAGGTCCGGTACGCATGCACAAGCTGATGCAGCGCCTGCTCGACGGCGCCACGGCCCGCGGCCAGCTGGAGATCGCCGACACCTCGCGCGCCACCACGCAGTTCCTTGCCCTGCTCAAGGGCGATCTGCTGCTGCGCCGCCTGTTCGGCTGCGAAGACTGCGCCGTGCAGTTCGGCGAAGAGGTCAAGGCCAATGCCCTGGCCGCCGTCGAGATGTTCATCCGCGCCTACGAGCCGCGCCCGAACTGCTGAGCGCTCGCGTCGGATACCCGCTTCGTGGTTGAATCCCCCTCGAAGCGGGGGTGCCCAAGCAATTGCGTGGGCTGAGAGAGTCCCTTCGAACCTGATCCGGTCCGTACCGGCGTAGGAAGCTTCGTCCACGGGTAACGTGCGTCCGCGCACGCGTGCTTCCGTGGCGGCGCCGTCCGCTTCTCCCCTTATCCGCAAGGAACGAGAAGCCAATGAACGCCATGCCCTCCGATCTTGCCCGCGCCGCGCGCGAACTGTCCGAAGCCGTCACCCAGCCGATCGCCGGCTCGACCAAGATCCACGTGACCGGCAGCCGCCCCGACCTGCGCGTGCCGATGCGAGAGATCGCCCAGGCGCCCACGCCGACCCTGTTCGGTGGCGAGACCAATCCGTCGATCGTCGTGTACGACACCTCCGGTCCCTATAGCGATCCCGAACACGCCGTCGACCTTGCCCGCGGCCTGCCTGCCCTGCGTGCCGGCTGGATCACCGAACGCGGCGACGTCGAACGCCTCGATGGCCTGTCATCCCGCTTCGGCCGGGCGCGCGCCGACGATGCACGCCTCGACTCGATCCGCTTCGCGGCTCCGCGCATGCCCTTGCGTGCTACGGCCGGCGCCAACGTGACACAGATGCACTACGCCCGCCGCGGCATCGTGACGCCGGAGATGGAATACATCGCCATCCGCGAGAACCAGCGTCTTGACGCGCTCACGGACAGTGCGCTGCGTGCGCAGCACCCTGGCGAGTCCTTCGGTGCTTCGTTGCCGAGTCGCATCACGGCCGAATTCGTCCGCGACGAAGTGGCGCGAGGCCGCGCGATCATCCCCGCCAACATCAACCATCCCGAAGTCGAACCGATGATCATCGGCCGCAACTTCCTGACCAAGGTCAACGCCAACATCGGCAACAGCGCGGTGAGCTCGGGCATCGCCGAGGAAGTGGAGAAGCTGGTCTGGGCGATCCGCTGGGGCGGCGACACGGTGATGGATCTCTCCACCGGCAAGCACATCCACGAGACACGCGAGTGGATCATCCGTAACGCGCCGGTGCCGATCGGTACCGTGCCGATCTACCAGGCACTGGAGAAAGTCGGTGGCGTCGCCGAGGACCTCACCTGGGACATCTTCCGCGACACGCTGATCGAGCAGGCGGAGCAGGGCGTCGACTACTTCACCATCCACGCCGGCGTGCTGCTGCGTTTCGTACCGCTCACCGCGAAGCGCGTCACCGGCATCGTCTCGCGTGGCGGATCGATCATGGCCAAGTGGTGCCTTGCCCATCACCGCGAGAACTTCCTGTACACGCACTTCGAAGACATCTGCGAGATCATGAAGGCGTACGACGTGTCCTTCAGTCTTGGCGACGGGCTGCGCCCCGGATGCATCGCCGATGCCAACGACGCCGCGCAATTCGGTGAACTCGACACCCTCGGCGAGCTGACCAAGCTTGCCTGGAAACACGATGTGCAGACCATGATCGAAGGACCCGGCCATGTGCCGATGCACCTGATCAAGGAAAACATGGATCGCCAGCTGGCGATGTGCGACGAGGCGCCGTTCTACACGCTGGGACCGCTGACCACCGATATCGCGCCGGGCTACGACCACATCACCAGCGCCATCGGCGCGGCGATGATCGGCTGGTTCGGCACGGCCATGCTCTGCTACGTCACGCCCAAGGAACACCTCGGCCTGCCCAATCGCCAGGACGTTCGCGACGGCATCATCGCGTACAAGATCGCCGCCCATGCCGCGGACCTGGCCAAGGGCCATCCTGGCGCGCAGGTGCGTGACAACGCGCTGTCCAAGGCGCGCTTCGAGTTCCGCTGGGATGACCAGTTCAACCTCGGCCTGGATCCGGACAAGGCGCGCGAATACCACGACGAGACCATGCCGAAAGATGCGCACAAGTCGGCGCACTTCTGCTCGATGTGCGGCCCGAAGTTCTGCTCGATGAAGATTACCCAGGATGTGCGCGACTACGCCGCCGGGATGGAAGCGTCGGCCGGTATGCAAGAGAAGGCCTTCGAATTCCGCGCCCAGGGCAGCGAGGTCTACACGAAAGCGTGAGTCCGCGAGCTCTCTGTAGGAGCCGATTCATCAGCGATCCCGCGGCAGCGGGCCAGTCTGCCGCGAGCACCCTTCGCCGATGAATCGGCTCCTACATGGAGCCTTTGTGCCCWTTCACCTTGCGTAACCAGCCATACCGAGAATATTCGTAAAGGTAGACCCGGCAGAGGCGGGGTAAGCTAACCCCCGTGCTCCACCACCAAAGGACAGGCATGAACGCGACCGCCGCTCCCTCACCGTCGCCCACCCGTCGCCGGCGTAACCCGATCAGCCTCACCGTGGCTGTCGTCCTCGCGCTGCTCATCCTGTGGGTGCTCCTCACCATGTGGTGGTGGGACAAGGAGCCGGAACAGTTCGATCCGGTCACGGTGACCACCGCGCACATGAAGGAGATCGGCCGGCCGATGGCCACCGGTGCGGTGACCACCTACACCCTGATCGAGTCGGTCCAGACGTTGCTGGACAAGCGCGGCGGTTACCTGAGCAACGACAAGCTGCCGCCTGGCGTGTTCATGGACAACATTCCCAACTGGGAATTCGGCTCGCTGGTGGCGTCGCGCGATCTCGCGCAGGCGCTGCGCAACAGCTTCAGCCGTTCGCAGACACAGTCGACCGAGGACAAGGATCTGGGTGAAGCCGATCCGCTGCTCAACAGCCCGAACGATCGCTGGCTGCTGCCCAGTTCGGAATCGCAGTACGGCAAGGCCACGGACGATCTGGAAAAGTACCTCGTGCGCCTGAGCGACAGCGAGGATGCGAACGCACATTTCTATGCGCGTGCGGACAATCTTGCCGATTACCTGCAGACCGTATCTGCACGGCTCGGTTCGCTGTCGCAGCGCCTGTCCGCAAGCGTGGGCCAGCTCAAGGTGGATGCGGCGCCCAATGCCGACGTCGCCGGCAAGGCGGCCCAGTCCAAGGCGGTGTACGTGAAGACGCCCTGGAACAAGATCGACGACAACTTCTACGAAGCGCGCGGATACACCTGGGCCCTGCTCGAGCAGCTGAAGGCGATCCGCCACGACTTCGCGCCGATCCTGCGCAGCAAGAACGCCGACGCGAGCCTGCAGCAGGTGATCCGGGAGCTGGAAGAATCGCAGAAGTCGTTGGGTAGCCCGGTCGTTCTCAACGGATCGCCGTTCGGCTTCTTCGCCAACCACTCGCTGGTGATGGCGAACTACATCTCTCGCGCGAACGCCGCGATCATCGACCTGCGCACCCTGCTGGGCCGCGGCTAGAAACAAAAACGGCTCCTGCCGAGGGGTTGCTCGGTAGGAGCCGATTCATCGGCGAATCACGATCGCCTCGCGCTGCAGGGATCGCCGATGAATCGGCTCCTACGAAGAGCCGCCATCGGCAAGTGCCGCTGTTTAGTGATCAGCCTTGTAACGACCCATGCCGGCAACGATCTCGGCCTTGGCCTCGTCCGCGCCGACCCAGCCGTCGATCTTGACCCACTTGCCCTTCTCGAGATCCTTGTAGTGCTCGAAGAAGTGGCCGATGCGCTCCAGCCAGTGGCCCGACACCTGGCCGATATCCTTGATGTGCGCGTAACCGGCGAACACCTTGTCCACCGGAACCACGACGAGCTTCTCGTCGGCGCCGGCTTCGTCGGTCATCTTCAGCATGCCGACCGGATGGCAACGGATCACCGAGCCCGGGACCAGCGACAGCGGCAGGATCACCAGCGCGTCGAGCGGGTCGCCGTCGCCGCCCAGGGTGCCCGGCACGTAGCCGTAGTTGCACGGGTAGCGCATCGGCGTCGACAGGATGCGGTCGACGAAGATCGCGCCGCTTTCCTTGTCTACTTCGTACTTGACGGGCTCGGCATCCTTGGGGATCTCGATGATGACGTTGATTTCGTCCGGCACATTCTTGCCGGCGGGAACGAGGTGCAGGCCCATGGGATTCCTTGGTGATTCGAGGGGTTAAAGCGGCCGAATAGGATACCGCCCGGCCCCAGCCACGGCAAAGCGCCTTGTTTTCATGCCTATTTCAGATGTTCCCAGAGGTAGGTATAGGCCAGGGCGCTCATGAAGGCCGACTGCTTGTTGTCCGCCGCCGCACCGTGACCGCCTTCGAGGTTCTCGTAGAGGCTGGCATCGAAGCCCATGGCCTGCATGCGCGCGGCCATCTTGCGGGCGTGCACCGGGCCGACACGGTCGTCGCGGGTGGAGGTGGTGAACAGGACCGGCGGATACGTCGTGCCCTTGTGCAGGTTCTGGTACGGCGAGAAGGTCTGGATGTACTTCCATTCCTCCGGCTTGTCCGGGTCGCCGTATTCGGCCATCCACGAGGCGCCGGCCGACATGTGCGTGTAGCGTTTCATGTCGAGCAGGGCCACCTGGCTGACGACCGCACCGTAGAGCTGCGAGTACTGGGTCAGCATGTTGCCGGCGAGCAGGCCGCCGTTGCTGCCACCCATCATGCCCATGTGCTTCGGGCTGGTGATCTTGCGATCGATCAGGTCCTGCGAGACGGCTGCGAAGTCCTCGTAGGCACGCGGACGGTTGGCCTTGAGCGCCGCCTGGTGCCAGCGCGGACCGTATTCGCCACCGCCGCGGATATTGGCGATGACGTAGACGCCGCCCTTTTCCAGCCAGGCACGACCCGCACCCGCCGCATAAGCCGGCTCCAGCGAGATCTCGAAACCACCGTAGCCGTAGACCAGGGTCGGATTGTTGCCGTCGGTCTTCATCGCCTTCGGGGCGATCTCGAAGTAGGGTACCTTGGTGCTGTCCTTCGAGGTAGCGAAGTGTTGGCTCACCGCGAATTTGGAGGCATCGAAGAACGCCGGGGCGTGCTTGATCGCCTCGCGCTCGCCCTGGCCCAGCGTGCCGTAATACAGCGTGGTGGGCTGCAGGAAGCCCGATACGGTGAGGAAGTACTCATCGGTGTCGTCGGGATCGATGCCGCCGGCCTGCATGTTGCTCAGCGCCGGGGCGCCGCTCAGCGTGTCTTCCTTCCAGGCACCGGTAGCGACCGGCGTCAGCACCTTGATCTGGCTGACCACGTCGTGCGACACCGTCAGGATGAGGTGGTGGCGCGTCCACGAATGGCCGGCCAGCGAGGTGTGCTCATCCGGGGTGAACAGCACGGTGAACTCGCGCTTGCCCGCCATGAAGTCGTCGAACTTCGTCGCCACCAGCGAGCCGGACGGGAATGTCTTGCCGCCCACTGTCCATGCCGTGCGCGGTTCGACCAGCAGCCATTCGCGCTCGACGTCGGTTTCGGCATCGTTGGGCACGTCGATCTTGGTCAGCTTGCCGTCCTTGCCGCGCAGGAAGGTCTCCGAGTTATAGAACTCCAGGGCGCGCTGGACGAAATCGCGCTCGAAACCCGGCGTGCGATCGCGATACGCCGAGATGGACATGTCGTTGTCCTTACCCTCGTACACCGTCTGGGCGGAAGCGAGCGGCGTCCCACGCTTCCATTCCTTGACGATGCGCGGATAGCTCGACGTGGTCATCGAACCGGGGCCGAAGTCGGTGGCGACATAGATATGGTCGTCGTCGATCCACGCCACCTGGCTCTTGGCTTCCGGCAGCGCGAAGCCGTCCTTGATGAAAGCCTTGGTCGACAGGTCGAACTCACGCACCACGTCCGCATCCGCGCCACCGCGCGACAGCGAGACCAGGCAGCGGCGATAGTCCGGCTTCAGGCACTGCGCACCGTGCCAGACCCAGTTTTCTTTTTCCGAAGCGGCCAGCGCATCGAGGTCGATCACCGTGTCCCAGGTCGGCTTGTCCTTGCGGTACTCGGCCAGCGTGGTCCGGCGCCAGACGCCCTTGGGGTGCTGTTTGTCCTTCCAGAAGTTGTAGAAGTGGTCGCCGATCTTCGAAACCATCGGGATCTTCGCGTCGGAATCGAGCATCTCGAGGAGACGCGCGTCCAGCGTCTTGAAGTCCTGGCTCTCGGCGTACTTACTTACGGTCTCGGCGTTACGCGCCTTGACCCAGTCGAGCGGCTTGGCGCCGTCGATGTCGTCCAGCCAGAGGTTTTCGTCATCGGCTCCGGCCTGGGCGGCGGGGGCGGCGGTATGCGGGGTGTCGTGGGCTTGGGTCATGCCACTGAAGGTAAGGGCGATGACGAGCGCAATCCAGCGTCGATGCATGGTTCGGAGTTCCGAGCTTGAGCGGAACCCGGACCTTAGCTCACCTGAAGGGCCGTCCGGCCCATGACTTCCGGGCTACCCGGCCCCAGGCATGAACCGGCTCCCCCGCTTTGGTAGGAGCCGATTCATCGGCGATCCCGCGGCAGCGGGCAACACTGCCGCGAGCACCCATTCGCCGATAAATCGGCTCCTACCTGAGCAGATGGCTAGAGGAACGGAACCAGCAACAACGCCACGATGTTGATGATCTTGATCAGCGGATTCACCGCAGGCCCCGCCGTGTCCTTGTACGGATCGCCCACGGTATCGCCGGTGACGGCGGCCTTGTGCGCATCGGAACCCTTCCCACCGAAGTTGCCGTCCTCGATGTACTTCTTCGCGTTATCCCACGCGCCGCCGCCGGTGGTCATCGAAATGGCCACGAACAGGCCGGTGACGATGGTGCCGATCAGTACGCCGCCTAGCGCCTGCGCGCCCGCTTCCGCACCGCCGAGCCACTTGAAACCGAAGATCACCACCACCGGTACGAGTACCGGAAGCAGCGAAGGCACCAGCATCTCGCGGATCGCCGAGCGAGTGAGCATGTCCACCGCGCGGGAGTAGTCCGGCTTGGTCGTGCCCTCCATGATGCCGGCGATTTCGCGGAACTGCCGCCGCACCTCCTCCACGACCGCACCCGCCGCGCGACCCACCGCTTCCATCGCCATGGCGGCGAACAGGAACGGGATCAGTCCGCCGATCAGCAGTCCGATGATCACGTAGTGGTTGGACAGGTCGAAGCGAATCTCGGTCCCGCCGAAATGCTGGTTGAGGTTGTGCGTGTAGTCGGCGAACAGCACCAGCGCGGCCAGGCCGGCCGAGCCGATCGCATAACCCTTGGTCACCGCCTTGGTCGTGTTGCCGACCGCATCGAGCGGATCGGTCACGCCACGCACCTCGGGCGGCAGATCCGCCATCTCGGCGATACCGCCGGCGTTGTCGGTGATCGGGCCGTAAGCGTCCAGCGCCACGATCATGCCGGTCATGCTGAGCATGGCCGTCGCCGCGATGGCGATGCCATACAGCCCGGCAAACTCGAAGGCACCCCAGATGGCCGCGCAGACGGCGAGCACCGGCAGGGCCGTGGACTTCATCGAGACCCCGAGGCCGGCGATGATGTTCGTCGCGTGGCCCGTGGTCGACGATTGCGCCACGTGCCTGACCGGTCCGTATTCCGTCGCCGTGTAGTACTCGGTGATCACCACCATCGCGCCGGTGAGGACCAGGCCGATGATCGTGCAGCCGTAGATGCGGCCCGCGCCATAGGCCGAGTCGGCCATCATCGACTGGGTGATCGGCCAGAAGGCGATCGCCGCGAGCAGGGCGGAGACGAAGACGCCGGCGTACAGCGCATTCATGATCTTGCCGCCGCGGGTCTTCACGAAGAACGTGCCGATCACCGAGGCGATGATCGATGCGCCGCCGAGCACCAGCGGGAACAACMCGCCGGAGGGGCCGGTTTCGGTGGCCATGACGCCACCGAGCAACATGGTGGCGATCAGGGTGACGGCATAGGTTTCGAACAGGTCGGCCGCCATGCCGGCGCAATCGCCGACGTTGTCGCCCACGTTGTCCGCGATCACCGCCGGGTTGCGCGGGTCATCCTCGGGAATTCCCGCTTCGACCTTACCGACCAGGTCCGCGCCGACGTCCGCACCCTTGGTGAAGATGCCGCCGCCCAGGCGGGCGAAGATCGAGATCAGCGACGAGCCGAAGGCCAGGCCGATCAGTGCGTGCAGGGCGTGGGTGCGTTCGTAGCCCAGGTGCAGGAGCACGCCGTAGTAGCCGGCCACGCCGAGCAAGGCCAGACCGACCACCAGCATGCCGGTGACCGCACCACCGCGGAAAGCCACCGCCAAGGCAGAAGAAAGGCCGCTCCGGGCGGCCTCTGCGGTACGAACATTGGCACGAACCGATACGTTCATGCCGATGTAGCCGGTGGCCCCCGAGAGGAGCGCCCCCAGCGCGAAGCCGATGCCGGTTCCCCAGTCGAGGAAGACACCGATAAGGATCAGGAGGACGATGCCGACGACACCGATGGTGGCGTACTGGCGGTTGAGGTATGCGCGCGCGCCTTCCTGAATGGCCGCGGCGATCTCCTGCATGCGTTCGTTGCCGGGCGACTTGGCCAATACCCATCTGACCGAAAACGCGCCGTACAGAATCGCAACGACCGCACATGCCAGCGCGATCCATAAACCGTACTGTTGCAGCATCGAAGCCTCCCCGAATGGTGAGAGCCCGCAAGGGGGCTCGGCCCGAGTATAGGCAGGGGAGGCGGCGGAAGGCGTTGTGCGGTGCGGCGCAGCCGGTGGGTGCCAGCCTCGGGGCCACACTGCGGCGTCCCGCTAAGGAGGGCCGCGAGCGCGGCCATTTTCTTATTGCCCTACGGGCCGGGCCGGGCTTCGACTGGGGGTTTTCGACTCGACATCCTGTCTCGCGAAAACGGCCGGCCATCCATGGCCGCCCCCCTGGCGGGCCCGATCCAGCCGACGCCCTCGCCTCCGCTACCGGCCCCGAGGCTGGCACCCGCCGGCTCTTCCTCACCCTGAGGTCGATTGCAGGGAGAGCGACAAGCGCGACGCACACGTGCGACGCAGATCGCGCGCCCACGCAACGTAGATCTTGGGTAGGAGCCGATTCATCGGCGAACCCTCAGGGCATCGAGCGAGCGAGTGACGCCGGGCAGTGATGAGACGAGCGGTTAACCGCCCGCACGATGCGACGCAAGGCCTCGTTCGCGATAGCCGTGGTGAGGGTTCGTCGATGAATCGGCTCCTACAATGAGCCTGCGAGCTGCGAGCTGCGGGCGGTTGGCTCGACCTCACGCCACCTCAGTCTTCGAAAGAGCCGGGGGGGTTGGGCCGCGGGGCCGGGG
>NZ_JBFUAT010000034.1:0-47494 GCF_056406135.1 Luteibacter sp. P1_D3 | reverse complement strand
GGAGTAGAGGACGCACGACCCTAGGGGTTGGGCGTCCTTTTTTCGTTGCCGAAACATGTTCGGTTTGATCGAACGTGTTCGTCGAAACCCCGGGACGTCTTACCGCCATAGCAGGCGCAGCATGATCTCCAGTCCCTCACTGGAGTTCTCCCATGAAGCGCTTCGTCTACGCCGCCGCCCTGTTCCTCGGTGCCTCGGCGCTGTTCTCCCCGGTGTCATCCCACGCTCAGGCCGCACCCCTCCCGTCGGCTGCCGATCAGGCGCTGGTCCACGAGGGCAAGCAGGAGGTCAACGGCGTTCGCTACCACTACCTGATCGCTCGTGGCGGTCCCCAGGTGATCGTGCTGCTTCACGGCTGGGGCTCGACCTCGTACATGTGGCGGTACGTCATGCCGGCGCTGGCCCATCGCGGTTACACCGTCCTCGCCCCGGACCTTCGCGGCCTGGGTGACACCAGTCGCCCCGCCACCGGTTACGAGAAGGCCAACATCGCCCAGGACATCCACGCCCTGGTCGCAGCGCTGAAGCTCGGCCCGGACGTAAGCGTGGTCGGCCACGACATGGGCGGCATGGTGGCGTATGCGTATGCAAGCCAGTACCCGACGGAAACGCGTACGTTCACCATCATGGACGTGCCGCTGCCCGGTATCGATCCCTGGGACAAGCTCGTTGGCACCGATCGCGTCTGGCACTTCCACTTCTTCGGTCAGCGCGATGTGGCCGAGCTGCTGGTCCAGGATCACGTCGCTGAGTTCCTGCCGTGGTTCCACAACAACGAGGCGGTCAATGCTGGCGCGTTCACCAAGGAAGTCGACGACTACTACGTTCGCAAGTACAGCATGCCGGGCGCCCTGCGCGCCGGCTTCGAGTACTACCGCGCCTTTGGCCAGGATGCGAAGGACAATGCCGTCTTCTCGCGTACCCCGTTGACCATGCCGGTGCTTGCCTTGGGTGGCACCGGTAGCTTCGGTCCCTTGATTGGTGACCAGATGAGCCATGTGGCGACCAACGTCCGCACTGTCCAGATCGAGAACGCCGGCCATTGGATTGCCGAAGAACAGCCGGACCAGGTCATCGCCGCTTTAGTCAGTTTCCTTCCTTCCGCTCGTAAGTAATTATCACCATCCCTCTCGGAGTAACGTCATGAACCGTTTTACTGGTAAGAACGTGGTCGTCACCGGTGGCACCAGCGGCATCGGCCTCGCCGTCGCCAAGGCTTTTATCGACGAGGGCGCTACCGTGCTCGTCACGGGGCGTGACCCCGCCGGCATCGAGCGGACCGCGGCTCTGCTTGGCGACAAGGCCATCGTCATCCGCAACGACGCCGGAGTCCTCTCCGATGCCCGCGCCCTCGCCGCCAAGGTCAGTGAGCTGGGTCTGCGTCTGGACGCCGTGTTTATCAACGCCGGTGTGGCCAAGTTCGCCCCTCTGGCGCAGGTCGACGAGGCGCTGTGGGACCTCAGCTTCGACACCAACGTCAAGGGTGCGTACTTCCAGCTGCAGGCGCTGGCGCCACTGCTCAACAAGGGCGCGTCGATCGTCTTGAATGGCTCGATCAATGCGCACATCGGCATGCCGGGTTCGTCGGTGTATGCCGCGACCAAAGCTGCGCTGATTTCGTTCGCCCGCACCTTGTCGGCCGAACTGATTCCGCAGGGCGCCCGCGTCAATGTGGTCAGCCCGGGCCCGATCGAGACCCCGCTCTACGGCAAGCTCGGCATGGACGAAGCCACCCTGAAGGAAACGGCGGCTAGCATCCTGGCGCAGGTGCCGGTCGGTCGCTTCGGTCGCTCGGAAGAAGTCGCCGCGGCCGTGCTGCACCTCGCCTCGCCGGAGTCGGCCTTCATCGTCGGCACCGAGATCATCATCGACGGCGGTATGAGCCAGCTGTAAGGCGTCACGCTAGACGGTAATCGGCAGCCCCTGGATCAGGCGTTTCGCCAGCCGGGGCTGCCGGAACTGTTCGACCCACCAGGCAAGGGCGCGGCCTTCCGAGTCACCGCGCCAGGCGACGTACAAAGTGTTGGGCTCACGCGGATCGGCCACGCGTTTTTCAACAAGCTGGCCGGCAGCGATCAGCGCTTGCGCTCGGTGCTTGGGCACCCAGCCCACGCCCAGTCCGTCGCGCTGGGCGAGGATCTTCGCCCGCATGCTGGGGACCGCAAGCCTGCCTTGCCCACCGACGGTGCCGTAGCCACGCGACGCTGTCCGGGACGAATCGGCGACGACGATCGCGCGATGCTTCGCCACGGTGTCGGCGTCCAGCGGTTCAACCACCTTGGCCAAGGGGTGTCGCGGCGAGACAGCGAACACCCATTCCATGACACCGAGCTCATGCCAGCGAAGCTTGGGAATGGCCGGCGGCTCGTTGGTCGCCCCGACGACCAGGTCGGCACGACCTTCCCGTAAGGCTTCCCAGGTGCCACCGAGCACTTCGTGGGTCAGGCGCAACTGCACGCCCGAGTCGAGTGCGTCGAAGGCACGCAGCGACGGGAAGAGCAGCTCGAACTCGAGGATCTCGTCGGTCACGATCGAGAGCCGATCCTCCCAACCACTGGCGACCTGTTTGACGCGCTGGGTGAGACGCGCATGGTCGGCCATGAGGCGGGCCGCCTCGTTGGTGAGGAGTTGCCCGGCCGGGGTGAGCTGGAGCCGATAACGCCGGCGATCGAAGAGCAGGGCGTCGAAGCGCTCTTCCAGATGGCGTGCCGCGTTCGAGAGCGTCGAGGGGGCTTTGCCCAGGCGTGCTGCTGCGCGGGAGAGGCTGCCGGTCTCGCGGATCGCCTCGAGGAGGGCCAGTTCATCTTCCGACAGCATGGCGGTCCTTGGGGCTGATGGATGGGATATGGTAAATCACACCGCGACGGTACGTATGCGCCGTTGGTTCGTGCCCGGTCATCAGTAAATTCGGCGCGCATGATGTGGCATACCCACCGACGGGGGTGAGATGGCAATACGTGGCTTCTTCGCTTCACTGACGTTTCTGGCGCTCGCCAGTGCGCCTCCCGGACTGCTCGCCAGCGCGACGAAAGTCGAGACCAAGGTCATATCGACAGACGTGTGTAGTGTCTTGAGACGTCCCGAACTATTTGTTGGTCGAGTCATTCGTCTTCGGGGGTTCGTCTATCTCGGTGTGGATCACATGAACGTGGCGGACAGGGCCTGCGCCGGACGCGGTATCGAGCTCGCTATTCCGTCCCAGGTGCAACGCGGGCAATGAATGTGGGGTTCGCGGCTCATCGAGCTGTGTCTCCGTCAGGCGCCCACAACCTCGCCATCTTCCTTGGTAAACGGCCCCGGCAACGGCGGGATGATCTCGAGCACCACCTCGGACGGACGGCAAAGCCGCGTGCCTTTCTCGGTCACGACAAACGGCCGCTCGATCAGGATCGGGTTGGCCAGCATGGCGTCGAGAATCGCCTCGTCGCTCACGGACGGATCGCGCAGGCCGAGTTCCTCGAACAGCTTTTCTTTCTGCCGCGCGCCTTCGCGCGGCGTACGCCCGGCGTCGACCAGCAGGCGGAGCAGGGTGGCCCGGTCCGGCGGTGTCTTCAGGTATTCGATGACGGTCGGCTCGATGCCCGCGTGCCGGAGGATAGCCAGCGTGTTGCGCGACGTTCCGCAGCGGGGGTTGTGATAGATCGTTGCTTTCATGGTCATGAGGTAGGTTCCACCACGGCCGCCGCGGCGGCCAGTGCTCGTGCTTCGGTAGCGCCTTTGCGCTCGCTGTAGCGATCGACCAGATAGTCGCTTCGCCCGCGAACCAGAAGGGTGAATTTCATCAACTCTTCCATGACGTCGACGACGCGATCGTAATACGGTGAGGGCTTCATCCGGCCAGCGGCGTCGAACTCGTTCCAGGCCTTCGCCACGGAGGACTGGTTCGGAATGGTGACCATGCGCATCCAGCGGCCCAGCACGCGCAAGGCGTTGACCACGTTGAACGACTGCGAGCCGCCAGACACCTGCATGACCGCCAAGGTCCTTCCCTGGGTCGGGCGAACACTGCCGTCCTCAAGAGGCAGCCAGTCGATCTGGTTCTTGAAGACGCCAGTGACCGAGCCATGGCGCTCGGGGCTGATCCACACCTGCCCTTCGGACCATAAGGAAAGCGCGCGCAGCTCCTGCACCTTGGGGTGGTCGGCGGGCACGCTGTCGAGCATGGGCAGTTCCGCGGGATCAAACACGCGGGTCTCGGCGCCAAGATGCTGAAGGATGCGCTCCGCCTCGTAGGCGAGCTTGCGACTGAAGGACTGCGGACGAAGCGAGCCGTACAGGATCAGGATGCGCGGCGGATGGCCGGCATCTCCGGCGATGGCGAGGCGCTCCCACTCGGGYGGCGGCAGATCGCCTGTGAGGTGGGGAATATCGACTGGCGTCACGATGCGCTCCGAGGCTTGCTTGAGGTTGACGATTCCATCATTCTAGAGATATCGAAACATATAATGTCGACGCATGCAAACACCGGACGCCATCAAGATCCTTTCCGCGCTTGCCCAGGAATCGCGGCTGGCGATTTTCCGCTTGCTGATCGAGCAAGGACCGGAAGGCGTGCCGGTGGGCGTCATCGGTGAGCGTCTCGGCCTGCCGAGCGCCACGCTCTCGTTTCATCTGAAAGAGCTTCTGCATGCGGGCCTGGTCACCAGCACGCAGAGTGGTCGCTTCATTTACTACGCGCCGGTGATCGACGCGGTGGACGGCCTTGTCGGTTACCTGACCGAGAACTGTTGTGCCGCGAGCGGCGGCCGTTGCGCCCCGGCGACGAAAGCCGTGCGTGCGGTCGGCAAGCGCGCGGCAGTGTCCAGGCCGCGGGGCGTCAAAGCCCCTGGATGATCGCGCGACGTCTGCGGCTATGATTCATCGCGGACCCGGTGTCCGCCTCCGTCCCCACCCACTCATTCGCCGAGCCTTTCATGCATCCAGTGTCCTTCGCCGGTCTGCCGGCCGCTTCACGTCGCAAGTTCTCGCGTCTCTCCCTGGCCCTCGCCCTGGCGCTTGCCGCCGGCACGGCTTCGGCGGACGTTCCTTCCGACCAGGTCCCGCCGCCGCAGGACACCCCGTACGTCGGCACGGTGGCACTCCATGTCGATGCCAACGACACGGCGCAGGGCATTTTCCGCGTTCGCGAATCGATTCCGGTAAAGGCCGGTGCCTTGACCCTGCTGTACCCGCAGTGGATTCCGGGCGACCACTCGCCGACCGGTCCGATCGCGATGCTCGCCGGCCTCAAGATCGGTGCGAACGGCAAGCCGGTCCAGTGGAAGCGTGACGAGTACAACGTCTACGCCTTCCATCTCGACGTGCCGGCCGGCGTCTCGGCGATCGACGTGGAGTTCCAGTACCTGTCCGAGCGTGCGGATGATGCAGACTTCGAGATCACCGATCGCATGCTGTACATGGAGTGGAGCAAGGTGGCGCTCTACCCGGCGGGTTACTACACGCGCGGCATTACCTTCGCGCCGAGCGTGACCCTACCGAAGGGCTGGCAGCTCGGGACCGCACTGGAGACGGGGTCGAAGTCCGGCGACACCACCACGTTCAAGTCGGTGAGCTTCGAGAACCTGGTCGATTCGCCGATCTATGCGGGCCAGTACTTCAAGCGCGTGCCGCTCAACCCGGGTGACAAGGCGCCGGTGTTCCTCGACGTGGTTGCCGATGAGCCGAAGTTCCTGGAGATCACGCCCGAGCAGCTGACGGCGCATCGCAACCTGGTGACCCAGGCGACGAAGCTGTTTGGCTCGCATCACTACGACCACTACGACTTCCTGTTCTCGCTGTCCGACCAGCTGGCTGGCAACGGCACCGAGCACCACCAGTCCAGCGAGGACGGCCTGGGCGCCGACTACTTCACCGCCTGGAAAGAGAACGCCTCCGAGCGCGACCTGCTCGCCCATGAGTACACGCATTCGTGGAACGGCAAGTTCCGTCGCCCGGCCGATCTGTGGACGCCGAACTTCAACGTCACGATGGGCGATTCGCTGTTGTGGGTGTACGAAGGCCAGACGCAGTACTGGGGCTTCGTCCTGACCGCGCGTGCCGGCATGTGGACGCCGCAGGAGTTCCGCGACGGCCTGGCCATGGTCGCGGCGAACTACGAGCGCAACCGCGAAGGTTTCCAGTGGCGCACGCTCGAGGACACCACCAACGACCCGACTGTCGCCCGCCGTTCCCCGCTGCCGTATCGCAGCTGGCAGATGAGCGAGGACTACTACAGCGGCGGCCAGATGATGTGGCTAGACGTGGACGCCAAGCTGCGTAGCCTGACCAAGGACAAGCACTCGCTCGACGATTTCGCGCAGGCCTTCTTCGGTGTGGAGAACGGTAGCTACGTACCGAAGACCTATACGTTCGACGACGTGGTCGCCGCCTTGAACGGCGTYGCCCCGTTCGATTGGGCCAGCTTCATCAAGGCGCGCGCCACCTCGCTCAACCCGCCGTTGCAGGACGGCCTCGCGGCTTCTGGTTGGAAATTGGTCTACGACGACAAGGAAAGCGAGTTCGAGACGCAGTCCGACAGCCGTCCGGAATCGTCGCGCCATATGCTCAACTTCACCTGGTCGATCGGCCTGACGCTGACGAGCACCGGCAAGGTCAACGACGTGCGTTGGGATGGTCCTGCATTCAAGGCAGGCGTCAGCACCGGTGCGACCGTGATTGCGGTGAACGGCACGGTGTACTCGAAGGATGCGATGACGAGTGCGATCACCGACGCCAAGGGCAGCAAGACGCCGATCGACCTGACGGTGAAGTACCAGGGTCGCATCCGTACGATTCCGGTGGATTACCACGGTGGCTTGCAGTATCCGCATCTGGTGCGGATTGCGGGGACGCCGGATTACTTGAGTGAGATTATTGCGCCGCGGAAGTAAACGCATTCTAAGAAGGTTGGTCAGAGGCGCCGCCGGGTTCGGCGGCGCCGTCACCGAAGGACTCGGGAGAATCCGTTGTGAACGAAAGAATCTCGGTGGAAGAGAGCTTCGAAAACAGTCTCTTCTATTTCCTCGAAGCGCTTCGCATTCTTGAGCTCAGTGCAGAAGAGCAGTGCGAAGCGATGGGGAACTACAACGTCGCGTGGGAAATGCAGCACGACATATCGGGCTCGATATCACCTTTGGTTACCTGCTCCGTCTCCTACTTCACCGAGGCTCAGACGTCGGCGCTCCTTGCACTCGAGGGTGCGATGAAGGAACTGCCTGAGGAGGCTCTCGTTCCGGAGGGCATGAGTACAAAGAGCCACGAGGGGTCTATCGCTACCATGCAGCATCATGCGTGGGAACCGCTGAGAGCCCGGGCGAGCGAACTCTTACAGATGCTCGAGCCGGCGATTCAAAGAAATGCAGCCTACTTTAAGCAGTCCACGGAGGGCAGCGGCTAGTGAGCCAGCGTCCGCACGACGCTGCACGTAGCGACGGTCTCCTTCGCACACGAAGTAAGCATCCCGCGCAGATCGGTCGCCATCGCCGCTAGCGCTTTCTGCTTCGCTTCGATCTGCTCCAGGTGCGCCTGGACGATAACGTCGACCGCCGCGCAGGACGTGTCCTCTTGGGTGCTTAGCCCGAGAAGACTCCGCGTCTCCTCCAGGCTGAAACCCAGATGCCGGCAACGCATGATGAAGTCCAGGCGGGCCACATCGTCCGGTCCGTACTGGCGATAAGTGCCGAGCCGGGATGGCTCAGGCAAAAGCGCGATCCGCTCGTAGTAACGGATCGTCTCCAGGTTGCACCCGGTGGCGGTGGCCAGTTCGCTGATGCGCATCGGTTGACTCCGTAGTTACTACGGACCTCATTCTAATCGCATGACCTGCTGCCAACACGATAGCTGCGACGCCCGCCCCCTGGCCGATACCGGGGCGCATCGCCGCGTCCTTTGGCTGGTTCTGGCAATTAATCTGGTGATCTTTGGCGGAGAGTTCGGCGTCGGCTGGGTCGCCGGCTCCAGCGCGGTGCAGGGCGACTCGCTGGATAGCCTCGGTGACGCACTTGTCTATGGAATCAGCCTGCTGGTGGTGG
This sequence comes from Luteibacter sp. P1_D3, assembly GCF_056406135.1. NCBI lineage: Bacteria > Pseudomonadati > Pseudomonadota > Gammaproteobacteria > Lysobacterales > Rhodanobacteraceae > Luteibacter > Luteibacter sp. P1_D3. Next base: position 39,485 of record NZ_JBFUAT010000034.1, on the reverse strand, counting down.
GACATGCCCTGCGTGCCCGGGCGATGTCCGCACTGACGAAGGGGGCCTTACAGGCCGCCTTTGCGGTGGTGGTGATGGCCGAGGTGGTCTATCGGTTGTCTCACGGCGTACCGCCCGCTACGACCCTGATGAGTCTGGCGGCCGCCGGCGCACTCGTCCTCAACGGGGCGTGCTTGGCCTTGTTGACTCGCTATCGCGCCGACGACATCAACATGCGCTCGGTTTGGCAGTGTTCCCGCAACGACGTCATCGGCAACGCGGGCGTATTGGTGACCAGCGGGTTGATCGCCTGGATCGGATGGTGGTGGCTGGACCTGATCTTTGGTGCTGCGCTTGCTGCGTTGTTCCTGAAGACGGGATGGTCGGTGATTCGGGCGGCGGTGCCGTCGGTGCGGACGTCCGCTGCGTAGATGGCGGCTTTCGTGTCACATCCCAGTCACCGCCACGCCTTGCCAACTCCATGAGACTTACCTCAGTATCTCCGGATACCTCGAATGGAGTCTCGTCGTGCTAAAACGGAAGTTGCTCGCCCTGGTAGTCCCCCTGTGCGCGACCCTTGCCACAGCCGCCTCTGCCGACGAGGTACACGCTGCCACCGGGCGCAACGCGCTCATCGCCTCGATCAACCACGCCATCGGCCTTGCCGATATCGACGGCCTGACGGCGCAATACCAAAGCAAGGACCCGATCGAGCACGCGCTGGCCGCGATGGCCATCGAGCGCGTCCACGGCAACTTCCAGCAGTCGAGCGCGATTGCGAACACCTGCGAGTCGAGCCTTAAGGCCAGCGAGCCTTTCATCGCCCACTACTGCGCCCGGTTCGCCGCGGCCAATCTCCGCTTGATGGGGGAGCGCCAGAAGGCCGCGGTCGAGGAAGAGAGCATCGCCGAACGCTACAAGGGCGTGCTGCCGGCCGAGAACCTCAACAACCCGGATCTGACCCAGGCGCCGCTCTATAAGGACCTGCCGCCGGTCAAGGTGAGCATGCCCGCCGGCGTCACCAGCATTCCGCTGAAACGGAATCCCAAGCGGACGAGCCTGGTCGAGGTGACGGTCAACGGCCAATCCCTCCAGCTCACGATGGACACCGGCGGCTACAGCCTCCTTGGCGAGGACACCGCCAGGAAGCTCGGCGTGAAGGTGCTCCTCGAAAAGGACGGCAACGTCCACGGCGCGCTCGGCGGCGCTTCCGTCAAGAAGCTGGGCCTCATCGAGAAGCTCACGCTCGGGAACATCACGTTCGAGAACCTGCCGGTCTCGATCATCGACGAAGAGCGCAACATCATCGGCATCGACGCGCTCCAGCGCCTGGGAGCATTCGAAGTCCAGAAGGATGCTGTCCTGATTTACGGCGAGGGCGCCACGAAGCCGGCCTGCGACACGCCATTGCTCCTGGGCACGACGTTCTGGGGATCGCCGCCGAAAGTGCTGGAGCGGATCCGCGTGGACGGTGTTCCGCAGAACGTCCTCTTCGACACGGGTACGACGTTCTACCTCACATCGAACCAGCCGAGTACGCAGGGGCCGTTGCAGCGCGGTGGTGAGCTAAAGCTCCGCGACGCCACGCACGGTAGCCAGCCGGTGCGCTTCTCGCGTCTGACCTCGAATCTCGAGATGGCGGGGAAGAACTATCAGGTGACTTACGCCTCCATCGAAGACATGAAGCTCCCCTTCAAGTACATCCTTGGCGAAGGGGCGCTCATCGATGTGTACCTCTTCGTCGACTTCAAGCAGCGGGTGAGTTGCCTGCTGCCGAGGTTTCCGGAGAAGTAAGTCAGCGATCGCAGCGATCGAGCACGAACACCCCGTGCTGCACGCCGATGCGCGGGTTGCCCCGGTACCACATGGTTTCCGAGAGATCGGGCAGGAAGATCCGCTCCGGCGCCGTGGCGCCGGATTGCGGATAGTCCGTGTCGAATTCGTACTTTCCCGACCAGGCGAAGTAGTGCATCTCGCCCATGGGGCGGGGGCCTGAGCTGCCGGTCGGTGGTGTCCAGTGCGGTGCCTTGACGTCCGTCGTCGAGATCATGTTGACGTATCGCGCACTGCCGCCGTCGAACATGAACCAGTAAGACGGGTTGCCCTTGGTGTCGATTCTCAAGGCGACGTCCGATCCCCAGCCTTCCTGCTTCCCGACGGTAACGAAGCGAATGGAAAACCGCTTGTCGGATGAGAGCGTGTAATGGGCCTTACTGGTCAGGCATCTTTCAGCGCCATGAGCGGGCGACCACACCACGAGCGATGCCGCAGCCAAGACGGCCACGGCATGAATACCGAATCTCACGAAGCTCTCCCTGTTTAGCGTCGCAGACGAGGCGTCCGGGCCCGCTTGAGGCAGAAGCTTAACCTGCGCGATGCGCTTCAGGAATGCCGGTGACGCGCGAGATTGCATGCCACCAACCAGAAGAAGCCATCGCCCACCAGAACGGTGGGCGATTCTGTCTTCAGGGGCCGTGCGCCTGCTGCGGCGACTGCGGTTGCTGGGTCTGCACCGGCTGCGAAACCACCGGCTTTTCAGCCTGCTGCTGATCCAGCTTGGTGTACTCAGCACTACTCTGCTCAAGCGGCTTCGCCACCGACTGCGCCACATCTACTTCAGCCACGCGCTTGAACGGCGAGCTCGTCTCACCTTGCATGGCGTACGCGCGCTTGCCGTCGTCGCTGATCTCGACGTGGTTCACTCGCGACAGGTCCTCTTTCCGCGCTGCAACGGCCAGCGAGCCGGCGAGGTTCTCCGACATATGGTCGGACGGGCGTCCCATCTTCGCGTCGATGATCTTCACGCCATCGAGCGCCTGCTTATAAATCCCATTGCCTGGGTGGCCGGCGTCGGCGAGGCTGCCGTAGTTCGGATGGCTGACCGGCGCAGGGCCAGCCGGCGTCGGATGAGCGACCTGCGGCGGATGCGCTGCCTTCTGCACCGCCTCGAGCGTCTTCGGCCCGGCCACGCCATCGGCGGTCAGCCCATGCTCGCGCTGGAACTTCTCTACGGCGGCCTTGGTGCCCGGACCGAAGTCGCCATCCGGACGCAGCGCGCGTCCATGAGCATCCGTGATGCCCAGCTTCGCGAGATCGGTCTGCAAGGCGGTGACCTTCTCGCCGTGCGAACCATCCCTCAGTGAGCCGTGGCTAGCTGGCGCATGCGCACGACCACCCTGGCCGATCGCCTTGAGCGCTGCCTTGATGTCGGCATCGTCGCCGGCTTTCGACGGATCGAAGTTCGCGTTGCCGACCTTGGTGTGCGCACGATCGAGCGCGGCGGCCTTCTCCGGATCCTTGTAAGCGTTTTTATACTGCTCGGCCAGGGCGGCGGCTTTCGGGCCGTCGTAGTACGAGTAGGTTTCCTTGATCTCGTTGGCCTTGGCGAGCACGGCGTTGTAGTCACCGCCGTCCTGCAGCACCTTCTCGAACTTCTTCATCTGCGACGGAATCTGGTTTTCCGTCTTGGCGAGGATGGCGACGGTCTCCAGGCGATGCTCTTCCGGGATGTTCTTGCCGTACTTGTCGAGCGTGTCCATCGCCGACTGCGTCGCATTCTTGATCTGCGGGTAGTCGATGTTCGTGTGGACCCACTTCTGGCCGTCCTGCGAGCCCGCCCACGCGTTGATGCTGTTGCGTGTATCCGCATCGATGAAGTGCAGGGTGGTGCGGCCGTGTTCACCGTTGCCGTGCGTGAGCAGGTCGCTGCGCAGCTTGGCCGTGTCACCGGTGTAGGTGAGGCCATGGTCCTTCGCGTACTTCGAGGACTGGTCGATGATGCCGTCGACGTACGTCGTCTCGCCGGGCTTCAGCGCCGCACCGTCGGTGGCGCCGAGCGCCCAGGTGCCACGCTTGCCGAGGTCGACCTGGATGGTCCCCAGCGAATAGCCGCTGTCCGCGATGATCTTGTTCGCGTGACCCCAGTTGGGATCGGACGTGCCGGACGTGACGCCGGTGATGGACAGATGGTACGAAGACGGGCCGCCTTCGGTGCCGCGTCCGACCACGAAATACGTGGCGCCGGCAAGCGAGTTCACATCGTGCGTATCGATTCCAGCCATGACTTCTCTCCGTGAAGCGTCGCGTTATTGGTCGTTGGCGATGGTGAGGTACTTGTCCAGGGCATCGGCGCGTTCGGCGATGCGGAAGATCTCGTTCTGCGTGACCTGGAGGTCGGCGACCGGCTCATCGCCATACAGCGAGGCTTCGAAATCGCCGTTCCGGTTGTGGAACTCGAGCCAGGCGCGCTCGGAGGTCAGCAGGTTGGCCTTGGCGTTGCCGGTGAGCTTGGCGGTCAGTGCCTTGTACGTGGTGTTGAGTCGCGTGTCCTGGGTCTTCTTTTCGGTGGCGAGGCAGGCACCTTGCGCTGTGGCGTCGGAACCGGCCTTGTCGACGCACGCATAGAACGTAGCTGTGATCCCTTTGGGCGCCTGGCGCTTGATGACCTGGCTGGTGCTGTCGGCGGCGAAGGCACTGCTGCCGGTGACGAGAAGGGCGAGGGTGATGGCGAGCGTGTGGACCGTTCTCATCATGGAGCTCCTGATCGTGCGTATGTCGGGGTTTCTTGCGACCTCTCAGCTTGCCGAAGGCGGGCTCAAAAGCCAAGAGACGCGGGTCTCAGTTAAGCCGTCTTCACAAAACCCTCATGTAATTCCGAAATTGCACAACGCGTGGAACGGATGCCTCATTGGTGCTGTCCGATCAACACCATGCGCACACCATTCCGCCTAGCCACCGTCATATTTGACCCTTACATTCGAAGGCTAGCCAACGCCAGCACGGGAACCTGCCATGTCTAACGATTCTGACTCCGCACCCGTCGGCCCCGACTTCAGCCAAGGCGTGTATGCGTCCACCATTCCCGAGGATGGTGTCTTCGCCGGGCATGTGAACGGCGAGGCGATCATCGTGGCGCGCACCCACGACGGCATCGTGGCGCTGGGTGGTGCCTGCAGTCATTACAGCGGCCCCTTGCACGAGGGGCTGCGCGTCGGCGACACCATCAACTGTCCACTGCATCACGCCTGTTTCGATCTGAGGACGGGACGTGCGCTGAAGGCGCCGGCACTCGCTTCCGTCGCGCGTTGGAAAGTGGAAGAGGAGGGCGGCAAGGTGTTCATTCGTGAAGCGTTGCCTGAGGAGGCACCGCCGGCGGCGGCCCTGCTGGCGGACAAGCATTTCGTGATCGTGGGTGGTGGGGCATCGGGCTTCGCCGCGGCGCAGCGCCTTCGCCAGCACGGGTTTGCCGGCGGCATCACCATGATCAGTGCCGATGCGGATGCGCCGTACGACCGGCCCAACGTGTCGAAGGACTATCTGGCCGGCACGGCCGAGCCGGAGTGGATGCCGCTGAAGGACGAGGCGTTCTACGCGGACCTCAAGATCGACGTGAAGCTGGGCACGGTCGTCCGTTCGATCGATGCGGCTGCGCGTTCGGTGGCGCTCGCCTCGGGCGAGTCCCTGGTCTACGACAAGCTTCTCCTGGCGACGGGTGCGGAGCCGATTCGCCCMGCGGCGCCGGGGTTCGATCAGCCGCACGTGCATACCTTGCGGAGCATGAAGGACGCCGAGCGTGTGATTGCCGACGTGAACACCAACGATATCGTCGCCGTGATCGGCAGCAGCTTCATCGGTCTGGAAGCAGCGGCATCGCTGCGCCATCGTGGCATCGCGGTGCACGTGATCGGGCCGGAGCTGATTCCGCTGCGCAGCAAGTTCGGGCCTTCGATCGGGACGATGATCAAGGCCCTGCACGAAGAGAACGGCGTGGTGTTCCACCTGGGTCGCCGCGCAGAAGGCTATGCCGAGGGTGCCGTGAAGCTCGACGACGGCACCTCGGTGCGCGCGACACGCGTGGTCCTCGGCATCGGTGTGAAGCCGCGCCTGCAGCTTGCCGAGGCAGCCAGTGTACACATTGAGGGCGGCGTGGTTGTCGACGCATCCATGCGCTCCTCCGACCCGAACATCTTCGCCACCGGCGACATCGCGCGCTATCCGGGCAAGCACGGTGAGCCCGCGCGCGTCGAACACTGGGTGCTCGCCGAGCGTCACGGCCAGGTCGCGGCGGCGGGCATGCTCGATATCGACGATCCGTTCGAAGAGCCGCCGTTCTTCTGGAGCGTGCATTACGACACGACCATCCGTTACGTCGGTCATGCCGAGGACTGGGATGCGATCCGCGAGGAAGGCTCGGTGGCGGATAAGGACGCCGAAGTGCGCTACGAGAAGGACGGACGCGTGATCGCGGTGGCGACGATCAATCGGGATCTGGATTCGCTGAAGGCCGCCGAGATGTTGAAGGGAGTGGCCTGAGCATCGCTCGCTATGGAATGGGCTTGGTCGTCGCGACCTTCATGTTCGGTTGCGCGACGTAGGCCTTGGCGTTGGATGGCGAGTACGCAGGATCATTCCCCGAAAGACGCGTGACCACCGAGGAGTGGATGGCTTCGTCGCCATTGGCCTGCATGCCGATCGGCCGTAGGTAGGAGCCCATGAGTCGATACTTGAGATCCATCGAGTCGTAGAGCTGACCGTCGGCGTGCGGTGCAAAGGGCTTGAGATAGCGCGTGTCGATGGCCAAACCGAGCGCGGCGGCTTCTCCGGCGAGCCACCACAGGGCTTCGTTGGCGAGTCCGTCGCGCGGGTAGCCGCCGCCGACATTGCAGTGGACGCCGGCGAACCAGACCTGCTCCAGGTGTCCCCTCCAGCCGGGCGGTTTCTCCCACAGCGTCGGCACGAAGGGTTTGCGCCTTTCGTCGATGGCCAGGGCGTGGAAAGCGTTCTCGATCTCGTCGAACAAGCCGACCTGGTGATAGAGGTACTTCTTGTTGTTGAGCACCTGGCCGAGCAGTCCGGGCGCGCCCAGTGAACCGACGGTGTCCCAGACGCCGATCATCTTGATCGTCGGAAGGATCCGTTCACCCTCGAGACGGTGCGCGGCCTTGGCCCACCCATCGGTCCCCAATCCCTGGCCTTTTTCGTAGCAGGCGTAGAAGTCGGGCGTGTAGTAATCGTCGGTCTTCCGCAGCAGGCCGGCGAACTTCAGGAAGCCGGCCAGGCTGCGCGCGGTGAATGCGCCGCGACTGAATCCGAAGAAGAACAGTTCGTCACCGGGTTCGTAGTTGTAGAGGATGCTTCGATACAGGGCGACGATGTTGTCCTCGATGCCATCGCCGAACGCGCCGCCGGTCCATTTGTCCATGCCCGGTCCGGTGCCGACGCCTTCGCGATAGATCACCAGCTGGGTGATGCCGTTGGCGTCGGTAGGCAGGATGGCGCGTGCCAGCTTGGTGACATTGGTCGGGCGCCGTGTCTTGCTGCCGTCGCCGATCTGGTCCTGGACGTTCCAGGTGCCATCGGCGCACACAATGATGCGTTTCATCGTTGATCCCTCATAGCTTCATCCGTGTCACCTGGACGTCGCCCGCGGTGCGCGTGTCGAGCAGATTCGATTCCTTGGTCAGTGCCGTGACGAGCGGATCCCGCGGGACTTCCGTGCCGGCCGTCTCGCTGCCGTGCACACCGGCCAGGGTCGACAGCACCGAGACGAGGCGGCCCTTCTTCGTCTTGGTGCCTCGGGCGGTGAACCCGTTCCAGAGGTCCTTGGGCGTGGCGTTGAGGCTGCCGTGGTGACCGACCTTGTAGAGGTCGACCTTGGCGAGCCGGGCTACGATGTCCGGGTGCGATAGCGCGTACATCCAGTTCTCGTATTGCGCGTCGCCGGGGAAGAGGAAGCTCTTGCCCGCCACTTCGAACAGCAGGATCACACTGGTGTTGTTCATGGCGCTGTCGAGCGTACGGACGATCGAGAGCAGGTTGTCGGCTTGCTCGCGCTGGGCCTGGTACCGGTACCAACGCATGTCCCAGGGATGCCGCGTCTCGACATGGCGAGGAAAAAGCACGCCGTCGGTCGCTTTGGCGTACCTGGCGATCTGCCCGTGCTGTGCCCAGAACTCGGCCCGCGCTGCGAGCTGCATCCAGAACTGGTCCGGATCCTTAGCACGCTGGGTCGCAATGCCCGGGGACTGCTTCAGCGTAGGTGGGCCCAGTACCGTGGTGACGACGCCGGGCAGCACGGATTCCAGCCCTGACTTGGCGCCGAAGTACACGTAGCGTTTCCTCCGCCCCATGGTCATCAGGTTGGCGATCGCATCGCGATTGGTCAGGTCGTTGTCATCCCCGAGGAAGGCCAGTTGCTCCCGGGTGGCCTTGAGGTGATTGCCGCGCAAGCGCTTGCTGGCGGAGACGACATAGCCGGCGAACTCGTTCATGTCATGCAGGGCGTCGATGTGCTGGATTGCCGCCTTGGTATCGCCGTTGCGCATGGCGGCGGTGGGCCCCTTGGCATTGCGTCGCGCCTTGGGGTCTTCGGTCCAGGGCTGGATGACCAGGTCCGGATCGAGTCGACGAATCACCGCGCCTGGGCCTTTGCCTCCGCTGTAAGTGAAGCCGCTGATGTGGTCCTTGTGGCGGTGCGTGACGACGAGCGCGTGCAGCTTGCCTTCGCAATCGGTCTCGATCTGTTTGGCGATGCCCATCATGTGAGCCGCCATGACCTTGCCCTTCGGTGCGCGCGTGGAGCCGAAGTCGATCAGGATGTGGCGGTCGAATCCGGTGTACCGGAAGGTCAGCAGGAAGCAGTCGCCGAAGCCGACGTTGTAGCTGCGCAGGACCATCTCGTGGGGCGTGGTGGCTTTGGGTTTTCGTGTCGTTCCCATCTCACCATTGCTCCCTTGTCGAACGCAGCGGGCGCAGGACCCGATCGCGGTGCAGGTTGGCAATCCGCGCGGACGCGCTGATCTGCTGGGTGAAGTAGCCCCGGTCCCAGAGGCTTTGCAGGCGCGCGGACTGCCGTGGGCTCTTGACACCCGTGCCGATATGGAACTTCAGCAAACCATATTCGTTGAAGACCAGCGTCCCGCCGCCGTAGAGTTGGATCAGCCGGTTGGTCGGCATGCCGTCGGGCTTCCTGATACCGAGCGATGTCAGTTCGCTGGCGTAGACCGATAGCTCCTGGATGTACTCCACGACGGTCTCACGCAGTAGCGTCTGATCGTTGCTGATGCGCAGGACGGGTCGCACCGAGGTGACCCGGGAGAACGCATTACGCTCGATACCGAGTGCCGCCTTGTTCTCCCAGATGAAGCGGAACACTTCCAGCGGTTCGCGTTGCATGCGCTCGAAGTGCGTGCCGGTGAGGGTGAACTCACTGGCCGGCGGCGGTTGCCAGGCACCATCGGGTCGTGCGCGAGCAGCGGGGTTGACGCCGTAGGCTTCGAAGGATGTCCTCAGCACCTCGCGATACCGGTACCTCGTGTCGTCCGGATACAGCTGCATGTCGGCGGTGATCAGGGCGCTGAGGAAATCGGGAAAGGTCAGGTCGACCGGTGGCATGTAGTCGAGCGCGCGGATCAGGATGCGCAACAAGTGCGTGGCAGCCGTTGTACCTTCGTCGGTGACGACGGAACGCGCGATGCCGTTGGGATAGCCCTGGGCAAGCGGTTTGAGCCGGCGCGCCCAGACTTCGAAGAAGGCCCGCAACACGATGGCCACCAGCAGTTCCCCGCGATCGTGTTCCTCCGTAAATTGTGCGCTGGCGTAGTGGCCCTTGTTCGGTTTGATCCGGAGGGAGGCGCGTAGCGAGGACGTGGGGACGCCGCTGAGCGCAGCGCCCATCTGCTCGGCGAGTTTGGCGATCTGCGTGCCACCCAGTGCGGCCGCCGTGAGGTGCCGCAGGGGGATACGTCCGCTGCCGTCGGTCAGGGGTACCAGGAGGCGTTCGATGATGCTTTCTCCCTGGAAGACCGACAGCAAGGCCACGATGTCGGAGAAGCCTTCATGGAAGGCCGCCTGGTCTGGCGATGACGGCAGGAGGTAGCTGGGACGCAGGCCATCCAGCAGCGCGTGGGCGGTTTCATGCACGACGATGTCGTGGGAGAGACAGGTGAAAACCTGCTTGCCCTTGCTGTCCGGGAAGTAGCCGAAGTTGAGGCTTTCGGACTCGCGCGAGTAGTAGGCGTTGGCATCGGCAAACGCGTGCGGCGCCACCTTGATCTGGTGGCTCGGGGTCGGGAACCCCCACGGCACGGGTCGACCCAGGGCACCCTCGAAAGACTGCAGCGTCGCCATGACGATGGCGTAGACATTCTGCTGGTGGAAATAGGGATTGCGAACCAGCTTCTCGATGTCGGTCACCTTGGCGAAGGTGTCCTTATCGATGTCCTTGTCACGTGCGCGATAGAACGTATCGGACGAGGCGTCGTAATCGATCACGTGGACGCGATAGCCCTTGGGACCCCGCTCCAGGCGTTCGGATGGCACGCTTACCGTGGTCGTCAGCGCCTTGCCTCCCGGGCCGAGGATCGACGGATCCTGGGCAAGAATGGTCCACGACCGCATGGGCACGTCCTGCCGCAAGGTGTCGTACGCAGTCTTCCCTGACGGGCGCTTGATAGTCATGGCCGTTCCCCATTTCTCCCCCGATCACACTACGCGATTCCCGACGCAGTGAAGAGGACCCGTTGCCGGAATTGCCCACTAGTTCCGCTCCCAGCAGGTATGCCATTCGGCTACGACCCCATGTAGGAGCCGATTCATCGGCGAAATCCAACAAAGCAATGACGCGGAAGCCTCCGTTCGAAGAGAGGCATGGGATCGGCTTATTTCGGAGTGGAATGATCGGTGGCACCGCATAGGCGCCCAGAGAATCTATTCAAGAATCTATTCATGTGAAGCCCGAAGAGATTCGTAGATGACTGAATGTGAAGAGATCTTGCCTCGAGAATCTATTCAAGAATCTATTCAAGAATCTATTCATCAACCTACTCGGGATCCTTCGGATCACTGGTCCAGCGGAGCGGTGGTCTTCTCCAGAATCCGCATCGATTCCGCGTTCTGACGTTCCCACTCCTGCGCTTCCTTCTTGCTCAGTTTTGAAATGGCAGGTGGTGGCTGAAGAGGCGTCGAGTTGGATTCGGCGACTACCTTGTTGGGTACGTCGATCGTCGCCATCGCGGTGCGCGCCATGGAAGGCGTGACCACGGACGCCGGCTGTGGGGCCGACACGTGTTGAGACGCGTGAACGAGCGAGGTTGTCATGTTCTTGAAAATGGCGGGGATGACGAGGTAGTAGCCGAACAGCAGAACGCCGATCGTCAGCCCTGCCTGGATGAGCAGGAACGCGCCTTTCCGATCCCTTCTCGTCCACGACGGTTTCGACGGCTTGTTACCGGCCATGGCCGAGAGCGGATCGCCGGCCCAATGAGCCGTCGGCAGATCGCCAGTCTCCGCGAGCATGCGTCGAAGCCCCGCGCCATTGATCAGCTCGATTTGCGGGAACTCGGCGGCGGCGGTGATGGCGGCTGCGCTGAAGACTCCGGTGATGACGACGATGGCCCGTGTGGCATGTTGGGTGTGCATCACGCCGATCAGCTGGTGAACGACGTTATGCGTCACCTCGTAGACATTCTCTCGCTTGCACTGCACAACGATGTATTCGCCGTCGCGGTAGAGCTTGAGGTCGATGCCGCCGTCGAATTTTCGCCAGGACGTCTGGGCTCCTGTTCCCGTGTGCTCGACCCGATAGCCGCGAGCCGCGTAGTGCCTCGCCATCAGACGCTCGAACTCTTCCCACGGCATGCTGGATAGTGGGTCCGCGTGGCGAAATTTTGCTTTCTTGTAACCCATGTCCGGCGGCTCTACTGATCTTTAAGCACGGTGGCAATCGGCTTCTTGTCTTCCAATGCGGCGACGACTTCGTGCTCATCGGCGGCATGGTGAACCACGGGCGGATGCGTTCGCATCGTCTCAACCATCCTCAGGCCGGACGTTAGTCCTGGCAGGACAGAGGGCGGCGGAGCTTCTGCGCGTTGCTGGGTCGCAACCGGCTTTTGGGCATCCAGCAACCTCGCCATCTGTGCCCGCTGAATCTCATGAATGTAAAAGGTGTAAAGCATCACGAGTGCCCCGGCCATCACGACGACAGCCGCCACCGCGGCTATCGCCGCGGCACGATCCGTCCGGTGCTGGCGCGTCTGTCTGACGGGCGGTCGCGCCGCGCCGGTCCAGGTGGGAAACGCGGGTAAGGCCGGTGCCTCGTCGATCGGCTCGGCGACTGGCCCGAGCATGGCCCGGATGGTCTTGCCGTCGATCAGCCTGATGTGCCGGAACTTCGCTGCCGCCTCACAGGCCGCCGTGGTGAACTCACCCGAGGTGATCACGATGGCGCCTGTCGCGCCCACGGTATGCATCACGCCGATGAGTTGGTGCACGTCGTTATGCGGCACCTGGAAGGAGTTCCAGTGCTTGCACTGGACGACGACGAGTTCCTGATCGCGGTGGAGCGTGAGGTCCACACCGCCATCGGTGAGCCTGCCGCCTTCCCCGGTACCGGTGTGCTCGACGCGATAGCCCTGCCGACGGAAATGCTCCGCGACCAGGTGTTCAAAGGCACCCCAGGTGACCCGGCTCAGCGCATCGTCGTGACGATGGCGCACGGACTTCATGCCAGGCCTCATCGACGCGGCTCGGCAAGGTACGGTATCGAACGGCGCTCGCGCGCGCTGGGCAGCACTTCCATGACTTCCCCCGTTGAAGTCCGAAGACGACGCGGCCCCCCGGCTGCCTCGATCGGACCCGTGGAATATAGCGGGTTCTTCTGTGGATTCCTGTAGGCCGATTCCTACAATGCCCACTCGGTGGCTATGCCAATTCGGTGGGCGGGGCCCCGCGGTTGGCCCCAATGGGGACCCGGCGGTGCTTGCTGGCGTCTGCCCGCCCTACGGCGCCGACGGAACCCCGTGCCGCCGCGCCTCGGCGACGATGCGGGCGGCGTCCTGCGTGGGTGGCAAGCCGAAGGCGCGCGCGTATTCGCGACTGAACTGGGTCGGGCTTTCGTAGCCCACATCCAGCGCGATCGTGGTGACGTTGCCCGCGCCCCCCATGAGCAGCTTCCGCGCCTGCAATAGGCGCAGGCGTTTCTGGTACTGCAAGGGACTGAGCGCAGTCACCGCCTTGAAGTGACGGTGAAACGCCGAGGAGCTCATGGCCGCTCGCTCCGCCAAAGCCTCGATGCGTAACGGCTGCGCAAAGTCCCGCCGGATCCACTCGATGGCGTGACCCACCCGCGACAGGGCGCTGTCGGGCGTGGCGATATCGCTGAGCATCCAGCCGAGAGGCCCCTGCAGGACCCGGTAGAGAATCTCGCGCTCATACGCCGGCGCCAGCGCGGGAATGTCCTGTGGACGTTTCATCAGACGAAGCATCCGCACCCAGGCGTCCATGAGCTCCGGTGTCACCGCAGCAACCGAGAACGCTGCCACGCCACGGTTCTCTGCGGACGGGCGGGGCAGGTCGTCCAGCAAGGTGGCGACGATCGCGGGATCGAGCGTGAGGCTCACGGCGAGATAAGGCTCGCCCTCGGCAGAGGGCCGCACCGCGCCGACGGCAGGCAGGTCCACGGACATGACGAAGTAGGTCGCCGGATCGTAGTGCAGGGTCCGGTCGCCGACGGTCATGGATTTTCCGCCCTGCAGGATCAGGTTGATCATGGGGTCGTACACGCCAGCCAGTTCATGCTGGGGGATCGCTCCTTGCACCATGGCTACCCGGGGAATACCGGTGGCGGTGGCCCGGTTCTGCGCTCCGGCGGCGAGGGCCCTCAATTCCTGCAATGCGTCGTTCATGGCTCATGGTAGCGGCAGACCACGCTGCCGCCGCGTGAGGTGAGAGGAATAGGCAGGTATGCGGCAGGAACCGGTGCGACGCCCTTCGACGCGACGCCTAGAGTGAACCTCGTACCCACCACAGCGAGCTTCGTCATGAAAGTCATTGTCATCACCGGCGGTAGCCGAGGCATCGGTGCCAGCGCCGCCATCCAGTGCGCAGAGCGGGGTATGGGTGTCATCCTTACCTATAAGAACCAACCCGAGGCCGCGGCGTCGGTTGTCGAGCGGATCGAAGCGCTCGGCGGCAAGGCGGTTGCCCTGCCTCTCGATGTCGGCGACGCGAACAGCTTCGCTTCGTTTCGCGACGACGTCCGCCGCACCCTGGACTCTACCTGGGGCGGCAGCTCCCTCGCTGGCCTCGTCAACAACGCTGGCTATGGCCTGTTCAATCCGCTGGAAACCGTGACGCAGGATCAGTTCGATGGCCTGATGAATGTCCACCTCAAGGGCCCGTTCTTCCTGACCCAGGCGCTGCTGCCGCTACTGGCCGACGGCGCGAGTATCGTGAACCTGACGAGCGCCACGACCCGCGTTGCCACGGCGGGTGTCGCGCCTTACGCCGCCTTCAAGGGTGGTCTTGAAGTTCTGACCCGCTACATGGCGAAGGAGTTTGGCGGTCGTCGCATTCGGGCTAACGCGGTGTCACCGGGGGCCATCCGTACCGAACTGGGTGGCGGCCTGAATGACGAGTTCGAAGCGATGCTTGCCGGGCAGACGGCGCTGGGTCGCGTCGGCGAACCCGAGGATGTAGGTCGCGTGATCGCGAGCCTGCTGTCGGACGACAGCGGCTGGATCAATGCGCAGTCGATCGAAGTCGCCGGTGGCTACAACATCTAAGTCGAGGGTTTGCCATGTTGGATCATGTTTTCATTTCCGTCAGCGATATCGATCGTTCCATCGCTTTTTACACGGCCGCGTTCGCGCCGCTCGGCATCACGCAGCGGGTCGATTACGACGGCAAATACGGCCCACCGGGGCATCCGGATCTCAAGGGTTTCGGTGTGGACGGGCGCATCATCTTCTGGTTGAGGAAGGGCGTCGTGGAAGGTAAGGCTGCGCACGTAGGCTTCGTGGCGTCGAGTAACGCCATGGTTGATGCGGCCTATGGCGCTGCGATCGCTGCGGGCGCGGCGGACAACGGTRCACCGGGCGCGCGCCTGTACTACGACCCGCGCTATTACGCAGCGAACGTGTTCGACCCCGATGGCTACAGCCTGGAGTTCGTGTACAAGAGCTGGCAGCACGCGGCATGAAGACACTTCTTATCTACGGCGCGGTGGGCTACACCGGCCGCATGGCGGCTAAGCAGGCAAAGGCGGTCGGCCTCGATGTCGTCATTGCCGGTCGCGACGAAGAGCGCCTGGTGACGCTGGCACGCGAGCTCGATGTGGCATATCGCGTGTTCTCGCTTGAAGGCGATCTGCCGCCCGAGTACTTCGACAGTATCCACACGGTGTTGAATTGTGCCGGCCCGTTCGTGCGTACGGCGAAACCCCTGATGCAGGCCTGCCTGGCGTACGGCATGCACTACCTCGATATCACGGCGGAGATTGGCATCTATCAACTGGCCGAATCGCTTTCTACCGCCGCGTCGGACGCGGGGGTAATGGTGATGCCGGGTGTGGGCTGGGACGTCGTGCCGACGGATAGCCTGGCCACGCAGGTGGTCGAGCGCGTCACGGAACCGGTGTCTCTGCGCATCGCCCTGAAAGTGGCGGGAGGGATGTCCCGGGGTTCGGCGGTGAGCGCGTCGGAGATTGTCAGTGCCGGGATACTTGCGCGGGTCAATGGCGAACTGGTGTCGCGGCCCGATGCGCCCTCCGCGTTGTTCGATTTCGGCGATGGCGCGGTGGACTGCTTTCCCCTGTCGTTCGGCGATCTCATCACGGCGTGGCATGCCACCGGTGTGCCGAACATCGCGATGTTCGTTCACGTCACAGGCGACGGCTTTCCCGAAGGCGATCTGTCGCTATTGCCGGATGGACCCACGCCGGAACAACGCGACGCTCATCGTGCCGCCGCCGTCGTGGAAGTCACAAGCGCCGATGGCACGGTCACACGGGCGATCATCGAGACCGTGAACGGCTATTCGTATACGCCACTGGCGGCTGTCGAAGCAGCCCGCCGTGTCCTCGATGGCGACTGGCGCCCGGGTTTCGAGACGCCCGCCAGTGTCTTTGGCGCAGGCTTCGCCGAGACCATCGCCGGCACCCAGGTCACCCATTTCCCCTAAGCGCGTCGCCACCACCGGTCTCCGCTACCCTGTGGGAGCCGCTTCAGCGGCGAAGGGTGCCAGCCAAAGGTCCCGGAACTCTCCCTCACCGGAAGCCAAAGCCTGCCCATGGATCAGCTCCTCGCCCTTCGTGTCTTCGTCCGCATCGCCGATGCGCGATCGTTCGCCAAGGCGGCAGATTCCCTGAATCTGCCGCGCTCCTCGGTAAGCAAGCTCCTGCAGGATCTCGAGCAACACCTCGGCACCCAGCTCGTGGAGCGGAGCACACGTGCACTGACGGTCACGCCAGCAGGGGAGGCCTATCGGGATCATGCCCTTGCCCTTCTCGCGGATCTGGACGAGATGGATAGCGCGGCCGCCAGTGCCCTGGCATCCCCGCGCGGCAAGCTTCGGGTGGACGTCGGTTCCTCCCTCGCCAACCTGGTGATCATCCCGGCGTTGGCCGATTTCCGTGCCCGGTTTCCCGAGATCGAGCTGCTGCTCGGGGTTAACGACCGGCCGGTGGATCTCATCGGTGAGGGTGTGGACTGTGTGATTCGAGGAGGAGTGCTCGCCGACTCCTCCCTGATTGCCCGGCAGATCGCCACCCTGCGTTCGGTGACCTGTGCGACGCCTGATTACCTTGCGGCCAACGGCACGCCACCGCATCCAGCCGACATCGGGACGAGGCACACAGCCATCAGCTATTTCTTCCCCCAGACAGGAAAATCGCTCGCCCTTCGCTACACCAAGGATGACGAAGCGCACGAGATCACGGTGCGGTCCGCCATCAGCGTGAGCGAGAGCACGGCGCAGATACAGGCCGTGGTCGCAGGGCTGGGTATCGGTCAGATCTTCAGCTTCAGTGCGCGCGAGCATCTCGCGACCGGGAAACTGGTGACGATTCTCGACGACTGGGCGCAGCCATCGTTGCCCTTGCACCTGGTCTATCCCGCCACGCGGCATCCCAATGCGAAGACACGTGCATTCGCCGATTGGATCGTCGCGTTGTTCGCCGCTTATCCATCCTGATGGATGGTGTTATCGGTTTCACGATCTTCCGCGGCGCGTCTGCTGGTTCTAACTTTTGCGTCAGGACGCCGGTCGGAAACCTTCCGCTGAGCCACTCCTGACCTTTCGGAGAATCACCATGGCAGACAGGCTCGACGGCAAGATCGCCGTCATCACCGGCGGCACCAGCGGCATCGGCCTTGCAGCGGCCAAAGTGTTCGCTGCTGAGGGTGCACACGTCTTCATTACGGGACGTCGTCTGGACACGTTGAAGGCGGCGCAGGCGGAGATCGGTGGCAACGTGACCGGTATTCAGGCCGACTCGTGCAACAACAATGACCTTGATCGCGTCTTCGACCTCGTCGGCAAGGAAGCGGGCCGCATCGATATTCTCTTCGCCAATGCAGGCGGTGGAACGATGTTGCCGCTGGGCCAGATCACCGAGGAGCAGATCGACACCACCTTCGGTGGCAACGTCAAGGCAATGATCTTCACTGTGCAAAAGGCCTTGCCGCTGCTCGCCAGTGGCTCGTCCGTGATCCTCACCGGTTCCAGTGCAAGCATCGAAGGCACGGCCGCCTTCAGTGTCTACTCCGCGTCCAAGGCCGCGGTACGCAACCTGGCGCGAAGCTGGTCGCTCGACCTCAAGGGCACCGGAATCCGCGTGAATGTCCTCAGCCCCGGCCCGGTTCGCACGCCGTTCCTGCTCGACTTTGCCGGTAGCGACCCGGTGCAGCAGCAAGGCATGCTCGACTACCTCGGCACGCGTGTTCCGCTGGGTCGGGTCGGTGAGCCGGATGAGATCGCCAAGGTGGCGCTCTTCCTTGCTTCGGACGACGCCAGCTTCGTCAATGGCGCGGAGATCTTTGCGGACGGTGGTCAGGCACAGGTGTGACGCACCGAAGGCGAAGCATCAATGCAGTGAGGCCAGCATGGTCTGCGGCGCATCACTCGACTTGAATCGTGCGATGTCCTTCGTCGGCGGCATGCCAAAAAATCGCGCGTACTCCCGACTGAACTGCGATGCACTTTCGTAGCCCACCGTGAAGGCGATCGACGAAGCATCGCGCGGTTCGAATAGAAGAAGCCATCTGGCCCGCAGAAGCCGCAAACGCTTCTGGTATTGGATGGGCGTCATGGACGTGGCGGTTTTGAAATGGCGATAGAACGCCGCGACGCTCATGTTCGCCATCGCCGCCAGCGGTTCGATCCGCAGCGGTTCCGCAAAGTGCTCGCGAATCCAGTGAATCACCCGGCGGATCTGCGAGATGTGCCCACCCGGGCACGCGATGTCCCTGAGCACGCTTCCCAAGGGACCCTGCAAGGCTCTGAAGATGATCTCGCGTTCGATCAGCGGCGCCATCACGGCAGCCTCGTCGGGATGATCGATCAGCCGCATCATGCGCAGCCACGCATCGATCATCTCAGCCGGTGCGGCCAAGGCGGAAAAGCCCGCGCCCGGCGTCCATCCCAGCGCTTCGCCGCCCTGCGTGAGTACGGCGCTGATAGCGTCTGGCTCGAGCGCAAGACTCACCGCGAGATAAGGCTGTTCCGGACYGCTGGCATGGATGTCTCCCGTCGCGGGTACATCGATCGGCACGACGAAGTAACTCACCGCCGGGTATTCGGCGATCTGGTCGCCGATGGAGAGTGTTTTCGAACCCTGCAACACCAGGTGAAGCATCGGTTGGTACACCTGGCTCGCGCACGCTTCCGCCTTGACCATGGTGACGTGAGGGATGCCGGTGTCAGTCCATTTATCACCAGCGCGCATCACGATCGCGCGCAGTTCGTCGAGTGCAGCATTCATGCCTTCGATCATGGCCCTGCCATGCGCTGATTGCCAGCGGCAAGAGAAGAATAGGCAAGGACGCGAGAAGAAGGGGCACGCGTGCCGACGCTCGCACCCCGAATACTGACCTCAAGCACTTTTCCCATCAGAGGACTCGACCCATGAAACTCAAAGGCAAGATTGCCGTCGTTACCGGCGCATCGAAAGGCATTGGCGCGGGTATCGCCCGGGCTTTGGGCGCTGAAGGCGCGACCGTGGTCGTGAACTACGCGAATAGCGAGAACGAAGCCAAGGCCGTCGTGGCACAGATCCAGGCGCTTGGCGGACAGGGTCTGGCCGTTCAGGCGGACATGAGCAAATCGGCGGACGTGTCGCGGTTGTTCGACACGGTCAGGAAAGAGTTCGGCACGCTCGACATCCTGGTGAACAATGCCGGTGTCGCCGTGTTCCAGATGATCGACGACCTCACCGAGGACGCCTTCCACACGCAGTTCAATCTCAACGTGCTGGGCTACCTTCTCGCCGTCAAGGAAGCGAGCAAGCTCTTCGGTACGTCCGGTAGCGTTATCAATATCAGCTCGATCCTGAGCACCGATCCCTATTTGGCATCCAGTGTCTATTCCGCCACCAAGGGGGCGGTGGATACGCTCACGTTCGCGCTGGCGAGGGAGCTCGGGTCACGCGGCATCCGCGTGAATTCCATCTTGCCGGGCCATACGAATACGCCCGCTACCGATGGAAACTTCACCGGCGAACTCGGACAGAAGATCCTCGCGGGAACCCCCTTGGGGCGCTTCGGCGAACCGGAAGACATTGCGCCGCTGGCGGTGTTTCTCGCCTCGGACGACTCGCATTGGGTCACCGGGGAATCCATCCGTGCGTCGGGAGGCGTGCGTGGGGTGGGTTACTGATCAGCCTGGCTTAGAGGGTCAGCCAGCATCGTGGAACGCCATTGCGGCGCTCGGTGCCGGTGCCTTCGCGCTGATCACGGCGGAGTTCTTGCCCGTGGGCTTGCTCCCGCAGATTGCCTCCGACCTCGCCATAAGCGAGGGGCAGGCGGGTCTCATGGTCACGATGCCGGGTGTCGCTGCCGCGTGCTCGGCGATCCTCACCATCAGCGTGGCGAAGGCGGTCGACCGACGCTTCGTGTTGTGGTTCTTTCTCGGCCTGATGGTGGTATCGAACGTGCTCGTCGCCTGTGCGAGCGGTTTGCACACGTTGCTCGCGGGGCGCCTCTTCCTGGGCGTTGCGGTGGGTGGCTTCTGGACCATTGGCGTGTCCCTCGGACCCCGATTGAGGCCTGGTGATGCGGGACGGGCGACGTCGATCATTTTCTCCGGGGTGACGCTAGGCACCGTTGCGGGGGTTCCTGCGGGAACGTTGCTGGGTGGCTTGCTCGGTTGGCGCGTCGCATTTGCCGTGTCAGCCGGCCTTGCCTTGCTGATCGCGTTGGCGCTGGTACGGCTTCTTCCGGTCATTCCACCAGAGCGTTCGTCGGGTATCTCGCAGGTGCCGGCCGTCCTGCGATTGCCCAAGGTCCGTGTGGGACTCATCGCCGTCGTCTTCATCTTCGTCGGTCAGTTCGCGGCGTATACCTACGTGTCGCCGTTTCTTGCGCAGGTCAGCGATATGGGGGCGCCCCAGCTTAGCGGCGTCCTGCTCGCCTACGGCGTAGCCGGCATCTTCGGCAACCTGTTCTGCGGTTGGCTGGGCGGACGCGATGTACGACGTGCCGTGTTGGGTACTGCGTTGCTGATGGGAGGATCGGTGCTCTTGCTGTTACTGACGCGAGAGAGCCACCTCGCTACCGTCGCTGGCATGGTTGCCTGGGGATTTGCCTTTGGGATGCTGCCTATCGCAATCCAGAGCTGGATCTTCAGCGCGGCGCCGGATCATATGGAAAGTGTGGCTGCGCTTTTCGTCGCGATCACCCAGCTGGCGATCGGGGCAGGCGCCCTGGTGGGTGGCCTGGTCGTCGACCACTACGGCGTCGTCGGGGCACTGGGCCTGGGCGCAGGTGGTGCCTTGACAGCTGCTGCCTGGATCTACGCAGCTTTCCCTTCGCCCCTGGTAGCCGGCTCAGTGGCTCAGCCAGACACCGGTTCGCGCTAGACGAAGCAGGCGTGCTCAGGTCTGACCCAGCCCGCCGGGACGCTCTCCGGCGCGGCTGGCGTCAGCGCGAGCCGAATTCCTGCGCGTGTGTCCGTAAAAGACGGCCCCAGGCAGCGGCTGCCGCCCGCAGCGTTGCATCCGGCCGGTATCTAACCTGCGCTGCGCAGCACCTCGCCTGCGTACCAGGATGGAACCATGAAGAACAGGATCGTCGCGCTGGCGCTAAGCCTCGCTGTCACACTCGGAGTGTTGTTTTCGCTCGGCGCCTCGGCCCATAGCCTCTGGTGAGCGTGTGGCTCCGCCCGGACGAGGCGGAGCCCTTGCCGCCATCCACCGCTTTTGTTCAGATGCAGGCGTTGCCGTCATTCGCCGGCAAGACGAAGGATCGCCTGTGTCCAAGAAGTTACGAGCTGCCAGCGCCGCGCTGCTGCTGACTGCGCCGCTGATGGCCCAAGCCGCCAGCTTCGACTGCGCCAAGGCGGGTACGCCCAGTGAGAAGGCGGTCTGCGCCGCGCCGACGATCTCGGCGCTGGACGGCAAACTCGGCGATGCCTTCCGGGCGGCACTCAAGAATCACCCCGACAAAGCCGACGCGCTCAAGCTCGACCAGCGCCATTGGCTCRCCACCCGCGACGACACGGCGTGGACCTACCTCAGCGGAGGGCTGGGCAAGGAGCTCGTCAACGTCATGGCCGGCCAGTACCGGCAGCGCATCGACTTCCTCGCCGGGCTGGACAAGGGCAAGCCGCAAGCGCCGCTCGCGATCGTCGCCGATGCCTTGCCCAGGCTGCCGTCCGGCTCTCGCGACGTACTCAGCGATCTGAAAGGGCAGGGGGCGCCCATCGTTCTCGCCACAGAGGTGGAGATGAAGAACGTCGCCGCCTTACCCTTCCAGCCCGACGACGCGCTGAAAAAGGCCATCGCCGAGCTCGACGACAGCCTGACCAATCGTGTGCTCGCAGGTTCGCCCTTCAGTTCGGCGTACTCGATGGGCGGCACGGCGCATTGCCTCTCCGAGGCGCCGTACCGTATCGATGGCAAGAAAGCCGTCGCCATCGACGGCCCGCCGGTGTGGGGCGACGATTGCATGACGAATCACCTCGTCGCGAAGCTGGGCGATGACTACGCCGCATTGAACGTCGATACGGGGAGCCCTGATCAACAGTCGATCGAGGCCAGCCGTTGGGTCGGCAAGGGCTTCGGGCCGGCCGTGGAGCTGGTGCTGCGTTTCGATCACGCGCTGAAGCTCGACGGTGCCGTCTGTGCGCCGAAGCAGTCGCCCTGCGATGAGTTCGGCACGACAGCGATGACGTATGTGGCCAAGTACGATCGCAACCCCCAGGGCGGCACTCTGGACCGGGCGCTGAAGGGTGACGAGAAGGCGTCGTATGAGGCCGCCGTGGCGCGGGCGAAGGCACCGGGCGGCATCGCTTCGAAGGGCGACGCGCCGACCCTTCCGGATTTCGGTAGCGATGGCCTGGCCGTCGGCTCCATGACCGGCTACGACAGTGAAGCCACCCTGTTCCCGCTCACCTTCCGTGGCGAGATCCTGGTCGGCTACATCGGGCATGGTCATGTGGGCTGGCGCGCGAACGACGACTGGATGGTCTCGGCGTGGCGCCTGAAGAACGGCAAGCTCGAGCCGGTCGCTTCGGCCTACGTGAACGTGGTGCGCGGCAGCCTGCTGCTGTCGGCACCGGTCACGCCGCCACCGCCCGAATCGCACTGAGCGAGGTTCAGCCATGACGACCTTTTCGACGAGCATGTCCGACAGCGTCCGTTGGCTGGGACTGACGACGGTAGCGATTCTCGTCATTGCGTTGAGCATCCTGCTCGGTCGGGACGCAGGGCGCTCGGTCGGGCCGTATCTCGCCGCCGTTCTGGTGCTCATCCTGCTCGTGACGTATCTGGTTTCCACGCGCGAGTACGCGATCGGCGACGGTGGCCTCGTCGTGCGGAAGGTGATCGGCAGTAAATCGTTCGAGCTGCGCGGCGCGTCGATCGGCCGCGATGCGCTGGCGTTCCAGGGCATGACCCGCGTGTTCGGCAACGGTGGCTTCTTCGCCTTCGACGGTCTGTTCTACTCGCGTCGGATTGGCTTTGTACGCAGCTACGCGCGCAACCGCGAGCACGGCGTGCTGATCTATCTGGCCGGCGGCAGCAAGCTGCTGCTCTCGCCGGATGACTCCGATGCCTTCGTTACTGCTGCGCTGGCGCAGGGCGCTGTATTAGCGGCGCCCTGATCCTTGTAGGAGCCGATTCATCGGCGATAGGGTGCTTGCGCCACCCTGGCCCGCTGCCGCGGGTTCGCCGATGAATCGGCTCTTACCGAAAGCGCGATCCCGCAGTTACGCCCGCTTGCGACGCAACGCGTAGCCGATACCGAGAATCGCAAACCACACCGGGCTGGCGATCAGCGCCTTGCGCGTGTCGTCTTCCAACGCCAGCAACACCAGCACGAAGGCGAAGAACACCAGGCATACCCAGCACATGAACACTCCGCCAGGCATCTTGTACTTAGACGCAGCGTGCAGCTCCGGCCGCTTGCGGCGGTAGGCGATATACGCGGCAAGGATCAGCGACCACACGAACATGAAGAGAATTGCGGCCAGCGTGGTCACCAGCGTAAAGGCGGTGACCAGGTCGGGAATGACGTAGACCAGGGTCGCGCCACCGAGCAGGCAGATGCACGAGAACAGCAGGCCGCGCGACGGCACGGCCGCCTTCGACAGGCGCTTGAACGCGGACGGCGCGTGGTCTTCCTCGGCCAGGCCATAGAGCATGCGGCTGGTGGAGAAGATGCCGCTGTTGGCGGACGACGTGGCCGAGGTGAGCACCACGAAGTTGATCAGGCTCGCCGCCGCCGGGATGCCGGCCAGCACGAACAGTTCCACGAACGGGCTCTTGCCCGGCAGCACTTCGCGCCATGGGGTCACCGACATGATGACGACCAGGGCCAGCACATAGAACAGGATGATGCGGACGGGGATCGAGTTGATCGCCTTGGGCAGGTTGCGCTCCGGATCGGCCGTCTCGGCGGCGGTGGTGCCGACCAGCTCGATGCCGACGAAGGCGAACACGGCGATCTGGAAGCCGGCGAAGAAGCCGCCCACGCCCTTGGGGAACATGCCGCCGTCGCTCCACAGGTTGCTGAGCGAGGCTACGTGGCCGTTCGGCGAGTGGAAGCTCCAGGCCACCATGCCGAAGCCGCAGACGATGAGTGCGCAGATGGCGATGATCTTGATCAGCGCGAACCAGAACTCCAGCTCGCCGAAGAGCTTGACCGTGGTGAGGTTGAGCACCAGGAGCAGGATCACGCAGAGCAGGGCGGGTACCCATGGCGCGAGGCCGGGGAACCAGAACTGGGCATACGAGGAGATGGCGATCACGTCCGCGATGGCCGTGATGATCCAGCAGAACCAGTAGGTCCAGCCGCAGAAGAATCCCGCCCAGGGACCGAGAAGATCGGTCGAGAAGTCGATGAACGATTTGTAGTCCAGGTTGGAGAGCAACAGCTCGCCCATGGCGCGCATGACGAAGAACAACATCACGCCGATGATCAGGTAGACGAACAGGATGGACGGCCCGGCGAGGCTGATCGTCTTGCCCGAACCCATGAACAGGCCGGTGCCGATGGCACCGCCGATGGCGATCAGCTGCAGGTGTCGGTTCGACAGGCTACGCCTGAGGTGCTGTTCGGGTGGCGATTCCTGCGGGTGCGACATCGGCGGTAACTCGGTCGGGACGGAAGCACGCAACATACGGGGGTGACCGCGATCCGGCAAGGCGACCCAGGAACGGCTGCTTCTGTAGGAACCGATTTATCGGCGATTTGGGGCTGCCTCATCGCCGCTTCGTTGGCTTTTCGCCGATGAATCGGCTCCCACATTTCCTGTCGCCGATGAATCGGCTCCTACATTTCCTGTCGCCGATGAATCGGCTCCTACGCAGAGCGTTGGCGGCTTGGCGAAGGCGTGTTGCTCCTGCCAGCCATAGTCGTAAGCGACGGTGCCGATGCTGTAGCACGGGCCGAGCGTATCGGTGGGAAGCTGCAGCAGCTCGCCGTCCACGATGTAGCGCTGGTAGAGCGGCGTGATGTCGCCGCCGCCAACGGCAGCCACTGCGGCGATCAGGGCTGGACCGGGGTCCGGGGTTTGGATGTCCATCCGGTTGAGCGCATCCGCCAGTTGCTTCCGGCCCTGGGTGGCCTCCCGGAGACGCGCGTCGATCAACCACGCAAACAGTTCGCCCCGCGCCCCCGGTAACTGCCGAGCCTCGTAGACGCGTGGGGCCTCTTCAACGAGACCGGCATTCGAGGTTCGCCGGAAGGGCGAGCCGCCGTACTTGCCGAGGATGTCGTTCACGTGCCGGGCGAAATCGACGCGATCGAGCTTGCCTTCGGTGCGGAGGGCGCTGGCGACGCGGTAGCCCGCGAAGCCCTGGGTGAACCATGCGTTGGCCGTGCCGCCTTGCGCGGTGCCGGTGGAGGCGAATTGCCTGATCACTTCGAACGACCACGGCGGAGAGGGCACACCGGGTGTTATCAGCAGTGTTGCTGACGTGCCGGTCGCCGTGGAGCCGTAGCCTGTTCCCTCGTCGAAGTTGAGGACGTTAACCGTGAGGAGACTCGGCAAGGTGACGTTCCGGTCGACCAGAAGCAGTGTCGACGCGATCAGGTCGGCGATTTTCTCGGCATCCCGCGGCTGTCCACCCAAGGCTCCTACCTGCAGCGTGGTTGCCGTCCCGATGCGGCGGGTGGTCACGGTGAGATGGCGGGCGACCAGATACGACGTGAGCCAGATGTCGTCGACCGTCTTGATCGGGCTTTCGGAGGCACCGACGGTGTGCCAGCCCTCGGGCAGCGTTACCGTCGACGAGGCTGGTCGCGTCGTCGGGCCTTTCGGGCGTGCGAGCAAGGCACCACCGAACGCGAACATCGCGCCGGGCCCTCCGAGCATGTGGGGATGAAAGAAGTCCCACTTGCTCCAGTCGAGTGGCTGTGGCCGGGCGGTACGCCACGCGAGGACCACCTCGGCATGCGGCGAGGTGGTCACACGCCAGCGGTCCGGCGTGGACGTGTCGAGGGTGCCGCTCTCGACGTAGACGTCGACAGGATGCTGGTCGGGCGGGGTGAAATCGACGATGCCGTCATCACCGCTGCGCAGCGTGGCTCGCACGGTGATGGCGTCGAGGTCCCCCTGCTTCAGGCCCAGTCCGATGTCGTAGTGGATCGGTGGTGGTTCGGTCGCATGGACGAGTGGCGTGATGCCGCTCGCCGAGAGAACGCCCGCCGCCACGATGAAAAACCTGACCCTTCTCGATATGCCTGCCATCGCCGCTCCTTGTGATCGGGAGCGTCTCTGCAAGCGGCGGGCCAAAGGGCATGCACCGGAGAAAGGGGGATGGCTGCACTCAGGGCATGTCCGCGGACGGTCGTCGCGGACACGCGGACGCAAAGCATCGCCGATGAATCGGCTCCTACCAGAGCTTGGTTACGCTGGCGCCGCCGCGGACGGTGTCGTGGACGCGGGGGAGGAAGGAGTGCGGGAAGATCGGGCTGATCGCGCTGGCGGCATCGATGGTGCGGATCTGCTCGTCGGTAAAGGTGACCTCGAGTGCGGCGAGGTTTTCCTCGAATTGCGCGGCGGTCCGTGCGCCGAGGATCGGGATGATCGACGGTGCCTGCTTGGCCAGTAGCCACGCGATGGCCGTTTGTGCGGGCGTGTGGCCGACATCTTCGGCGACCGCCTTGAGCGCGTCGACGATATCGAGGTTGTGTTCGCTCAGCGACCCCATGCCGGATGCGACGGCGGCGCGACCGCCGGTGAACATGTCGCCGCCCTTGTGCTTTTCGACATCGGCGCGGCTGTACTTGCCCGAAAGCACGCCACTGCCCAGCGGCGACCATGCAAGTACGCCGAGGCCGAATTCCTGCGCCATCGGCAGGAGGTCGTGTTCCACCGTGCGCTCGATCAGGCTGTGCTCGATCTGCAGCGCGACGAGGGGCGCCCAGCCGCGAAGGTCGGCCAGCGTCTGCATGCGGGCAATCTGCCAGGCGGGCGTGTCGGAGATGCCGGCGTAGACGATCTTGCCGCTGCGGACGAGATCGTCGAAGGCGCGCATGATCTCTTCGACCGGCACAAGGCCATCCCACACATGCAGGTAATAGAGATCGATGTAGTCGGTATCGAGGCGGCGCAGGCTGTCTTCCACCGCGCGGACCATGTTGCGCCGGTGATTGCCGGAGGCATTGGTGTTCGTGGGGTCCGTCGTCAGTGAGTACTTGGTCGCGATCACGGCGTGGTCGCGACGGCCGGCGAGGAACCGACCGAGCAGGGTCTCCGAGGTGCCGCCGGTGTAGAAGTTGGCGGTGTCGATGAAGTTGCCGCCGCGCTCCATGTAGCTGTCGAGCATGCTCCGGGATTCGGCTTCGCCGGCACCCCAGCCCCATTCCTCGCCGAAGGTCATCGTGCCCAACGAAACAGGGCTGACGCGCAGGCCGGAGCGGCCGAGGGTGACGTAGTCGTTGAGGCGCTTGCTCATGGGATGTCTCCGTGGAGGGATGCGCTGACGATAGTCGCGTGATTGCCTCTGGATAAACCGGTGATCAGGGGATAGGCTTTGAAGCATTGCTTCATAATGGAGGGCCGCGATGCCACCCGAGCTGTTACCCGCGATCTCCGCCTTCGCCCGCGTCGCGCACCACGAGAGCTTTACCCGGGCGGCGCGCGAAATGGGTATCTCGCCCTCGGCGCTATCCCAGGCCGTTCGCTCGCTGGAGAGTCGCCTGGGCGTGCGGCTGCTCGATCGCACGACGCGCCGGGTGGGCGTGACCGAGATCGGTCGTCGTTTCCTGGCCGAGGCGCAGACGGGGCTCGCCGCCATCGCCCGGGCGGTCGATGCCGTGGACGAGTCCCGCGAGGCGCCGGCCGGCGTGCTGCGCATCAATCTTTCGCGCGTCGTGGCGGACCTGGTGGTCATGCCCCATCTCGGCGACTTCATGGCGATGTACCCGGACGTGGTTGTCGAACTGCATTGCGACAACCGCTTCAAGGACCTCGTGGCCGGCGGTTTCGACGCGGGCTTCCGGTTGGGCGAAAGCCTGGCCAACGATGTCGTCGCGGTGCCCATCGGCGGCTCGCACCGGCTCGCGACGTTCGCCGCTCCCGCGTATCTGCAGCGTCACGGCGAACCGCGTACGCCCGCCGACCTGCTGGCACACCGGTGTGCCTGCGTCCGCCTGGACGAGGAGCGCAGCCTGATGCTCTGGGACTTCGCGCAGGACGGCCGCCTGATCGAGGTCGAGGCTACCCCGTCGATGATCAGCAACGATGCCGACCTGCTGATCGAAGGTGCGCGGCAGGGTATCGGTATCGGCTGCCATTTCGAGGCGCTGGTGCGGGCGGATCTCGACAGCGGACGCCTGCAGCCCGTGCTGGAAGATTTCTGGCCCACCTTCGGCGCCTTCCATCTGTACTATCCCAGCCGTGTACACGTGCCGCGCAAGCTGCGCGTGTTCATCGACTTTTTCCGCGAACGCCACGCCTCATCACTACCCAGGGACCCGCGATCATGATCGACGCCGCACGCCACGCCCTCATCGATGCCTATATCGACGCGTACAACCACTTCGACATCGAGCGCATGCTGGCCCTGGTCACGGACGACGTGCGCTTCGAGCACCACACCGGCGACGAGCTGAGCGTGGCGACGAACGGCAAGGCCGAGCTGGAGAAGCTGGCGCGCGTGGGTGCGGCTTTGTTCGCCTCGCGCCACCAGAAGCTGTTGAAGATGCATGAGGAAGGCACGGTCGTGATTGCGACGATCGACTTCCACGGCGAGATCGCCGAGGACATTCCGGACGGTCCGGGCGCGGGCAGCATCATCGAGATGCAGGGCACGTCGGAATTCGGGTTTCACAACGGCAAGATCAACCGCATCGTCGACCGCGGATGAGTCGCGATTTCTTGCTGAAAGCTTCTCGACAGGTGGGTTTCCCAAGCTTCGCCCCATCGAAAATGAGGGTGCCTGCGATGGTCAGGGTATGGAGAAGCGCCGCGACCGCGTGCGTGGTGATGTCGCTGGCGGCATGTGCGGCAGCGCTGCCGCCGAGAGAGACGCCGCAGTCGGAAAAAGTCATGAAGCAGAGCAGTGACGACAAGGAAGTCGCCGACGGCATCAGCATGATCCACGCCGGGAAGATACAGGAGGCGATCGATGGCCCGCTGGCGGACGTCGTTACGCGCCTGGAGAAGCAGTATGCGAACAGCCCGGACCAGGTCTATTCGCCGCGCGGGCCCGCGCTGCGGGCGGACTACGCGTCCCTGGAAGCGGGTGACAAGAAGCACCCGGGCCACGGCAAGCGCATCGTCAACATCGGCCCCTCTTGGGCGATGGCCTATTGGGCACGCGGCTACGGTTACAGCGACCTCGGTCGCTATGCGGAGGCCGAGGTCGAATTGAACAAGGCGCTGCAGCTATCGCCGAAGGATTCGCAGTTTCTCGGTGAGCTTGCTTTCGTCGCCCAGCGGGAAAACCGCTATGACGACTCGTTCAAGCTGTATCGCGCGGCGATCAGGAATATCGACCTGATGGACACGTGGAAGGATCCCGAGAAGAACGATTTCCTTTGCCGCGCGTACGGCGGGCAGGGGTTCGATCTGCTGCAGTTGAAGCGGTATGACGAGGCGGACAAGGCCTACCAGAACTGCCTGAAGATCGCGCCGAACGATGCCAAGGCCAAGGCCGGGGTGGAGAGTGTTCGGGCGGCGAGGGGCAAGTAGGCGAGGTTTTCGCGAGCACCCATCGCCGATGAATCGGCTCCTACCTGTGGGAGCCGATTTATCGGCGAAGCTCTTCGATCAGTCAGCGATACCGTTCAGGCCGCGACGCCCGTGACCGCCGCCAGCAGCGACTTCCGGTCGTACGGCTTGGCCAGGTATGCCATCGACGCCTGCAGCCAATCGTGCTGCTCCTTCGCTTCACCCGAGGTCACCAGGACGTGCATGTTGGCGTGGCGGGTGGCGAGGTCCTGGCCGGAAATCTTGCCCGGCATGCGCACGTCGGTGAACAGCACATCGGCCTTGCCGGTTTCGAGCCACTTTTCCGCTTCGTCTCCGCTGGAGACGGTGTGCACCGTTATGCCGGCTTCCTCGAGGATCATCGCGGAGATCTCGCGGATGGACGGGTCGTCCTCGACCAGCAGGACGATGAGGGGAGTTTCAGTGGTCATGGAAGGCACTTCATGGGCTAGGCGATGAGGATATCGGCGACGCAGATAGCGGGTTCGGTGTGAACCTCGCGTCAACGCACCTGGGGGGCCGCGCGCTATTCCCTTGGCCCCGGCTGAGCCGCATCATAGTGCTTTTAAGGGGATGACCATGAGCACACTGAGCCAGCAGACCATCGATGCGACCCGCAAGAACGAAGGCCACCTCCTGGCCAGCTGGCAGGCCAACCTGGATGCAAGCGGTGCGTCTCGTGATTCCCGGATCAAACAGGCCGAGTTCGAGGCACAGACGCGGGAGTTCCTCCGCCTGCTCCTTGCCAGCGCGAACGGTGGTGACACCGCCAATATCACCGGCAGCGACTGGGCCGACGTGCGTGGCTTCCTCGATGGCCTGTCACGCAGCCGCGCGCTGCAGGGCTTCGATTCGCAGACGACGGCCAGTTTCATCTTCTCGCTGAAGCGCCCCCTGTTTGAACTCCTGCAGGCGCAGTATGCGAGCGATGCGGGCGAACTCGCCGCGCAGCTCTGGGCGGTCACCGAACTGCTCGACACGCTCGGCATGTACACCGTGCGCGCGTTCCAGAAGTCCCGCGAAGAAGTGATCGCCCGCCAGCAGGAAGAACTGCTCGAGCTGTCGACACCGGTGGTGAAGCTGTGGGACGGTGTGCTCGCGCTGCCGATGATCGGCACGCTGGATTCGCAGCGTACCCAGGTGGTGATGGAGTCCCTGCTCCAGCGCATCGTGGAAACCGGTTCGGAAATCGCCATCATCGATATCACCGGCGTGCCCACGGTGGACACGCTCGTCGCGCAGCACCTGCTGAAGACAGTCACGGCGATCCGCCTCATGGGCGCCGATGCGATCATCAGCGGTGTTCGTCCGCAGATCGCGCAGACCATCGTGCACCTGGGCCTGGACCTGCAGGGCATCGTGACCAAGGCCAACCTGGCCGATGCCCTGGCATTGGCACTGAAGCGCTCGGGTCTCACCGTCACCAAGGCGAGCTGACGTGGAACGCATACCCATCTTGCGCATGGGCGACTTCCTGCTGGTCACCATCCAGGTGGACATGCACGACGAGCTCGCCATCACGCTGCAGGACGACCTCTCCGAGCGGATCAGCAAGACCTCCGCACGCGGCGTTCTCATCGACATCTCCGCGCTGGACATGGTGGACTCCTTCATCGGCCGCATGATCGGCACGATTTCCGGCTTGTCCAAGATCATGGATGCCGAAACCGTGCTGGTCGGCATGCAGCCGGCGGTGGCGATCACCCTGGTGGAGCTGGGCCTGACCCTTCCCGGCGTGATTACCGCACTGAACGTGGAGCGTGGCATGAACCTGCTGCGCGAGCGTGTGCAATCCGAATGAACGTCCTCAAGAGCGGCAGCCAGGCGGTTCGCATCGAACAGGACGTGGTGATGGCGCGACAGACCGCCCGCAAGCTCGCGGTGGAAGCCGGCCTGCGCCTGGTCGACCAGACCAAGCTGGTCACGGCGGCCAGCGAGCTGGCGCGCAACACCGTGGTCTACGGCCGCGGTGGCGACATGGATTGGGAAATCCTCGAGGACGAGCGCCGCAAGGGCCTGCGCCTCACGTTTCGCGACCAGGGGCCGGGTATCGCCGATATGAAGCTGGCGATGACCGACGGCTGGACATCGGGTAGTGGCCTCGGCCTTGGCCTTACCGGCGCGAAGCGTCTCGTCGACGACTTTTCGGTGGAGAGTGCGCCCGGGGAAGGTACCCGGGTGATGATCTGCAAATGGACCTGACGTTTGCCGGGGCACCGACCCTGGTGCTTCCGCTGGAAGATACCAGCCAGATCGGACACGCGCGCCGCGTGGCGCTGAAGGAAGCTGCACGCGCCGGCTTCGACGAGACGGATGCGGCTCGCGTGGCGTTGATCGCCACGGAGCTGGCGACCAACATACTCAAGCATGCGCGTACCGGCGAGATCCACATCGCCCTCGTTCCCGGCGTCGCGACAGGCGGCGTCGAGGTCATTGCCGTCGACCGGGGCCCCGGTTTCAATCTCAGCGACTGCCTGCCGGACGGCTACTCCACCGGCGGCACGCGCGGCGAAGGGCTCGGCGCGGTGAAGCGTGTGGCCGATGTGCTCGACATGTATGCCGACCATCGCGGCTCCGTCGTGCTGGCACGCATGTATCCGAAGGGCTTCGCACGCGCGGATGTGTCTTTCGGCGCGAGCCATCATCCCTTGCACAGCGAGGCGGTGAGTGGCGACGGCTGGGCGATGAGCCTGGGCGACGAGGTCGTCGCGGCGATGATGGTGGATGGCCTCGGCCACGGTCCGCAGGCGCATGACGCCGCGACCGCGGGCACCGACGCCTGGCTGGCCGACGCGCGGGCCGACCCGCTCGATGGCATCGGCTACATGGATGCCGCGATGCGCGGCACGCGGGGCGGAGCGGTCGCCATCGCCCGCTACGATCGCACTTCCGATACGCTGCGCTATGCCGGCATCGGTAATATCGCCGGCAGCCTGCAGACCGTCGACGGGTCGCGCGGCCTTGCCTCGCACCCCGGTATCGTGGGCGTGCAGGCCCGGCGCAGTCGGCCTTTCGAGTTCTCGCCGGTGCACGGCCGTTTGCTGATCCTGCACAGCGACGGCCTGCAGTCGCGCTGGAACCTGCTCGATTACCCCGGACTGGTGACACGCCACCCGGCGGTGGTGACCGCCCTGCTACACCGGGACTTCTCTCGTGGCCGCGACGATGCGACCGTGCTTGCGATTCGATTGGAGACTTCCGCATGAATGGCGCCGACGACAGCGAAAAACTTCGCGCCGAGAACGACGCGCTGCGCGCCGAACTGGACGAGACCAACCAGGGCGTGCTCGCGCTGTATGCCGAGTTGGACAACCAGGCCGAGCAGCTGCGTCAGGCCTCCGAGCTGAAGAGCCGGTTCCTGTCGTACATGAGCCACGAGTTCCGTACGCCGCTGGGTTCCATCCTGAGCATGACGCGCCTGCTCGACGACGAGCTCGACGGTCCGCTGACCACCGAGCAGCATAAGCAGCTGGCCTTCGTCAGCACCGCCGCGCGTGACCTCAGCGACATGGTCGACGACCTGCTCGACCTGGCCAAGATCGAGGCCGGCCGGATCACGATCTCGCCGGCCTGGTTCGAGCTGATGGACCTGTTCTCGGCTCTGCGCGGCATGTTCCGTCCGATCGTGGACACGACCGAGGCGGACCTGATCTTCGAGGCGCCGGAGGGCATGCCCAAGCTCTACACCGACGACAAGAAGCTCGCCCAGATCCTGCGCAACTTCATTTCCAACGCGCTGAAGTTCACGCCGCGCGGCGAAGTGCGCGTCACGGCGCAGATGGAAGGTACCGATCGCGTGCGCTTCGCGGTGAGCGATACCGGCATCGGCATCCCGGAAGAGTTGCAGAACGTGCTGTTCGAAGATTTTGCCCAGATCGATTCGCCGCTGCAGAAACGCCTGCGTGGCACGGGCCTGGGCCTGTCGCTGTGCCGGCAGTTCGCCCATTTGCTCGGTGGTGAGGTGGGTCTGGAGAGCGCAGCCGGCGTGGGTTCGGTCTTTCATGTGGTCTTGCCGCTGAAGCTGGCGGAGGATACGGCCGATGCCGCCGAATAACCGACTGCTTATCGTCGACGACAACGCCGCGACGCGCTACGCGATGCGTCGCACCGTGGAGCGTCACGGCTATACCGTGCTCGAGGCGGGTACCGGGTCTGAAGGCCTGGCGATGATCGCGGCGAACGACTTCGCCGGCCTCATCCTCGATGTGAATCTGCCGGACATGAGCGGCTTCGACATCGTGCGCAAGTTGCGCGACGATCCGGAAACGCAGTTGTTGCCGGTGATCCACGTGTCGGCGGCCTCGATCGAAACCGGCGACATGATCACGGGGCTGGACAATGGTGCGGATGCCTACCTGATCCATCCCGTCGATCCGGATGTGTTGCTGGCGACCATTCGCACCCTGCTTCGTGTGCGCGAAACCGAAGACGCGCTGCGTGAATCCGAGGCGCGTTTCCGCGAGATCTTCATCAACATCGCCGCGCCGATCGGCGTCGTCGATAGCCGGCTCGCGGTGATCGAGGCCAATGACGCTTTCCGCCGACTGGCCGGTGAGGCGGGTTGCGACGATTCGCTGGATGGATGCTTCATTCCCGGGCAGGACGCCTTGCTCGAGGAAATGCGCCAGACCCTCGCCACGCGGCAACGCTGGCGCGGCGACTTGTCCATGCATAGTGCGCTGGGCACGCGCGAGACGGAGTGGCGCGTCACGCCGTATCGCGACGACGCCGGCCTCGTCTTCATCGACGATGTGACCGAACAGCGCCTGCGCGAGCGCACGCAGCTGGAGCAGATCGACACGGCGACGACCCAGCTGGCGATCGAGATCGCCGAGCGCGAGCGCAGTGAATCCCAGCTGTTGCAGGCGCAGAAGATGGACGCGCTGGGCAAGCTCACCGGCGGCATCGCCCACGACTTCAACAATCTGCTCACCAGCATCATCACGGGTATCGACCTGATCAACCGTTCGGTCGAGGCCGGCAAGACGCAGGGTGTGCAGCGCTTCGCCGATGCGGCGCTGGGTTCCGCGCGACGTGCGTCGGCTCTCACCCATCGCCTGCTTGCCTTCGCCCGCCAGCAGCCGCTGGACGCGCAGGCGACCGACGTGAACGATCGCGTGCGTTCGCTGGAAGACATGCTGCGCCGGACGATCGGCGAACACATCTCGCTGGCGCTCGACCTTGATGCGTCGGCGGCGATTGCCAACGTGGATGCCAACCAGTTGGAAAACGCGGTGATCAACCTGGTGATCAACGCACGCGATGCGACGGACGGCCAGGGCGTGATCCGGGTGACCACGGACCAGGTGCGGATCGAAAGAGATCCGGAGTTGGCCGATGGCGATTACATCATGCTGACCGTCTCGGACAATGGCGGGGGAATCCCGCCGGAGATCCTCGACAAGGTGTTCGAACCGTTCTTCACTACCAAGCCGCTGGGTCAGGGCACGGGCCTGGGGTTGTCGATGATCTACGGCTTCGCCCGTCAGTCGGGCGGCCAGGCACGTATCGTCAGCACCGTGGGCAAGGGCACCGATGTCTCGCTGCTTCTGCCCGTGGGCCAGGGCGAGGTGGTGCCGCTGATGCAACGCGCCTTGCCGATCGGCGGCGGTCGCGGTGAGCGGATCCTCGTCGTCGAGGACACCGACTCCCTGCGCATGATGACCGAGGAAATCCTGATCCGTGCCGGCTACGAATGCATCGCCACGGGCGATATCGAGCATGCGCTACGTGTGCTGCGCGGCGACGAGGGTCTGGATCTCCTGCTCACGGACGTCGGCATGCCTGGCATGAACGGTCGCGACCTGGCCGAGGTGGCGCGGGCTTGGCGACCGACCTTGCCGGTTCTGTTCATGACCGGCTACACCGAAAACGCCATGCAGCGCTCGCGCTTTCTCGGCACCGGCATGGACATGATCACCAAGCCCTTCGAGATCGACGGCTTGCTGGCCAGTGTCCACGCGATGTTCGATTAGGGGCCTGCCCAAAAAGCCGATATCTTCCCGTCGCTTATCCCCCTATGATGCGGCCACGATCGGCAGGCGTGTTCAGGGGAACGGGATGTCGGAAGCGAAGGCAGGTACGCTGTTGGGCGACCGTCGGTTCGCCGCGGAAATGGATGCCTTGCAGCGATTCGGATCGCTGGAAAGGGACGCCCAGCTCGGCGACGCGCAGGCGCAGTTCCGCGTGGCCACCATGTATTACGAGGGTGAGCACATCACCCAGGACCGCTCGCGCTCCGTCCATTGGTTTCGTCGCGCAGCCGAGCAGGGCCACCTGGAAAGCCAGTATCGGCTCGCCACGCATTACGCCGAGGGCACGGGTGTGCCACGCGACCCGTTCGAGGCGGCCGGCTGGTTCCGCCGTGCCGCGGAGGCCGGCTTTGCCGAGGCGCAATGTGCCCTGGGCACCCTTTACGCCCGCGGCCATGGCGTCAATGCGGACCGCGTGCAGGCCCTGCACTGGTGGGGCCTGGCCGCTGACCAGGGCCACGTGCAGGCTTGCGTGAACCTGGGTGTGTCGCACTATTTCGGTCGCGGTGTGCCGCGCGATGCCGAGCTTGCGTTCGCTTTCTACAGCAAGGCCGTGGAACGCGGACAGCCCGAATCGCGTGGTTTCGGCGACGCGCTCTGCAGCCTCGGCCGCATGTATGTGGACGGCGTCGGCGTGGCACGCGATACCGCCATGGGAGCGCATCACTTCCGTCGCGCCGCCGAGCTGGGCAACAGCATCGCCCAGTTCACCCTGGGCAAGATGTACCTCGAGGCCAGCGATCTGCCCGGCGACCGCGAGCAGGCCAGGCTGTGGCTGGGTCGCGCGGCCGAGCAGGGCGATAGTGAAGCGAGGCAGCGCATGGTCGAGCTGGACGCCGAGGTGAATGCCGTGCCCGACGGCACCGAGCGCCTCAGCCAGATCGGCCCGCAGGATGCGTCGGCCCAGTTCCTTCTCGGCCAGCGCCTCGCCTCGGGCGATGGCGTGGCGCGTAACGAGCCCGAGGCCGTGCGCTGGCTGGCCCTGGCCGCGGACCGCGGTCACGTCCCGGCCCAGTACGCCCTGGCCCAGATGATCGATAACGGCCGCGGCGTGCCCCGCAACCTCGGTGAGGTGGTGCGCCTGTACCGCGCCGCCGCCGGTGGCGACCACGCGGACGCCCAGTTCGAGCTAGGCCTCCTGCACGAGCGCGGCGAGGGAGTGCCCCGCAACGCCGCCATCGCCCGTGCCTGGTACCGCAAGGCGGCCAAACGCGGCCACCTGAAGGCCATGCGCCGCCTGGAAAAGCGCACCTGGTGGCGCTTCTGGTAGAGGTCGCAATTTATTGCGGCCATGACTTCCGGCGCTTCTCCGGCCCCGCCGGGTGTCCCAGCATCAGGGTAATCGACTCCGCCGGAGCTGCCGGCAGGGCGACGCACCCCCAGGGATCCCCGTCATGCGTACACCTCTCGTCACCGCGATTGCCTTCGCGCTCGCCGGCCTGACCACCGCGGCCTTCGCCGCCCCGGCCGCCGATGCCAGCGAACAGCTCGCAACCACCCAGCTTCCGCGCGGCGTTCGCCCGACACACTACGACGTCTCGGTCGTGCCGCACGCCGACAAGCTGGTCTTCGATGGCAAGGTCACGATCGCCGTGGACGTGCTCGACTCGACCCCGTCGATCACCTTGAACGCGGAGGACATGACCTTCGCCAACGTTACCCTGATGCCGACCACGGGCAAGGCGAAGTTCGCCGCGCCGAAGGTGGCCATCGACGCTGAAGCGCAGACGGTGACCTTCACCTTCGACCATGCGATTCCGGCAGGCAGCTATCGCCTGGCCATGGATTACACGGGCAAGATCGGCACGCAGGCCAACGGCCTGTTCGCAATCGACTACGACACCAAGAGCGACGGCAAGAAGCGCGCGCTCTACACCCAGTTCGAGAACTCCGACGCCCGCCGCTTCATCCCGTCGTGGGACGAGCCGGCGTACAAGGCCACCTTCACCGTCGACGCGACCGTCCCGGCTGCCGACATGGCGGTGAACAACATGCCGGTCGCCTCCAGCAAGGATCTCGGCAATGGGCTGAAGAAGGTGACCTTCGCGCAGACGCCGAAGATGTCGACCTACCTGTTGTTCTTCGGCGTGGGCGAATTCGATCGCGCCACGACGATGTCCGATGGCGTCGAGATCGGCGTGATCACGCAGAAGGGCCTCACCTCGCAGGCGAAGTTCACGCTCGACTCGGGCAGGGACGTGCTGAAGGAATACAACGCGTATTTCGGTGTGCCGTACCCGCTGCCCAAGCTCGACAACATCGCCTCGCCAGGCCAGAGCCAGTTCTTCGCGGCGATGGAAAACTGGGGTGCGATCTACACCTTCGAATACGCGCTGCTGCTCGATCCGTCGATCTCCACCCAGGCCGACAAGCAGGAAGTGTTCAACACCGCGGCGCATGAAATGGCGCACCAGTGGTTCGGTGACCTGGTGACCATGCGCTGGTGGGACGATCTCTGGCTCAACGAAGGCTTCGCCTCGTGGCTGGCATCGCGCACCACCGAGCGCCTGCACCCGGAGTGGCACACCAATCTCGAGGCCGTGTCGATTCGCGAACAGGCGATGACGCGCGACGCCGTCGCGACCACCCACCCGGTGGTGCAGAAGATCGACACGGTGGAGCAGGCCAGCCAGGCTTTCGACGAGATCACGTACTCGAAGGGCGAATCCGTTATCCGCATGCTCGAAGCCTATGTCGGCCCCGATGCATGGCAGAAGGGCGTGCAGGCGTACATCAAGGCGCACGCCTATTCGAACACGGTGTCGAACGACCTCTGGAAGGAAATCGATGCAGCCGCCGGCAAGCCGGTGAGCACCATCGCGCACGACTTCACGTTGCAGCCCGGTATTCCGCTGGTGCGCGTGGACTCGGTGACCTGCACCAACGGTTCGACCACGCTGAAGCTGTCGCAGGGCGAGTTCACCCGCGATCGTCCCGACAAGAAGGCGCTTGCCTGGCACGTGCCGGTGATCGCGAAGACCGTCGGTGGCGCCGCGTCCACGACGCTGCTCGAGAATGGCACGGGTACGCTCACGGTGGCCGGTTGCGCACCGGTCGTCGTCAATGCCGGCCAGACCGGCTACTTCCGCACGCTGTACCAGCCGGCGCAGGTCAAGGCGCTGACCGGTACGTTCGCCAAGCTCGAGCCGATCGACCAGCTCGGCGTATTCGCCGACGTCTGGGCGCTCGGCATGGGCGGCCTCGAGCCGGCCTCCGATGTGCTCGACCTGATCAAGGTCGCGCCGCTGGATGCACCGCCGCAGCTGTGGGACAGCATCGCCAGCGACTTCACCGCGCTCGACGCGTATTACCAGGGCGATGCCAAGCGCCAGGCCGTGCTGCGCAAGTACGCCATCGCACGTCTGGCACCGAAGTTCGCGCAGGTGGGTTGGGAGGCGAAGCCGGGTGAAGAGGCGCCGATCGCGATCCTGCGCTCGTCCCTCATCTCGTCCCTGAGCAACCTGGGCGATGCCAAGGTCATCGCCGAAGCGCGTCATCGCTACGAGAGCAACCAGATGCCGGCCGAGCTGCGCAAGGTGATCCTTGCGGCCGTCGCCGCGCACGCCGATGCGGCGACGTGGGACAAGATGCATGAAGCCGCCAAGGCCGAGAAGTCCCCGCTGGTTAAAGACCGCCTGTACGCCTTGCTCGCACAGACCGAAGACGAGGCGCTGGCCAAGCGTGCACTCGACCTGTCCCTGACGGGTGAGGCCGGTGAAACCAACAGTGCCGCACTGATCTCGGGCGTCTCCCGTCGTCATCCGGAACTGGCCTTCGACTTCGCCGTGGCACACAAGGACAAGGTCGACGGCTTCGTCGACT
>NZ_JBFUAT010000033.1:0-49102 GCF_056406135.1 Luteibacter sp. P1_D3 | reverse complement strand
TCGCGGTACGGTGCTGACCGGTCGCGTCGAGCGCGGTATCGTCAAGGTGGGTGATGCGGCCGAAGTGGTTGGCCTGAAGGACACCCAGCAGACGACCGTCACGGGCGTGGAAATGTTCCGCAAGCTGCTCGACCAGGGTCAGGCCGGTGACAACGTCGGCGTGCTGGTCCGCGGTCTGAAGCGTGAAGACGTCGAGCGTGGCCAGGTCCTGGCTGCTCCGAAGTCG
The DNA here is from genome assembly GCF_056406135.1 of Luteibacter sp. P1_D3. Taxonomy (NCBI): domain Bacteria; kingdom Pseudomonadati; phylum Pseudomonadota; class Gammaproteobacteria; order Lysobacterales; family Rhodanobacteraceae; genus Luteibacter; species Luteibacter sp. P1_D3. The sequence continues at coordinate 48,876 of NZ_JBFUAT010000033.1, read as the reverse complement.
GTCACGCCGCACACCGAGTTCGAGGGTGAGGTGTACATCCTGTCGAAGGACGAGGGTGGCCGTCACACGCCGTTCTTCAGCAACTATCGCCCGCAGTTCTACTTCCGTACCACGGACGTGACCGGTTCGATCAAGCTGCCGGAAGGCGTCGAGATGGTGATGCCGGGTGACAACGTGAAGATCAATGTCACGCTGGGCTTCCCGATCGCCATGGACGAAGGCCTGCGCTTCGCGATCCGCGAAGGCGGTCGTACCGTCGGCGCCGGCGTCGTGGCGAAGATCAACAAGTAAGAAGATCGCCAGGGCAGGGTGACCTGCCCGGGTATCGAAAAAGCGGAGGCCTTCGGGTCTCCGTTTTTTTTGGCCTCGAGGCGCTCGGCTCGGTAGGAGCCGATTCATCGGCGATAACCAGGTTACGGCAACGCTTAACGGTCGATGGATGGGTTTCGGGGTAGGGGGTTTTCGGCTAAACCGCCTTGTTGGCTTTTCGCCGATGAATCGGCTCCTACACGGTTTATGGAAAAAGGCTTCCCTTTTTTCTCGGGACCAGATATATTCGTCGGGTTATATCCGTCGAGTGCCCTTCGAGAGCGCCGACACACAGCGAAATGAGGTGCATGGAATGTGCTTCGAGTTCGCAGGCAAGGATGCCGGATAGAGTGCCAACGGGCCACGGAGCGGAAGCTCTGTTGACCCATATCGTTGTGTATTCTATACTTTTCTGTCTGGGCAGGCCGATAACTCGGTCTGCCTGACTTTTTCGGGTCATTCCGGACGGTTTTACCGTTCCAGGGTGGCCCGTTGCGGCACCCGTAGTTAGGTAATTGGGTTGTGCGGGGTGGCGAGAAGCCATTCCGAATCACAAGAACGTTCTTTCGATAACAGGACACGGTTTTTATGGCGAACCAAAAGATTCGCATTCGGCTCAAGGCGTTCGATCATCGTCTGATCGATCGTTCGGCCAGCGAGATCGTCGAGACGGCTAAGCGCACTGGCGCCACGGTCCTCGGCCCGATCCCCCTGCCGACCAAGATTGAGCGCTACACCATTCTGGTGTCGCCGCACGTCGATAAAGATGCCCGCGACCAGTACGAAACCCGTACTCACAAGCGCGTTCTTGACATCATCGACCCCAACGACAAAACCGTGGACGCGCTCATGAAGCTCGATCTTGCGGCTGGCGTTGACGTGCAGATCAAGCTCGGCTGAGCGGAATAAAGGATACGAAGATGAGTATCGGACTGGTTGGCCGCAAATGCGGCATGAGCCGGCTCTTCACCGAAGACGGCCGCTCGATTCCGGTGACGCTGATTGAAGCGACCCCGAATCGTGTGACGCAGGTGAAGACCGAAGAGAACGACGGCTACAGCGCGGTGCAGGTTACGACCGGTGCCAAGCGTGCGTCGCTTCTGACGGGCCCCGCAAAGGGTCATTACGCCAAGGCCAAGGTTGAGCCGGGTCGCGGTCTGTGGGAATTCCGCGTGTCCGCGGAAGACGCAGGCAAGTACGCGATCGGCACCGAGATCAAGGCTGACGACGTGTTCACCGTCGGTCAGACGGTCGACGTCGCAGGCGTGTCGAAGGGTAAGGGTTTCCAGGGCACCATCAAGCGTCACCATTTCAAGATGGGCGATGCTACGCACGGTAACTCGCTGTCGCATCGCGCCCCTGGCTCGATCGGTCAGCGCCAGACGCCGGGTCGCGTGTTTCCTGGTAAGAAGATGTCGGGCCACATGGGCGCGGTCAACCGCACCCAGCAGGGTCTCGAAGTTGTCAAGGTCGACGCCGAGCGCCACCTGATCGCAGTCAAGGGCGCAGTCCCTGGCGCGCCGGGCGGTGACGTCGTGATTCGTCCGACGACCAAGGGCTGAGGAGAGACGCCATGGAACTCAACGTTATTGGCGCCAAGGCGCTCACCGTGTCGGACGAAGTGTTCGGCGGCGAGTACAAGAAGGCCCTCGTGCACCAGGTCGTCACCGCCTATCAGGCGGCTGGCCGTGCCGGTACGAAGGCTCAGCTGTCTCGCGGTCAGATGTCCGGTACGACCAAGAAGTTCAAGAAGCAGAAGGGCGGCGGTGCTCGCCACGGCGACTACCGCGCTCCGATCTTCGTCGGTGGTGGTGTGACGTTCGCGGCCAAGCCGCGTAGCTTCGAGCAGAAGGTCAACCGCAAGGCTTATCGTGTCGCGATCCGTTCGATCGTTGCCGAGCTGACCCGTCAGGGTCGCCTGAAGGTCGTCTCCGAACTGTCGATCGACGCCCCGAGCACCAAGGGCATGATCGCCAAGCTCGCCGAGCTCGAGGTCAAGGGTCGTGTGCTGCTGGTGTCGGAAGACGCCACCGAAGCGCTCTACCTGTCCGCCCGCAATATTCCGTACATCCACGTCGTCGACGTTCTGGCCCTGAATCCGGTCAGCCTCGTCGGTAGCGACTTCGTCGTCATGACGGTGGACGCGGTCAAGAAAGTCGAGGAGTGGCTCGCATGAGCACCGAACGCACGCTCAATACGCTTCGCGCGCCGCACATCTCTGAGAAGTCGGCTCGCCTCGCTGAGAACAACCAGTACGTATTCGTCGTGGCGCCTGAGGCGACCAAGGCCGATGTCCGTGCAGCGGTGGAACACCTCTTCGACGTCAAAGTCGTGGACGTGAACCTCGTGAACACAAAGGGCAAGGTCAAGTCGTTCCGCTTTCGCACTGGCAACCGCCAGGGCAAGCGTAAGGCCTACGTGCGCCTCGCCGACGGTCACACGATCGACGTGTCGGCCAAGGCCTGAGCCAGGAGTTGAATTGAGATGGCACTGATCACTCACAAGCCGACCTCCCCGGGACGCCGCGACGCTGTCAGCGTGCGGACCGAAGGTCTGCACAAGGGCGCACCTTACGCGCCCCTGACCGAATCGCAGTCGAAGACGGGTGGCCGCAACCACTACGGTCGCATCACCACGCGTCATCGCGGCGGCGGTCATAAGCAGGCGTACCGCATCATCGATTTCAAGCGCGACAAGGAAGGCATTGCCGCCGTTGTCGAGCGTCTTGAATACGATCCGAACCGCACGGCGCACATCGCGCTCCTGTGCTACGCCGACGGCGAGCGCCGCTACATCATCGCGCCGAAGGGCGTGGCGGTGGGCGACCGTCTCGTGTCGGGCTCCGACTCCCCGATCAAGCCGGGCAACTGCCTGCCGCTTCGTTCGATCCCGGTCGGTTCGACGATCCACTGCATCGAAATGAAGCCGGGCAAGGGTGCGCAGATCGCGCGTTCCGCCGGTGCATCGGTCCAGCTGGTCGCTCGCGAGCAGGGTTATGCAACGCTGCGTCTTCGCTCCGGCGAAATGCGTCGCGTCCCCGTTGAATGCCGCGCCACCATCGGTGAAGTCGGCAACTCGGAGCACAGCCTGCGCAAGCTCGGCAAGGCCGGTAAGAAGCGCTGGGCGGGTATCCGTCCGACGGTTCGCGGCGTGGTGATGAACCCGGTCGACCATCCGCATGGCGGTGGTGAAGGTAAGACCTCTGGCGGCCGTCACCCGGTCAGCCCGTGGGGTACCCCGACCAAGGGTTACAAGACGCGTAACAACAAGCGCACCCAGCAGTTCATCGTGCGTCGTCGCAAGTAATTAGGAAACGATCATGCCGCGCTCTCTAAAAAAAGGTCCGTTCGTCGACCTGCACCTCGTGAAAAAGGTGGAAGCCGCCGTTTCCGCCAATAACAAGCGTCCGATCAAGACCTGGTCGCGTCGTTCGATGATCCTGCCGGAGATGGTCGGTCTGACCATCGCCATCCACAACGGCCGCCAGCACGTGCCTGTGTTGATCAACGAGAACATGGTCGGGCATAAGCTCGGCGAGTTCGCGGTGACCCGCACGTACAAGGGCCACGCCGGCGACAAGAAGGGCAAGTGATGAGCACTGAAGCCAAAGCGATCCTGCGCAGCGCCCGCATTTCGGCGCAGAAGGCACGCCTGGTGGCTGACCTGGTCCGCGGTATGCCCGTGGGCCGAGCCAGCGACGTGCTCGCCTTTACCAACAAGAAGGCCGCACACCTTGTTCGCAAGGTGCTGCTCTCCGCCGTCGCCAACGCCGAAAACAATCTCGGCGCCGACGTGGACGAGCTGAAGGTCGTCCGCATCTTCGTCGACGAAGGTCCGGCCATGAAGCGTATGTACGCCCGCGCCAAAGGCCGCGGTTCGCGCATCCTGAAGCGCACCAGCCACGTTACTGTGGTTGTTGGCAACTGACTGGGGTAAGACACGATGGGTCATAAAGTACATCCCACCGGTATCCGCCTCGGCATTGCCAAGGACTGGAACTCGAAGTGGTACGCCAATAAGGGCGAATATGCGGTCTATCTCGCAGCTGACCTCAAGGTCCGCGAGATGCTCCGCAAGAAGCTCGCCGCCGCCGGTATCTCGAAGATCCAGATCGAGCGCCCGGCCAAGACCGCCCGCGTGACGATTCACACCGCCCGTCCGGGCGTGGTGATCGGCAAGAAGGGTGAGGACATCGAGAAGCTGCGTAAGGAAGTCACCGACATGATGGGCGTTCCGACGCACATCAACGTCAGCGAAGTCCGTAAGCCGGAGCTCGACGCCCAGCTCGTCGCTGAATCGATCGCTCAGCAGCTCGAGCGTCGCATCATGTTCCGCCGTGCCATGAAGCGCTCGGTCGGTAATGCGATGCGCCTCGGTGCCCTGGGCATCAAGATCAACGTTTCCGGCCGTCTGAATGGCGCCGAGATCGCTCGCTCCGAGTGGGCCCGTGAAGGTCGTGTTCCGCTGCATACCCTGCGTGCGGACATCGACTACGGCACCGCCGAAGCCAAGACCCAGTACGGCATCATCGGTGTCAAGGTATGGGTCTATAAGGGCGAGATCTTCGATCTGGCAGCAGCTACCGCCGAGTCGAAGGAAGAACAGCAGCCTCAGCAGTCGCGCCGCGATGGTGGTGAAAACCGCCGCGAGCGGACGGCCAAGTAAGGAGCGTTGCCATGTTGCAACCTAAGCGTACCAAGTACCGCAAGATGCATAAGGGTCGTAATGACGGCCTTGCATTCAATTCCAACCTCGTGAGCTTCGGCGAGTACGGCCTCAAGGCGACGACGCACGGTCAGTTGACCGCACGTCAGATCGAAGCGGCCCGTCGTTGCATCACGCGCTTCGTCAAGCGTGGCGGCAAGCTCTGGATCCGCGTGTTCCCGGACAAGCCGATCACCCGCAAGCCCATCGAAGTTCGAATGGGTGCAGGTAAGGGTAGCGTCGAGTTCTGGGTCGCTCCGATCCAGCCCGGTCGCATGCTTTATGAAATCGAAGGTGTCGACGAGACGACGGCCCGCGAAGCGTTCCGCCTGGCAGCTGCCAAGCTGTCCGTGCAGACTCAGTTCGTCTCCAGGGCGGTGATGTAATGGCCAGCAAAGATATCAACCAGAAGTCGGCGGACGAGCTCAAGCAGGATCTGCTGGACCTTCGCAAGGAGCAGTTCAATCTGCGCATGCAGAAAGGCTCCGGTCAGCTCACCCAGCCGCACCAGCTGCGCCGCGTTCGGCGTGACATCGCCCGCACGAAGTTCGTGCTCGGCGCTAAGAAGTAAGGACGGCGGACATGAGCGATAACACAAAAGCCGCGCGCACCCTTACGGGTCGCGTCATCAGCAACAAAATGAACCAGACCGTGACCGTGCTGATCGAGCGCCAGGTGCAGCATCCGCTGCTCGGCAAGATCATCCGTCGCTCCACGAAGCTTCACGCACATGATGAGACCGGTGCGAACGAAGGTGACCTGGTGCGCATCGCGGAATGCCGTCCGCTGTCGAAGACCAAGCATCACCGCGTGGTCGAAATCGTCACGCGCGCTGAAGTCTAAGGAGAGCTGCCATGATTCAGGTACAGAGCTCGCTTGCTGCAGCCGATAACAGCGGCGCGAAGGAAATGATGTGCATCAAGGTGCTGGGCGGCTCGAAGCGCCGTTACGCCAGCGTCGGTGATGTGATCAAGGTGACCATCAAGGACGCCATTCCTCGCGGTAAGGTCAAGAAGGGTGAGGTGTACAACGCCGTGGTGGTTCGTACCGCCAAGGGTGTCCGCCGCGCCGATGGTTCCGTGATCCGTTTCGACGGTAACGCAGCCGTCCTCCTCAACAACAAGCTCGAGCCGATCGGTACCCGTATTTTCGGGCCGGTTACCCGCGAGCTGCGCACCGAGAAGTTCATGAAGATCGTCTCGCTCGCGCCCGAAGTGCTCTGAGCGGAGGCCAGACCATGAACCGTATCCGCAAGGGTGATAACGTCGTCGTCATCACCGGTAAAAACAAGGGACAGCGCGGTGACGTGCTGCGTGTTGACGGAGAGCGCGTTGTCGTCTCGAACGTCAACCTCGTCAAGCGTCACACCAAGCCGAATCCCCAGGCCAACCAGCCGGGTGGAATCGTCGAGCGTGAAGCTTCGATCCATATCTCCAACGTACAGCTCTTCAACTCCGCCACCAATAAGGGCGAGCGCGCTGGCACCAAGACGCTCGAGGACGGGCGCAAGGTGCGCGTGTTCCGTTCTGGCGAAGTGGTCGACGCGTAAGGAACCGAAGTCATGACCCGCCTTGAAACGTTTTACAAAGAGTCGGTAATGTCGAAGCTCACTGAGCGCTTCGGTTACCAGAACGTCATGGAAGTCCCCCGCATCTCGAAGATCACGCTCAACATGGGCGTCGGCGAAGCCGCCGGTAACAAGAAGATCCTCGAGAACGCGGTCGCTGATATGACCAAGATCGCCGGCCAGAAGCCGATCACGACGAAGGCCCGCGTGTCGGTCGCTTCGTTCAAGATCCGCGACGGTTGGCCGATCGGTTGCAAGGTCACGCTGCGTCGTGCCCAGATGTGGGAATTCCTGGATCGCCTGATCAACATCTCGCTGCCGCGTACGCGCGACTTCCGTGGTGTCTCGGGCCGTGCTTTCGATGGCCGTGGTAACTACAACTTCGGCATCAAGGAACAGATCATTTTCCCGGAAATCGACTTCGATCAGGTTGATGCGCTGCGCGGTATGGATATCTCCATCACCACCACCGCCAAGACCGACGAAGAAGCCAAGGCGCTGCTGGAAGCGTTCAGCTTCCCGTTCCGCAACTGATTACAGGTAGAACATGGCTAAGACCTCGATGATCCAGCGCGATGTTAAGCGCACCAAGCTCGTCAAGAAGTTCGCCACCAAGCGTGCCGAACTGAAGGCGATCGTCCTGAGCTCCACCGCCTCCTACGAGGAGAAGATGGAAGCCCAGACGAAGCTGCAGAAGCTCCCGCGTGATGCCAGCCCGGCGCGCCAGCGTAACCGCTGCRCCCTGACCGGCCGCCCGCGTGGCGTCTACAGCAAGTTCGGCCTTGGTCGCAACAAGCTTCGTGAAGCCACCATGCGCGGCGATGTGCCGGGCCTGCGTAAGGCTAGCTGGTAAAAAACTCGCCATCGGCGGGGCAAGCTGTTATAGTCGTCGGTCTGCGCAACGCAGACCGACTTCTGTCGGCTTTACAATTTGAAGATTTCCGGTAATTCGGATATCGGTGCACTCTCAAGGGTTTTCTTATGAGCATGACTGATCCCATCGCCGATCTGTTTACGCGCATCCGTAATGGCCAGGCATCTGGCAAAGCGGTTGTTCGTATGCCGTCGTCGAAAATGAAGCTGGCCCTCGCGCAGCTCCTGCAGAAAGAGGGTTATATCCTCGACGCCCGTGCCGCTGATGAAGCTGGCAAGCCGGTCCTCGAGATCAAGCTGAAGTACTTCGAAGGCCTTCCGGCTATCGAAACCATCTCCCGTGTCAGCCGTTCCGGTCTCCGCGTCTATCGTGGTAAGGACGAGCTGCCGAAGGTCCTCGGCGGCCTGGGCATCTCCATCATCTCGACTTCCGCCGGTCTCCTGACCGACGCTCAGGCCCGTGCTAAGGGTCTTGGCGGCGAAGTCATCGGCCAGGTGGCGTAAGGAGTCCCGTATGTCACGTGTAGCCAAGTTGCCTATCAATCTGCCGAAGGGCGTCGAGATCTCGATCGCCAACGGTACCGTCTCCGTCAAGGGCCCGAAGGGCACGCTGACGACCCATGAACTGCCGGGCGTTTCGTTCCAGCAGGAAAATGGCGTCGCCACGGTCGTCCTCGCTGATGGCGCCGACGACAAGTTCGGTGGCACGGCTCGCGCCGTCGTCGCCAACATGGTTCAGGGTGTCACCGCCGGCTTCGAGAAGAAGCTCGAGCTGGTCGGCGTGGGTTATCGCGCACAGCTCGCCGGCAAGGCCGTCAACCTGTCGCTCGGTTTCTCGCATCCGGTCGTCTTCGAGGCGCCGGAAGGCATCACCATCGAAGTCCCGACGCAGACCGAAATCCTGATCAAGGGCGCTGACAAGCAGCTCGTCGGTCAGACGGCGGCGAAGATCCGTGCTTTCCGTTCGCCGGAGCCTTACAAGGGCAAGGGCGTCCGTTACGCGGGCGAGAAGATCATCCTGAAGGAAGCCAAGAAGGCCTAATCGGTCTATCCGCTTTCTGGAGTAATACGATGAACAAGAACGATTCCCGCCTGCGCCGCGCCAAGTCGACCCGCTCTCACATCCGTGAGCTCGCGGTCCACCGCCTGAGCGTGCACCGCACCGGTCAGCACATCTACGCCCAGGTCTTCGCACCGAACGGTACCGTCGTGGCAGCCGCCTCGACCGTGCAGTCCGCGGTTGCCGAGGGTCTGAAGGGTACGAAGAACATGGAAGCCGCCACCACGGTCGGCCGCATCGTTGCCGAGCGCGCCAAGGCCGCCGGTATCGAAGCTGTCGCGTTCGACCGCTCGGGCTTCCGCTACCACGGTCGCATCAAGGCTCTCGCCGATGCAGCCCGTGAAGCCGGCCTCAAGTTCTAAGAGGCGTCAGGCGACGGCATCGGTCCTTCGGGGCCGGTGCCGCCCGATTTAGCTCCTACAACTCCAAGCGGCGACCGAGCCGTAAACAGAAGTCCCGGCTAACTATCATTCCGGGCTATCAGGAAAAGAGATGTCCTCGACAGATCGCGAAAATTCGGACGGCATGCTTGAAAAGCTTATCGCCGTCAACCGCGTGGCCAAGACCGTCAAGGGTGGCCGCCAGATGAGCTTTACCGCGCTGACCGTTGTTGGTGATGGCGAAGGCCGCGTCGGTTTTGGTTATGGCAAGGCACGTGAAGTGCCGGTCGCCATTTCCAAGGCCATGGAACGCGCCCGCCGCAACATGGTCACGATTGAACTGAACCAGGGCACGCTGTGGTACGCCATCAAGGCCAACCACGGTGCGGCTCGCGTCTACATGCAGCCTGCTTCCCAGGGTACCGGCGTCATCGCCGGCGGCGCCATGCGCGCTGTTCTCGAAGTGGTCGGTGTGAAGGACGTGCTCGCCAAGGCCGTCGGCTCGCGCAACCCGATCAACCTCGTCCGCGCGACGATCAAGGGTCTGCAGGCCGTCGCTTCGCCGAAGCGCATCGCCGCCAAGCGTGGCAAGACGATCGAAGAGGTCCTCGGCAATGGCTAAGAACACCGAAACCGCCGCTGGCGGTACCGTCCGCGTCCGCCTGGTCAAGGGCCTGCGCGGTGTGCAGGGTCGTCATCGTCTGAGCGTGAAGGCCCTGGGCCTGAGCCACATCAACGATGTGCGCGAACTGAAGGATAGCCCGCAGGTCCGTGGCCTTATCAATAAGGTCTACTACCTGGTTCGGGTCGAGGAGTAAGAATCATGCGTCTTAACGATCTACGTCCCGGTAAGGGCGCCCGCAAGTCCCGCACCCGCGTCGCCCGCGGTATCGGTTCCGGCCTCGGCAAGACCGCCGGCCGCGGCCATAAGGGTCAGCACGCTCGTGCCGGTAACACGCACCGTTACGGCTTCGAAGGCGGCCAGATGCCGCTGCAGCGTCGTCTTCCGAAGGTGGGCTTCCGCTCCCTGAAGAAGCGCGACACTGAAGAAGTGCGTCTGTACCAGCTGGCTGCCATCAAGGCCGACACGATCGATCTGATCACGCTTCACGCCGCCGGTCTCGTGACCAGCCGCGCGAAGAAGGTCAAGATCGTCCTGAAGGGTGAAATCACCCGCGCGATCAAGCTTTCGGGCGTGCTTGCGACGGCCGGCGCCAAGGCGGCTATCGAAGCCGCCGGCGGCAGCGTGGAGTAATCAGGTGGCAGCAGCGCAGGGCACAACGCTCGGCTCGCTGGGCAAACTGACGGAACTTCGTCAGCGCATCTTTTTCCTGATTGGTGCGCTGGTGGTCTTCCGCCTCGGTTCGTTCATTCCCGTTCCGGGCGTGAACCCCGAGGCGATGACCAGCCTGGTTGAGGGTGGTGGCGGTCTGCTGAACATGGTCAACATGTTCTCGGGCGGCTCGCTTTCCCGCTTCTCGGTGTTCGCTCTCGGTGTGGTGCCGTATATCTCGGCGTCGATCGTGGTGCAGATGATGGGCTCGGTCATTCCGTCGCTCATGGCTCTGCGCAAGGAAGGCGAGTCGGGTCGTCGCAAGATGACCATGTACACGCGCTTCGGCACGGTTGGCCTGGCGGCATTCCAGGCGTTCGGCATCGCTGTCGCCCTGCAGAAGCAGGTCGGCGCGAGCGGTCCGGTGGTCTATATGCCCGGTGCGGGCTTCGTCATGGCATCCGTGGTCGGCCTCACCGCCGGCACGATGTTCCTGATGTGGCTCGGCGAGCAGATCACGGAGCGTGGTATCGGCAACGGCATTTCGATGCTGATCTTCGCCGGTATCGTGGCCGGTCTCCCGGGTGCCATCGCGCACACGCTGACCATGGCGAACAACGGAGAGCTGTCGGTTCTGAAGCTGCTCATGGTGACCGCGCTGATCCTGGCGGTAACCGCTTTCGTGGTGTTCATGGAGCGCGCTCAACGGCGTATCACCGTGAACTACGCGAAGCAGGGTAGTCAGCGCCAGTTCCAGCGCCAGACTTCGCACCTGCCGCTGAAGATCAATATGGCGGGTGTCATTCCGCCGATCTTCGCGACCAGCCTCTTGCTCTTCCCCGCGACTGCGGCGACCTGGTTCGGCACTGCCCACCAGTCGCGTTGGTTGCAGTGGTTGACCACGGCGCTGAGCCCGGGTGAGCCGGTGCACGACATCGTGTTCGCGGTGCTGGTGATCGGGTTCGCCTTCTTCTATACGGCGATCGTGTTCAACTCGCAGGAAACGGCCGATAACCTCAAGCGTTCGGGCGCGTTGATTCCGGGCATCCGTCCGGGTCGCGCCACGGCAGACTATATCGATGGCGTCATGACCCGGCTTACCGGTGTTGGCGCGGTTTACATCGTCCTGGTCTGCCTGGTGCCCACGTTCATGCAGAACGCCTGGCACGTCCCGTTCTATTTCGGCGGCACTTCGCTGCTGATCGTGGTGGTGGTGGTGATGGACTTTACGGCTCAGGTCCAGGCCCATCTCGTCAGCCACCAGTACGAGAGTCTGCTCAAGAAGTCCAATCTCCGCCGCAGCTGAGACGCAGCGGAGATCCCCAAGTAGGGGAGGCCTTGGCGCCCAGCGCCGCAGGACTTCCCGTTTAGGTTAATTCAGGTTAGAATTGCGCGTTTACCGCGCACGAAACGCATCGGAGACAGTACATCATGGCGCGCATCGCGGGTGTCAATTTGCCAGTCCAGAAGCATGTCTGGGTCGGCCTGCAGAGCATTTATGGAATCGGCCGTTCGCGGGCGAAGAAGGTTTGCGTCGACTCGGGTGTGGTTCCGACCACTCCCATCAAGTCGCTTAGCGAAGGTGAGGTCGAGAAGATCCGCGCCGAGATCGCCAAGTACACGGTCGAGGGCGATCTTCGCCGCGAGATCGGTATGGCGGTCAAGCGTCTGATGGACCTCGGTTGCTATCGTGGCCTGCGCCACCGTCGCGGCCTGCCGGTGCGCGGCCAGCGCACGCGTACCAACGCCCGTACCCGTAAGGGTCCGCGTCGTCCGATCAAGAAGTAACGGATACCGATTATGGCTAAGCCGGTTAAAACCAAGAAGAAGATCAAGCGCGTCGTCACGGATGCCGTGGCCCACGTGCAGGCTTCTTTCAACAACACCATCGTCACGATCACCGATCGCCAGGGCAACGCCCTGTCGTGGGCGACGGCGGGTGGCGCGGGTTTCCGCGGTTCCCGTAAGTCGACCCCGTTCGCCGCTCAGGTGGCAGCCGAAAAGGCTGGCCGCGCTGCTGGCGACTACGGTGTGAAGACCGTGGAAGTTCGCATCAAGGGCCCCGGCCCGGGCCGTGAGTCGGCCGTGCGTTCGCTGAATGCGTTGGGCTACAAAGTGCTCAACATTATTGACGTCACGCCGATTCCGCATAACGGCTGCCGTCCCCCCAAGAAGCGTCGCGTCTAAGGAGCATACCCATGGCCCGTTATCGTGGAGCTACCTGCAAACTTGCGCGTCGTGAAGGTGCCGACCTCGGTCTGAAGAGCCCGGCCCGCGCGCTTGATTCCAAGTGCAAGCTCGAAAACAAACCCGGTCAGCATGGCGCAAACAAGCGCGCCCGTCTGTCCGACTACGCCGTCCAGCTGCGTGAAAAGCAGAAGGTCAAGCGCATCTACGGTGTGCTCGAGCGTCAGTTCAGCAACTACTACACCAAGGCTTCGACCCAGAAGGGCAATACGGGTGAAAACCTGCTGCGCCTGCTGGAAAGCCGTCTCGACAACGTCGTGTTCCGCATGGGTTTCGCGGTTACCCGCGCCCAGGCTCGTCAGCTCGTGGCTCACAAGTCCGTGACGGTCAATGGCAAGAAGGTCAACGTGCCTTCCTACCATGTCCGTCCGGGTGACGAAGTCTCGCTGACCGAGAAGGCTCGCGGTCAGCTGCGCGTCCAGGAAGCGGCGACGGTCTTTGACACGATGGACCTTCGTCCGTCGTGGGTCGAGGTCGACAGCAAGAAGTTCGCAGGCACGTTCAAGGCTGTGCCGGATCGCGGTGACCTGCCGGCCGACATCAACGAAGCCCTGATCGTCGAGCTTTACTCGAAGTAATTCACCGGAGCCTTGCATGGCAGTTTCGTCAACTAGTGTGCTGCGGCCTCGTGGCCTCAGCGTCGAGCAGCTTGGAGCGAACCGCGCTAAGGTGGTGGTCGAGCCGCTCGAGCGTGGCTTTGGTCACACCCTGGGCAACGCGCTGCGTCGCGTGCTGCTCTCTTCGATCCCGGGCAGCGCCATCGTCGAGGTCGAAATCGACGGCGTGCTGCACGAATACACCACGCTTGAGGGTCTGCAGGAGGACGTGATTGAAGTCCTGCTCAACCTCAAGGATGTTGCCATCCGCCAGCACAGTGGTGACGAAGTCACCCTGACGCTGTCGAAGAAGGGCAAGGGCGTGGTCACCGCAGGCGACATCGCGGTTGATCACTCCGTAGAAATCGTCAACCCCGAGCATGTGATCTGCCACCTCACCAAGGATGTGGCACTGAACATGCGCCTGAAGGTGCGTCGTGGCGTCGGCTATCAGCCGGCCAGCGCGCGCCAGCATCCGGATGATGAGACGCGGCCGATCGGCCGTCTGCAGCTCGACGCGTCGTTCGCGCCGGTCCTGCGCGTGGCTTACGAAGTGGACGCCGCTCGTGTCGAGCAGCGCACCAACCTCGATAAGCTCGTGCTCGATATCGAGACGAACGGCACGATCGGTGCTGAAGACGCTGTCCGCAAGGCAGCTGAAATCATCAACGACCAGCTGTCGGTTTTCGGCGATTTCTCGCGCCGCGAGAGCGATTCGACCAAGGCGGAGAAGGGCGGGTTCGATCCGCTCCTGCTGCGTCCGATCGACGATCTCGAACTGACGGTCCGTTCGGCGAACTGCCTCAAGGCCGAAAGCATCTACTACATCGGCGACCTGGTCCAGAAGACCGAAGTCGAGCTGTTGAAGACGCCGAACCTTGGCAAGAAGTCGCTGACGGAAATCAAGGATGTTCTGGGTGGGCGTGGTCTCGCCCTCGGCATGAAGCTCGAAAACTGGCCGCCGCCGGGGCTTTCCCACGGTATGCAGCTGGGCTGATTAAAACGGGGCGACCGCTTTTCGGTCGCCCCGATCTTTTGCGCCATCCGGCGGATGCCTCGCGCATTTCCTCCGGAATTCCAAAGCGGTCCAAAGAGGCCGTGCTCTTATAGCGAGGCGTTCTTACAGCCTTGCATCAGCGGGTAACCGCGGGAAGCCGCATCATTCCGACGGCTTTTCATAACAACAGACCTTAGAGAGTAAACGCCATGCGCCACCAGAAATCCGGTCGCAAGCTCAACCGCACGAGCAGCCACCGCGAAGCGATGTTCAAGAACATGGCTTCGTCGCTGATCAAGCACGAGCTTATCCGCACCACCCTTCCCAAGGCGAAGGAACTCCGTCGCGTCGCCGAGCCGCTCATCACGCTCGCCAAGACCGATGGCGTTGCCAACCGTCGTCTCGCTTTCGCGCGTCTGCGCGATAAAGAGGCCGTCGGCAAGCTCTTCGTCGAGCTGGGTCCTCGCTACCGCGAGCGTCCCGGTGGTTACCTGCGTATCCTCAAGTGCGGCTTCCGCCCGGGCGACCACGCTCCGATGGCCTACGTCGAACTGGTTGACCGCCCGGCTCGCGCCGAAGCAGTCGACGCCGAATAAGCCTTAACCGGCTGTTTCGAACGAACCCCGGCAGGGTCTCCCTGCCGGGGTTTTTTCGTTTGGGGTCCTGCGACCGGCGTACTGCGACAATTCTTACGCAAGCCCTTGATCCTTGGTTACAAAAGAAACTTTACGTGCTTGCTGACAAGCATGTGCACAACGGGTTAACGTGGGGGTTCCCCACCCCATATCGCCCCTATGAACCTCTCGTTCCGCGGTCGCTACCTCGCTGGTTTCGTCGTCTGTGTCGCTCTCATGGCTTTCGCGCTCTATGCGCAGTACGTCATGCACCTGGATCCGTGCCCGCTGTGCATCTTCCAGCGCATTGCGGTATGCACCATGGGCGTGTTCTTCCTGGTCGGCGGCCTCCACGCGCCCCGTAAGGTCGGGACACGAGGTATCTACGCGTTACTGATCACGCTGGGCGGTCTCTGGGGTATCGCCACGGCAGGCCGCCATCTCTGGCTGCAGTCGCTCCCGGCGGCCGACGTGCCTGCGTGTGGGCCTGGTCTGGGTTACCTGTTCGATGCGTTTCCGTTCACCAAAATGTTGAAGCTTGCGTTCACCGGTTCCGGTGAGTGCGCGAAGATCGAACCGATCCTCGGCATTCCCATGCCCGGCTGGACGCTGTTCTGGTTCATCGTGCTGACGATCTGGGCCCTCGTGGCCGTCCGTCGCACCGTCCGTTGATTCCCCCGCGCCAAGCAAGGCGCAACCACGAAGGCACCGCCGTCATGCAGCACTCCCTCAAAGCCGTAGCACCCTCGTCCCTTGACTGGGCGCCGGGTTCGTGGCGGTCGAGGACCGCCCTCCAGCAGCCGACATACAACGACGCCGAGGAGCTCAACCGGGCGCTGGAGCAGCTCGGTCAGCTGCCTCCGCTGGTCACCTCCTGGGAAATCCTCGCCCTCAAGCAGCGCATCGCCGAGGCGCAGGACGGCGAGCGTTTCCTGCTTCAGGGCGGCGACTGCGCCGAGAGCTTTGCGGACTGCAACAGCCCGATCATTTCGAACCGCCTGAAGGTGCTGCTGCAGATGAGCCTCGTGCTCGTCCATGGCCTGAAAAAGCCCGTGCTCCGCGTGGGCCGGTTCGCCGGGCAGTACGCGAAGCCGCGTTCGGCCGATAGCGAAACGCGCGACGGCGTCACCTTGCCGGCGTTCCGTGGTGACCTGGTCAATAGCCCGGAATTCACCCCGGAAGCCCGCCGCGCGGATCCGAATCGCCTGATCAAGGCGCACGCGCGGTCAGCGATGACGATGAACTTCGTGCGCGCGCTCATCGACGGCGGCTTCGCCGACCTGCACCACCCCGAATACTGGGATCTCGCTTGGGTCGAGCATTCGCCGCTGGCCGCCGAATACCGTCGCATGGTCGCCAGCATCGGCGATTCGCTGCGCTTCATGGAAACGCTCGCGGGTCAGTCGATCTCCAGCTACTCGCGCGTTGATTTCTATACCTCGCACGAAGCGCTCCTGCTGCATTACGAAGAAGCGCTCACGCGTCAGGTTCCTCGCCAGGACGGCTGGTTCAACCTGTCGACGCATTTCCCATGGATCGGCATGCGCACCGCGGCACTCGACGGTGCGCATACCGAATATTTCCGCGGCATCCGCAATCCCATCGCGGTGAAGGTCGGCCCGACGGTGCAGGCGGACGATCTGCTCCGCCTGATCGACGTGCTGAATCCAAACGAAGAGCCCGGTCGCCTGACCCTGATTCACCGCATGGGCAACGACAAGATCGGCACGCACCTGCAGCCGCTGCTCGAAGCCGTGAAGCGGGAAGGGCGCCGCGTGCTCTGGGTCGCCGATCCCATGCATGGCAACACCGAGAGCACGACCAACGGCTACAAGACCCGTCGCTTCGCGAATATCGCCGGCGAACTCGACCAGGCCTTCGACATCCACGCGGCCGCGGGAACCCGTCTGGGTGGCGTGCATCTGGAACTCACGGGTGAGGATGTCACCGAGTGTCTCGGCGGCGCCCGCGATCTCGTCGAGGGCGATCTCGACCGTGCGTACCGCTCGATGGTCGATCCACGCCTGAACTACGAACAATCGCTGGAAATGGCGATGCTGATCGTGCGGAAGTCGGGTGGCATGGTTTGATTGCTTTACACATGTTCTAGCCAAGCCCGGCCTCGCGCCGGGCTTTTTTTATGCGGTTAGCCGCGGTGCGGCTCATGTCTTAGCGGCGTTGCCGCCTCGCGCCACCACACACTGACGCTGCGTGCGGTCGAGCACACCGCCAGCAACTTCGCGGCGGCGCTGTCGTAGGAGCCGATTCATCGGCGAACCCTCAGCGTTGGCGTCGCGAATGAAGCTTTGTCTCCATCGTGCAGGCTGTTGAACCGCTCGCCCGGGCAATACAAGGCCTCACTCGAAGGCGTGAGAGCCTGAGGGTTCGCCGCTGAAGCGGCTCSTACATGGCGCAGCCCATCGCCCGTCGAACGATGACGCGCAAAGCGGCGGTGCGCTTTTGCGTCACGAAACCTCAGTGTGTGGTGTCGCGGTCGGGTTGGCCCTTGGGGCCGCATGAGCTGAGGGCCGCTCAGTTAACGGGCGGAGCGAACGCATCACCTACGGCCCGCCTCGAAGAGCTGCGCCGGCGGCCCGAGGGCCAACCCGGCCGCGACCCTCGCCACGCGCGAGCGCTACGAGCCCTACGAGCGAACGCGCAACGCGTGTTGCGCAAGGGCCCACGCGACGTGTTCGCGAACGATGTCGGAAGGGTCGTTCGCGCGCGCGTCCAATGCCGCAAGAATCTCGTCGCTTGTCGGTGCGTTGCCCAGGCCAACGGCGAGGTTACGCAGCCAGCCTTCGTAGCCCGTACGGCGAATCGCCATGCCTTCGGTGCGGGACAGGAACTCTGCTTCGGTCCACGCGAAGAGATCCACCAGCTTCGGTCCATCCAGGCTGTGACGTGGTGCGAAGTCGGGCTCGGTCGCTTCTTGCGCGAACTTGTTCCAGGGGCAGATCAGCTGGCAATCGTCGCAACCGAAGATGCGGTTGCCGATGGGCGCGCGTAGTTCTTCAGGGATGCTGCCCTTCAGTTCGATAGTGAGGTAGGAGATGCACCGACGTGCGTCGAGGCGGTACGGCGCGACGATCGCCTGGGTGGGGCAGATATCGATGCAGCGGCGGCAGCTGCCGCAATGCGCGGTGGCGGGCGCGTCGACCGGCAACGGGAGATCGGTGTACAGCTCGCCGAGGAAGAAATACGAGCCGGCGCGCTTGTTGATCACGACGGTATGCTTGCCGATCCAGCCGAGGCCGGCGTTACGGGCGAGGGCTTTTTCGAGCACCGGGGCGGAGTCGACGTACGCGCGGTAACCGAAGTCGCCGATGCGCTCGCCGATGCGCGCGGCGAGCTTCTGCAGGCGGTTGCGCATGACCTTGTGATAGTCGCGGCCGAGTGCGTAGCGAGCCACGTAGGCCTTGTCGCCATCGTTGATCACGTCCCACGCATTCGCGGTGCCGGGTGGGATGTAATCCATGCGGACGGAGACCACGCGCAGGGTGCCGGGCTCGAGTTCGGCGGGACGGCTGCGACGTGTTCCGTGACGCGACATGTATTCCATCTCGCCGTGATGGCCGTCCGCCAGCCAGCGCTCCAGGTAGGCCTCGTCGTTGCCGAGGTCGGTGCCTGAGATGCCGACATCGGCGAATCCGAGTTCACGCGCCCACGCCTTGATGTCGGTGGCGAGGGTGGCGTAGTCGATGGAGGGTGGGGCGGACATACGTGCATTCTACTTGCCCCTTCTATAATCCCCCGATGACCGCACCCAAGCTCGGCACCGCTCTCTTCACTTCAGCGCAGGCCCGCGCGATCGACCAGCGCGCGACGGCCGAGCTCGGCATCCCGGGATTCGAGCTGATGGCACGGGCGGCAGCGGCGGCTTTCGCCATGCTGCACGAACGCTGGCCGGTCGCCGAGCGACTGCGGGTAGTCTGCGGTGCGGGCAACAACGGCGGCGATGGCTATCTGCTGGCCCGTGACGCACTTGCCGCCGGGCTGGAGGTCGATCTGATCGCGCTGGGAGAACCCCGGGGCGACGATGCGATCAAGGCGCGCGACACGTTCGTCGCGGCGGGCGGCGAGCCGGCTTCCCTGGCGACCTGGGCGACACTTCCGCCCGCTGAGGTGCTGGTCGACGCGATCTACGGCACCGGCCTGAACCGGGCGCCGGATGGTGAGGCTCATCGGGCGATCGAGGCCATGAACGCGTATGGCGCGCCCGTCCTCGCGCTCGATCTTCCCTCGGGTCTTTCCGCTGACACGGGTGCCACGCCCGGTGTGGCGATCCGCGCGACGGCGACTGCCACGTTCATCGTGCACAAACGCGGATTGCATACGTTTCATTGCGAAGTCGCCGGCGACATTGCGCTGCATACCCTCGGGCTTCCGGATTCCCTGTTTGGAACGCCGGATGCGCACCTGTTGCTTCCCGGACACCTCCCGTCGCGGCCGCGCGAGTCGAACAAGGGAACGAACGGCCACGTGCTCGCCATCGGTGGTGATCACGGTACCGGCGGGGCGGTGCGCATGGCTGCCGAGGCCGCGCTGCGCACGGGCGCCGGTCTGGTCAGTGTCGCCACCCGCGACGAGAACGTCCTGGCCATGAATGCCGCGCGGCCGGAGCTGATGGCGCATGGCGTCAACGGTCCGCAGGCCCTGCAACCCATGCTGGCAAAGGCCTCGGTGCTCGCGCTCGGTCCCGGCCTCGGCCAGGCCGCCTGGGGGCATGCGCTGTGGACGACCGCGCTCGACGCCGATCTGCCGACCGTTCTCGATGCCGATGGCCTGAACCTGCTCCATGCCGAAGAACGGTCCCTGCCCGGGACGGTCGTGCTGACGCCGCATCCCGGCGAGGCGGGGCGTTTGCTGGGTATCGACACGAAAGCCGTGCAGGCGGATCGCTTCGCTGCCGTGCGAGAGATGGCCAGGCGCTTCCAGGCGGTCGTCGTGCTCAAGGGCAACGGCAGCCTCATCGCCTCGCCGGCCGGCGAGATCGCCGTCTGCCCCTGGGGCAATCCGGGCATGGCCAGTGGCGGCATGGGTGACACCCTCACCGGGATCATCGCGGCGTTGTTGGGGCAGGGGTGTAACGCCTTTGAAGCAGCCTGCCTCGGCGTGGGCCTGCATGCCCGGGCTGGCGACGTTGCCGCGCGGGACGGGGAGCGGGGCCTGCTTGCCGGCGACCTGCTCGAGCCCCTGCGCCGCCTCGTCAATGGGCTGGACGCATGAGCGCCGTCGCCGAGCTGATCCTCGCGGACGAGGACGCCACCATGGCGCTGGGTCGCCGGCTGGCAGGCGTGCTCCATGCCGACGGCCTCGTCGCGTTCCTCCATGGCGACCTTGGCGCCGGCAAGACCACCTTTGCCCGCGCCTTTCTCAAGGCGCTCGGTGTCGGCGAACGCGTCAAGAGCCCGACCTACAGCCTCGTCGAGGGCTACGAGCTAGGCGAGCGGCAGGCGTTCCATCTGGATCTCTATCGCATCGCTGACCCCGGCGAGCTGGAGTGGCTGGGCCTGGACAGCCTGGCGGAGCCGGGCGCCATCGTCCTGGTGGAATGGCCGGAACGCGGTGCCGGTGCCTTGCCGCCGGTGGACCTGGCCTTGAGTTTTCGCCACGAAGGGCCAGGCAGGGCTGTCCGCCTCGAGCCCAAGTCGCCCGCGGGCGAACGGATCGTCGCCGCGCTGACCCGGATCCCGTCAGATCAGGCCTAGCGTGCGCCGTCGTCCCCTGCCCGCGCCATTTACCCCAGAAAACAGGGGTTTCCAGGCATGCGACGGCCTGTCGCTTGCGGCGCATTCCTGTACGCCAGTTGACGAAGGTTTCGCAGGTTATGGATTATCAAGGGAAAACGTCTTGCAATCGTCGGGCGCTTGCAGTTCAATCCGGGCCGTATGAGGGGAMTGACTATCAAACTTGGCCTGCTTGCGTGCGTGACCGCCGTCGCGACGCTGACGGCTGTCGCCGTTTCGGCTGCCGACGTGAAGGCCGCCCGTGCCTGGGCGGGTCCGGAATACACCCGCGTGGTCTTCGATCTGTCCGGACCGGCCGCCTACCAGATGTCGCAGGGCGACGTGCCCGGCAGCGTTGTGCTGGACATCGCGGGTAGCTCGGTGACGGGTGATTTTTCGGCGCCGGGCGGACAAGGCCTGTTCAAATCGATGAGCGTGAGCAAGCAGGGTGGCTCGGCGCGGCTGGTCGCGACGGTCGATCCCAAGGCGAAGCCGAAGAGCTTCCTGCTCAAGCCGGCCGGCGATTACGGCTATCGCCTGGTGTTGGATCTCTATCCGGGTGGGCAGAGCGATCCGGGTGACAACCCACCCCCGGCCGCCGACCACGACGCGCCGTCCATCGCGGCAGCGGGCAACGACGACGATGCCGAGGCATCCGCGCCGACGCAGGCGCCCCTCCCGGCACGCGGTAGCCGCGGCTCGCGTGGCAAGTCCGTGCCGTCGGGCAAGCCTCCCATGCTGCCGACCGGCGACCGCAAGGTCGTGGTCGCCATCGACGCCGGCCACGGCGGCGAAGATCCGGGCGCCAAAGGCGCGACCGGCCTTCGAGAGAAGGACGTCACCCTCCAGGTGGCCCGCGAGCTGGCCGACCAGATCAACCGCCAGCCCGGCATGCAGGCCGTGCTGACGCGCAACGGCGACTATTTCATTCCGTTGAAGCGGCGCTACGAAATCGCGCGCGAGCACAACGCGGACATGTTCGTGTCGATCCATGCCGACGCTTTCAAGAACGGCGACGCCAAGGGCTCCTCCGTCTGGGTGCTGTCGCCGCGTGGCAAGACCAGCGAGGCCTCCCGCTGGCTGGCCGATCGCGAAAACCGCGCCGATCTGGTCGGCGGCGTCTCGCTCGACGACAAGGACGACAGTCTTGCTGCCGTCCTGCTGGACCTCCAGCAGGGCTACGCCATGCAGGCCAGCGAATCCATTGCCGGCAACGTACTCAAGGCACTGGGTCGCCTGGGCCCGACGCACCGCGGCTATGTCGAGCGCGCCAACTTCGTCGTGCTGCGCTCGCCGGACGTTCCCTCCATCCTGGTCGAGACCGCCTTCATCACCAATCCGGCGGAAGAAACCCGCCTGCGTGACGACGGTCATCGCCGCGAACTGGCCACGGCCGTCCTCGGCGGTGTGCGCAATTATTTTGAATCGATGCCGCCGCCGGGCACGTGGTTTGCCGCCCAGGCGGCACGCCGCAACGGTAGCTCGCTGGCCAGCACCGCGGCGTCCGCGCCGGCCGCCCCGGCGGTCGCGGCCGATGCCGGTGCGGTCGCGTCGGACGCGGTGAAAGCCGCCACGCGCGCTACGCCGTCCCGCAAGACCCTGGCCAGGGCCGACCCCCCGGCTACGTCAGCGAAGGCGTCGAACGGCCGCGCCGATGACAACGTGCGCGACCTGCACCGGGTCAACCGGGGTGAGACTCTCACGGGCATCGCCAGCCAGTACGGCGTGTCCGTGGGCGCGCTGAAGATGGCCAACAAGATGAACGATGACAACGTCCGCATCGGCTCGGTCATGGTGATTCCCTCCGGCTGACGCGGTGAGGCGTCCGGCGGGGCCTTGGGCTATCCTTTCGACCTGAAAGCACGTCAGGCCGTACCCCTCATGCCCAGCATCCGTCCCCTGCCACCCGAGCTGATCAACCAGATCGCGGCTGGCGAAGTGATCGAACGCCCCGCCTCCGTGGTGAAGGAACTCGTCGAGAACAGTATCGACGCCGGCGCGCGTCGCATCGAGGTCGACATCGAGCAGGGCGGCACCCGGCTGATACGCGTGCGCGACGACGGTGGCGGCATTCCGCGCGACGAACTCGCCCTGGCCGTGGCCTCGCATGCAACGAGCAAGATTGGCAGCTTCGACGATCTCGAACGCGTCGCCAGCATGGGTTTTCGTGGCGAAGCACTGGCGTCGGTGTCGTCGGTGGCGCGCTTTTCGCTGACCTCGAGGCACCAGGGCGAAGACGCCGCGTGGCGCATCGACGTCGACGGTGGCCGCCTGCAGGATGCGCGTCCCGCGCAGCATCCGCCGGGTACCACCATTGAAGTGCGTGACCTCTTCTACAACGTGCCGGCTCGCCGCAAGTTCCTCCGTGCCGAGCGGACCGAGTTCGCCCACATCGACGACTTGCTGAAGTCGCTCGCGTTGGCGCGCGAGGGCGTCGACATCCGGCTGACCCACAACGGCAAGCCGGTGCGCCTGCTGAAACCGGCGCGCGACGAAAATGCCGCGCTCGCCCGCGTCGCCGAAGTGCTCGGTCCCGAGTTTCCCGGGCAGGCATTGCGTGTGGAGCACGAAGCAGCCGGTTTGCGGCTGTCGGGTTGGGTCGGCTTGCCGACGGCATCGCGCTCGCAGGCCGACCAGCAGTACTTTTACGTCAACGGTCGCCTGGTGCGCGACCGCATCGTCGCCCATGCGGTTCGCCAGGCGTATTCGGATGTGCTGTTCCATGGACGCCACGCGGTGTTCGTCCTGTTCCTGCAACTGGACCCGAGTGGCGTCGATGTGAATGTGCATCCGGCGAAGAACGAAGTACGTTTTCGTGAGCAGCGCCTGATCCACGATTTCCTGTTCCGCACCCTGCACGAAGCGCTGGCGCAGACCCGTGCCGGGGCGACGGCGCCTGCGGGGGAATCCGCAGCGTCGATGGCCGTCGCCGGCGGCGACTATCGCCCGGTGGGTTCGTTCCCGGCCGCCGCGACGCAAGGGTCGCCGGCCATGCCTGCGTGGCCGCAGTCGAGCAGCCAGTCGCGGCTTAGCCTCGGTGTTCGCGACGAACCGCTCGCCGGTTATGCAACGCTGTTCGGCGCGGCCAACGTACCGCGCCCGTCGGGTGCGTGGACGCCCCCGGCGGGTAACGAGCCGGACGCCGCCAGCGACGTGCCGCCGCTGGGTTATGCCATCGCCCAGCTGAAGAGCATCTATGTCCTCGCCGAGAACGAGCACGGCCTGATCCTGGTCGACATGCATGCGGCGCACGAGCGCATTACCTACGAGAAGCTCAAGAACGGCCGTGTCACCGCCAATCTGCGCTCGCAGATGATGCTCGTGCCCTTGACGATCGCGGTAAGCGCGCGCGAAGCCGCGGCGGCCGAAGAACATGCCGATGCGCTTGCGGAATGGGGTCTGGAGCTGTCGCGCAGTGGTCCGTCCGGTGTCGTCGTGCGTCGTATCCCCTCGCTGCTCGAAGGGGCCGACGTCGCCCAGTTGACGCGCGATGTCCTTGGCGAGCTTGCCCAGCACGGTAGCTCGCGCCGCCTGGAAGAACTCGAGAACGAGTTGCTCTCGACCATGGCATGCCATGGCTCGGTGCGCGCGGGCCGCCGTCTTGGCATTCCCGAAATGAATGCGCTGCTGCGCGAAATGGAAGGCACCGAGCGGTCAGGGCAATGCAATCACGGACGTCCTACCTGGGTACAGTTATCGCTTGGCGAGCTGGATCGCCTGTTCCTTCGCGGTCGCTGATCCGTTTCCGTTTTAGCGTTATGCTGGACGGATAGACGTCCAAACGAGGTATCGCCATGATCCGCTCGCTCGCTTTCGCTTCCGTGGTCGCCGTAGCGGCCGGTAGCGCCCTTGCCGGTGACGACTACACCGCCTCCGTCGAGAAAGTCCGCGCTGACCGCCTGCAGACGCTGAAGGCACCGGATGGCTGGCTCAGCCTCATCGGTCTGGAATGGCTTCAGCCCGGCGTCAACCGCATCGGTAGCGCAGCGGACAACGATATCGTCCTGAAGGCCGGGCCGGCGCACCTGGGCACGATCACGCTGGACGAGAGTGGCGTCGCCACGATCGAGCTGGCCAAGGGCAGCGGTGCCCTGGTCGACGGCCGCGAGGTACAGCGCGCCACCCTGGTCGACGACGGCGGAGCGGGCCGCAAGGCCACCGAAGTGAGCTTCGGATCGGCCAAGTTTCTGGTCATCGCTCGCGAGGGCAAGAAGGCGTTACGCGTGAAGGACGAGAACGCCGATTCACGCGCTCACTTCGCCGGCATCGACTATTTCACCATCGACCCGTCGTGGCGCGTGGTCGCCGACTGGGTGCCGTTCGATCCGCCGCACGAGCTGGAGATCGGCAACGTGCTCGGCGGCATCGACAAGGAGAAAGTGCCAGGCAAGGCGGTGTTCGTCCGTGACGGCCACACGTTCGAGCTGTACCCGATCCAGGAGGAGCCGGACTCGCTGTTCTTCGTCTTCGCCGACCGCACCAGCGGCAAGGAAACCTATGGCGCGGCGCGTTTTCTCGACACCGCGCTGGCGAAGGACGGCAAGCTGATCCTCGACTTCAACCAAGCGCGGAACCCGCCCTGCGCCTTCACCCCGTACGCCACCTGTCCGCTGGCGCCGCCGGAGAACCGGCTCGACGTTCGTGTGACCGCGGGCGAGAAGAAGTACGCCGGCGGGCACGGCTGACGGTCGGCATGGTCGAAGAGCATCGCCGATGAATCGGCTCCTACCGAGCAGGTCGCGGCACCATGGCTCGGTAGGAGCCGATTCATCGGCGATGCCCTGGTCTCAGGCTCCTTCGAACCTCAAGCCCCCTTGAACGACGGCTTGCGACGCTCCAGGAAAGCACTCGTACCCTCGCGCATGTCTTCCGTCGAGAACGCGATCGCGAAGCCCTGCGTTTCAAACGCCAGGCCCTGGTCGATCGCGCACTCACCGCCTTCGATCACGGCCTCGAGGATGCCCTTGAGCGCCAGCGGGGCGGCGGCGGCCAGCTGGTCGGCCATGGCGTCCACGGTCGCGTCGAGTTCCTCGGCGGCCACCACACGGGCCACGATGCCGAGCCGCTCGGCGCGCGCCGCATCGATCTGCTGACCCAGCAGGCACAGTTCCAGTGCCGCGCCGCGGCCGGCCAGGCGGGACAGGCGCTGCGTGCCGCCGAAGCCGGGGATCAGTCCGAGGCCGATCTCGGGCTGGCCGAACTTCGCCTTTTCACTGGCAACGCGGATATGGCAGGCCATGGCCAGCTCCATGCCGCCGCCGAGGGCATAGCCCTGGATCTTGCCGATGACCGGCTTGCCCAGGCGTTCCACCGCGAGCATGAGGTCCTGCCCGGCGCGCGATGCCGCCTGCGCCTTCACCGGGGCCCACGCGGTCATCTCCGAGATGTCAGCACCGGCCACGAACGCCTTCTCGCCGGCACCCGCCAGGATCACCACGCGGACGGCGTCGTCCTGTGCGGCCTGGCGGAATGCGAGGGTCAGCTCGGCGATGGTTTCCTGGTTGAGCGCGTTGAGCTTGTCGGGGCGATTGACGGTGATCGTGCGGACGGCGGCGCGGTCCGCGGTGGTCAGGTTGCGGAAAGCCATGGCGATTCCTGGCGAGGGGATGAGGAGGCGAATGTTAGCAGGGGAACCTTTACCCCTCGGAGGCGTCTGATGGCGAACGGGCGGCCTCGTGGCCGATGGACTATCCTCCACGCACGCTCAAAGTTCCGGGTTCACGGAGAACGGGATGTCACCCTTGCGTTTCCTGGTCATCGCCCTGTCACTGCTCAGTGGCGCGGTGCTTGCACAGTCGGCCCCGACCACTCCGGCATCCGGGGCACCGGCGATCGACAAGACCAAGCTGTCCTATGCGATCGGCTACCAGATCGGTACCCAGTTCGCTAACAGCGCGCAGCCCGACGTCGACATTTCCGTACTGGTGAAGGCCTTGCAGGACGGTTATGCCAAGCGTGCCCCTGGCGTGCCGATCGATGTCATGCAGCAGCAGCTGGTGAACTTCGACGCCAAGGTGCAGCGGGATTCCACCATCGAGTTCCGCCGTGTGGCGACAGCGAACGCGCAGCGTAGCGCCGACTTCCTCGCGCGCAACCGCACGCGCCCTGGCGTGGTCACGCTGCCATCGGGCATCCAGTACGCGGTGCTGACCAAGGGCCGCGGTGCACAGGCACAGATGACCAGCACGGTGGTGGTGAACTACCGCGGCGCGCTCATCGACGGCACCGAGTTCGACAGTTCCTACGCCCATGGCAAGCCCGTGACCTTCACGGTCAACCGCGTCATTGCGGGATGGCAGGATGTGATCCCGCGCATGCGTGTCGGCGACAAGTGGAAGGTGGTGATTCCGCCCGCCCTGGCCTATGGCGAGCGAGGCGAATTGCCGCGCATCGGGCCGAACGAAGCCCTCGTCTTCGACATCGAACTGGTCGACATCCAGCAGTAACCGGAGCGGGGCGCTAGAATGGCCGACGGTATGGCCATCGTCCCCTCGTCAACGCTTCCCCTGACGCCCTGCACCGGCGTGTGTCGACTCGACACGCGCGGGCTGTGCGAGGGCTGCCTGCGCACCGGCGACGAGATCGCCCGCTGGTCGACGATGGACGATGTGCAGAAGCTCTGGATCATGGACGAGGTACTTCCTCACCGGCAGGCCGGCTGATGGACGACCTGCTGGCGAGACTGCGCGGCGCGCTGCTTCCGCTGGATGCGCCGCCGGGTCCGCGCGGCTGGAACCATGACGACATGGCCGAGCTGATCGGCACCACGCCGCGTCGTCCCGCCGCCGTCCTGATCGGTATTCGCGACGACCGCGAGCAGCGCGTCGTGCTCACCGTACGCACGGACACCTTGCAGCAGCATGCGGGGCAGGTCGCGTTTCCCGGTGGGCGTGTCGAGCCCGACGACATCGATGTCGTCGCCACCGCGCTGCGCGAGAGCGAGGAGGAAATCGGCCTCGATGCCGGCATGGTCACGCCGCTCGGTTTCCTCGAAGCTTTCGAGACGATCAGTGGTTACTCGGTGACGCCCGTGGTCGCGCGGATCGCCGCGAACGCGGTGCTCAAGCCGGACCCGGGCGAGGTCGCCGAAGTCTTCGAAGTGCCCTTCGCCTTCTTCATGGAGCCGGCCAACCTGCGTCGGTATACGATGGATTTTCGTGGTCATCGGCGGGACATGGTCGAGTTTCTCCATGCGGGCTACCGCATCTGGGGCGTCACGGCGGCGATCCTGTACAACCTCCTGAAACGGATGGGTCATCCATGTTGATTTCACGCACGCTGATCGATGCGGCGACCGCCGCGAATCTCCGCGCGGACGACGTGCTCTTCGTCGACTGCCGTTTCGATCTCGCCGACGCCGGGAAGGGAGACCGCGATTACGCGGCCGGCCACATCGTCGGTGCCGTGCGGGCCGACCTCGACCGCGACCTGGCGGACATGGCGACACCGTCGAACGGGCGGGGTCGCCATCCACTGCCCGAGGCCTCGTCGTTCTCGGCGTGGTTGTCGCAGGCAGGATGGCGGCCGGACCTGCAGGTCGTCGCGTATGACGCCGCAGGCGGTGCACTGGCCGCGGCACGCTTCTGGTGGCTTGCCCGTCTCGCCGGTATCGACAACGTCGCGGTGCTCGATGGCGGATGGGTTGCCTGGCTCGAGGCGAACCATCCGGTGGATGCCGGGACGGTGCGGCGGGAGGCCACCTCGGTCCACGTCGCCTTCGACGAGGCAGGGACGGTGGCGGCCGACGAGTTGGCCGAAGGCGTCGCCAGTGGGCGTTTCCTCCTGCTCGATGCGCGTGCCGCCCCGCGGTATCGGGGCGATGTCGAGCCGTTGGATCCGGTCGCCGGGCATGTGCCGGGTGCGAGGAATCATCCGTTTGCGGAGAATCTCGATGCGCACGGGCGGTTTCAGCGGCCCGAAGTCGTGCGCCGTGACTTCAACGCGGTGATGGGGACGCACGCCGCCGAGGATGTCGTGCATATGTGCGGCTCGGGTGTGACGGCCTGTCATAACCTTCTGGCGATGGAATATGCAGGGCTTTGTGGCTCGCGGCTCTATGCGCCGTCGTGGAGCGGGTGGGTTAGTGATCAGTCGCGAGCGGTGGCGCTAGGCGACGGGTAGGGACAGCATCGCCGATGAATCGGCTCCTACCGGGCAGGTTGCCGCGCCTTGCTCGGTGGGAGCCACTTCAGCGGAGAAGGGTTAAGCCGCGCCGCCGATCACAACAAAACGCTGCGCCGTTCGCGTGCGCTGATCTGCGCCGCTTCGATCACCCGGATCACGTCGCGGGCCGAATGGGCTTCCACCGGCATCGCCGTGTTCTCACGGATGGCCGCCGCAACGCCGTCATAAAACGCCGTATAGCGGCCCGGTAGCGTATCGATCACCGTCGATGTGCCGTCGACGTCGGTGAAGCGACCGAACAACAGCGGATCGTCGCTGCCCCAGCCTTCGCCCCCGGGGCGGCGTCCCTCACGCAGCGCGGCTTCCTGGCCATCGATGCCGTATTTCACGAAGCTGCCGCCGTCACCATGAACCAGATAGCGCGGGCCGGGATCGCGCACCAGCACGGACGCGTGCAGCACAGCGCGACGATGCCCGTAGTCGAGCACCAGATGAAAATAGTCGTCCGCCTTCGCGGCCGCACGCTGGCGGGTCACGTCGGCCGTGATGGCGTGGGGCATGCCGAAGAGCACCAGTGCCTGGTCGATCAGGTGCGCGCCAAGGTCGTAGAGCAGACCCGAGCCGGGAACCTCGGTTTCGCGCCAGCCCTGCTTGATCTCCGGGCGGAAGCGATCGAAGTGGGCCTCGAAATAAACGACTTCGCCAAGCCGGCCGTCGTCGACCAGCCGCCGCACGGTCAGGAAGTCGTTATCCCAGCGACGGTTCTGGAAGACCGAGAGCTTGCGGCCGACCTGGTCGGCGAGACCGATGAGTGCCTCGGCTTCGGCCGCGTTGAGCGTAAACGGTTTGTCGACCACGACATGCTTGCCGGCTTCGAGCGCTGCACGTGCCAGTGGCGCGTGCGTCTCGTTGGGCGTGGCGATGACGACCAGGTCGATGGCCGGGTCGGCCAGCAGGTCACGAGGATCCTCATACGCCACCGCCTCGGGGAAATCGCGGCGGATCTCGTCGCTGCGGCGGCTGCCGATCGCAGAAAGGTGAAGGCCGTCGGCGGCGGCGATCAGGGGCGCATGGAAGAAAGCGCCTGCCGTGCCATAGCCGATGAGGCCGGTGGAGATCGGTTGCATGGTCGCTCCTGGGTCGGATAGGCGCCAAGATTAACGCGGCTGGCCTGACCGTTTCGTTTAGAGTCGGTCGTCTCGACACCGGAGATCGACCATGCCCATGTCCATGCCCAAACACGCCGCGCCCGTGCCGTCATCGCCGGTGAGCGAATGGCCCGACAAAGTGGTCCTGGTGACGGGCGGCGCCCAGGGCATCGGTCGCGGCATCGCCGAGGGCGTGCTCGCCGCCGGTGGCCGCGTCGTCATCGGCGATGTCGACGCCGAGGCCGGCAAGGCCTGCATCGAGGCCTGGGGCGCCGGTGATCGGGCCGCCTTCCTCGTCCTCGACGTGGCGAAGGAGGCCAGCGTGAAACGCTTCGTCGCTGCGGCCTTGCGTCGCTTCGGTCGCATCGACGGGTTGGTCAACAACGCGGGCATCGCCAGCGCACACACCGGCCCTATTGAAAAGCTCGACTGGGCGGAGTGGAAGCGTCGCCTGGATACGAACCTGGGTGGCACCTTCCTGTGCAGCAAGCACGCGTTGCCGTCATTGAAGAAGTCCAACGGCGCCATCGTGAACATCTCCTCGTCGCGCGCTCACCAGTCCGAGCCGGACAGTGAGGCCTACGCGGCGAGCAAGGGCGGCATCGTCGCCTTTACGCATGCACTCGCGATCAGCGCGGGTCCTGTACGCGTCAATGCGATCAACCCGGGCTGGATCGTCGTGGACGATTGGCAAAAGCCGTCCGCCCGGCGCAAGCCGAAGCTGTCGGCCGCCGATCACGCGCAGCATCCGGTAGGCCGGGCGGGCGTGCCGCCCGATATCGCTGCCCTCGCGGTCTTTCTGTTGTCATCGCAGGCAGGCTTCATCACCGGGGAGAATTTCACCGTGGATGGTGGCGTCGCCCGCAAGATGCACTACGTGTAGCGGCCGTAGCGCTCGAGCGGGACCGTGGTCTTGCCGCCGGGATCGAAACGACCGTTGGCCTCGTTGTAATCCCACCGCTCGACAATGCACGCGGATCGATCGCCTTGGGCATCGTGCCGGATGACGTTGAACGAGTTGCTGATCCCTTCGCGAATGCGCGTGGATAACGCCGTGCCGGCCTGCACCGACCACAGTTCGCTGGTCAGCGCGCGCGACGGCGTGTTCAAGGGGCGGACGTAGGGCAGGTGGATGTGCCCGCCCAGGACGAGATCCGCACCGGCTTCCGCCCAGGCCGCGATCGCGCGTTCGTGATTGATCAGCAGGTTGCGTACGTCCTTTTCGCGGATCACGTGCACGGGCTGGTGGGTGACGACGATGCGCAGCTGCGCATCGGTCGCCTCGCGCAGGCGGGCACTGACGTGCTCGATCTGCGCGTCGGACACTTCGCCGTCCTTGTGCCGGCGTGGCCGGACGGTGTTGACGCCGATCGCGAGAACATCGTCGCTGACGAAGTCCGGCTCGAGGTTATCGCCGAACACGCGACGGTATCCGGCAAAGGGTGAAACCATGCGGGCGAAAAGGTTGATCAACGGCACATCGTGATTGCCCGGTATGACCAGGGTGGGCCGATCGTAGCTCTCGATGAAACGCCGCGCGGCATCGAACTGCGAGCGTCGTGCGCGTTGGGTCACGTCGCCGGACAGGATCACCAGCTCCGGGCGCATCGAGACCAGTAACTCACCCAGCGCCTTCATCACGTCGGGCCGTTCGGTGCCGAAATGCGTATCCGAAATCTGCGCGATGGTGCTCATCCGGGGTCCTCGCCGGGCTGGCGCGTCCCATCGGTAAGCAAGGCCAGTGGACGCGGGGCGGCGCGGAAGACGATGGGCGGATCGAGCCAGACGATCTCGCCGTCGATCGCCACCTTGAGTTTCTGGCGATGGTGTTTTGGCGTCACGGTGATCTCGCGAAACGCGAAGCCGATGGCGTTCTGCGCGTCGCCCAGCTTGCCCAGCGCGCCGCGCGCGATCAACCCAAGCATGGTCAGCCGGCCGATCGGCTTGAGCACGAGGCCGGCGAGCGTGCCGTCGTTGCGCTGCACGTCCACGGCTTCGGCCAGGCCGATCTTTTCCAGCTGGAGCGCGTTGTTGCCGACGAACAGGGTGGGCGTGCGCAGGTGACGCGTCCGCGTGCCGTCGCTGACATCGATGCGCAATGGCCGGTAGCCGCGCATCATGGTTGCTAAACCCGACCACAAGGCCACGATGCGGTGGCGTCCGAAACGCTGCTTCCAGGCTTCCCGGTCTTCGAGGACCTGTGGATACAAGCCCAGGCTGGCGTTGACCAGGAACACGCGATCGTTGACCAGGCCGATCTGTGCGTGCCCCAGGGTCGCACGCAGCAAGGCCTCGGTGGCACCGCGGGTATCGGTGGGGATCCCATGCGTGCGGCCGACGAAATTGAACGTGCCCTGGGGAAGGACCCCCATCGGCAACTGCTCACGCCACGCCGYCGCCGCGACCGCATTGATCGTGCCATCGCCACCCGCACCGACGATGGCGCCGCCGTCGTCCTTTGCATACGCCACGGCATCGCGCACGACACCGGCGATATCGCCACCGCCATCGAACAGGAAAAAGCGGTGGCGGCGCCCGGCGGCATCCAGGATCGAGGCGATTTCCTCACGCGCGATCGCCGCATCCTGGTGGCCGGAGCCGGCATTCATCACGATGGCGAAGGAAAGGTCGTTGCTCATGCGCTGGGATCGAACCATCCGGCTCGTCACGGCCGCATGAATTCAGTGCGTCGCCTGGCGTCCCTGTCGCAGGCGAATGTATTCGGCACTGCCCACGCACAGCGTGAGCCAGGCGAGGCCCGTGGCGTAACCGGCCATCACATCGCTGAAATAATGCACCTGCAACAGGATGCGGCTGATCCCGATGAGGCTGATCATCGCGACGGCCACGACCACGATGGGCCGGTGAAAGCGCGGCGGAGTGAGCACCACGAGCACATAGGCGAGCATGCCGTAGAACACCATCGAGCCCGAGGCGTGACCGCTGGGGAAGCTGTAACTCTTTTCGATGATGAAGCCGTGATCGTGCAGCGGGCGCTCGCGCTGGAACCACAGCTTGAGCAGGCTGTTGATGACGACCGTGCCAACCAGGGTGACGATCCACGCGATCGCCAGCCGCCAGTGGCGTCGCCAGAGCAGCGCGAGGAAGACCAGGGCGGCGACACTGCCGAGCACCAGGGAGTTGCCCGTCCGGCTGAGCAAGGCGATGCCGTGAAGCACGGGGCGCGGCATGTTGTCCCGGAGGTCGCTGGCCAGCGCGGCATCGAAGACGGTGAGGCCGGCCTGCTCGCGTACTTCCACGGCGATGACGGTCGCGATCAGCAGGGTCGCTACCAGCACGGCGACGGCCGTGGTCGGCCTCAGCAGGCTTCGTGCGGCTGCGTCCACGCCTTCGCGGCGGCGCACCGCGCGCCGCCAGGCCACATCGGCGCTGAGCAGGGCCGTGGCGAGCACGATTGCCCAGATCGATAGCGCATGCCGGCTGATCCATTCCGCGTCCATTTCCGCAAGGTCCTCGTCTCGTGGCAGGATCGCCCATGTTGCCATGCCGCGCCTCCGCGGCGAGAAGGGGAAAGCACACGATGAAGACCATGTCCGCCCGCGCCCTCCTGGCGCTCGCGTTTCTTACCGCTGGCGCCTCTGCCGCGCAGGCCGATGAGGCGCCGCTGGCGCACCGGATCGTCAGGGTTACCCTGGATGGGGCGACCGACAAGGGCACGTCGGGGCGCCTGCTCCTGTTCGCCGCGCCAGCCGCCGTCGCCCGCGAGGCGGCCAAGGACGGCAAGGTGGAGGAGGTCGACACCAATCCCTTCCAGCCCAAGGCCGTTTCCGTCGCGGCCCGTGAGGTGAGCTGGCTCGCCCCCGGTCAGTCGGTCGATCTGGACACCGACGGCGAAGCATTCCCGGCGGGCTTTTCGAGCTTGCCGCCTGGTGATTACCTCGTCCAGGCCGTGCTCGATGTCGGCCACGACTACAACTACAGCGGCCGTCACGGCGGCGACCTGATCAGCGAGGTCACCCCGGTGAAGCTCACCGCCGGTGGCTCCCTGCCGGTCCTGAAGCTCACCCGAAGCGTCCCGGCAAAGGATCCCTGGCAGCTGCCACCGACCGTGCCGCAGGCGGTCCGCGATGCGCTGCCCGAGGCACGCCAGCACGCCCGCGCCGAGGTTCTGCAGAGCACCGCCCTCACCGCGTTCGCTGGCCGCCCCCTGTCGATCCGCGCCTGGGTGGTGACGCCTCCGGGTTATGACCCGAAGGGCAGCACGCGCTATCCGACCGTCTTCGTCACCCACGGCTTCGGTGGCGGTTTCGACCGGTATGCCGGCACCATCGCCGGCTTGTGGTCGGCCATGTCCAACAAGACCATGCCGCCGATGATCTGGGTGCTGCTCGACGAAGCCGGTCCGACCGGCACGCACGAGTTCGCCGATTCGGTGAACAACGGCCCCTGGGGCCAGGCGCTGACCACCGAGTACATTCCCTGGCTGGAAGGCCGTTACAAGATGGACGCCAAGGTCGGCGGCCGCTTCCTCAACGGCCATTCCTCGGGCGGCTGGGCCACCCTGTGGCTGCAGACGCGCTACCCGAAGGTATTCGGCGGTACGTGGTCCACGTCGCCGGATCCCAGCGATTTCCATGACTTCACCGGCATCGACCTGTATGCCGCCAACGCCAACGCGTACAAGAAGGCAGATGGCACGGCGTATCCGCTGATCCGCGACAAGGGCCAGGTGATCGCCACGTTCGACACCTTCGCCCACCTCGAGCGCGTCCTCGGCGCCTACGGCGGCCAGCTGGCCTCGTTCGAATGGGTGTTCTCGCCGCGCGGCAAGGACGGTCGCCCCGAGCCGATGTTCAACCGCGACACCGGTGTCATCGATCCCGCCGTCG
This sequence comes from Luteibacter sp. P1_D3, assembly GCF_056406135.1. Classification (NCBI taxonomy): domain Bacteria; kingdom Pseudomonadati; phylum Pseudomonadota; class Gammaproteobacteria; order Lysobacterales; family Rhodanobacteraceae; genus Luteibacter; species Luteibacter sp. P1_D3. Next base: position 14,405 of record NZ_JBFUAT010000033.1, on the reverse strand, counting down.
TCGCCTATTGGCATGACCATTACGACATCGCCCAGCGACTGCGCACGCACTGGCCCGAGCTCAAGCCGGACCTGGACGGCAAGATCCACCTCTACGTGGGCACGGCGGACACGTTCTACCTCGATGGCTCTGCGAAACTTCTCAAAGACACGCTCGACGGCCTGCACGCGAAGAGCGACATCCGCTTCCTTCCTGGCAAGACGCATTTCGACCTGTACGTCGAAGGCGAGGACCGCAACGCGCTGCTGAAGAAGATCGCGTGGGAGATGTACGGCGTTGCCAGGCCCGGGCAGGGTAAAACGCCCTGAATCGGCTCCTACCTCGTCATGACGCCGTGCGACCAAGGTGGAAAGGCGCCGGCAACGGCGCTGACGTAATCTCGGACGATGACCTCCGAAGGCAAGCCCATGGGCTACGACGAACTCTGGCGACGCTCGGTCAATGAGCCCGAGTTGTTCTGGGCCGAGCAGGCGCGGCTGATCCACTGGGAGACGCCGCCCCAGCGCATCCTCGACGATTCACGGCCGCCGTTTCGCCGCTGGTTCGTCGGTGGCACCACCAATCTTTGCCACAACGCGATCGATCGCCACCTCGACGAGCGTGGCGATCAGCTGGCGATCGTCGCTGTCTCTACGGAAACGGAGTCGACGCGCGAAATCACCTATCGCGAATTGCATCGCGAGGTGAACGCGTTCGCCGCGGTACTCGTCGAGCTCGGCGTCGGCAAGGGCGATCGGGTCGTCATCTACATGCCCAATATCGCCGAGGCGGTCTTCGCGATGCTGGCCTGTGCCCGCATCGGTGCGATCCATTCGGTGGTCTTCGGTGGCTTCGCCGCGCACAACCTCGCACTGCGTATCGACGACGCCGAGCCGGTACTCCTGATCTGCGCCGACGCCGGCATGCGGGGCGGCAAAGTCATTCCCTATAAGCCGCTGATCGACGCCGCGCTGCATGAGACGAAAGCCCCGCCGGCGCACGTGCTGATCGTCGATCGCGGGCTCGATCCCGACATGGATCGCGTCGAACACCGTGATGTCGACTACAACGAACGACGTCGCCGGCACGAGGGTGCGAACGTGCCGGTGACCTGGCTCGAGTCCAATGAGCCGAGTTACCTGCTCTACACCTCCGGCACGACCGGCAAGCCGAAGGGCGTGCAGCGCGATGTCGGTGGTTATGCAGTGGCGCTGGCACTGTCGATGACGACGATCTTCGACCTGCATCCCGGCCAGACGATCCTGTGTACCTCGGACGTGGGCTGGGCGGTGGGTCACTCGTACAACGTCTACGGACCGCTGATCGGCGGCTGCACCGCCATTCTCTACGAAGGTTTGCCGACGGCACCCGATCCGGGTATCTGGTGGCGGCTCTGTGAAACCTACCGCGTGCGCACCATGTTCTCCTCGCCGACCGCCATTCGCGTGTTGAAGAAACAGGATGCATCCTGGTTGTCGCGATCTGACCTCTCCGCGCTGAAATACATCTTCTGCGCGGGCGAACCGCTGGACCAGACGACGTACGAATGGTTGTCGGGAGGCACCGGCAAGCTCGTCGTCGACAACTACTGGCAGACCGAGACCGGCTGGCCGGCGGTGTCGCTGATGCCCGGTCTCGATCTCAAGCCGGTCAGGCCGGGTTCGCCCGGTTTTCCGACGTTCGGCTTTCGCATGCGCGTGATCGACGAAGCGACCGGCGATGAAAAAGCGGCGGGGGAGAAGGGCGTGCTGGTCGTCGAGCCACCCCTGCCACCCGGTTGCCTGAGCACGATCTGGCGCGACGACGATCGCTACGTGCGCAGTTATTTTGGGCACTTCAAGGAGCTGCTCTACAGCTCGCTGGACTGGGCGGTCCGCGACGCGGACGGCTACCTGTTCATCCTCGGCCGCACGGACGATGTCATCAACGTGGCCGGACATCGCCTGGGCACGCGCGAGATCGAGGAGTCGGTGGCCACGCTCGGCGCGGTGGCGGAAGTCGCCGTGGTCGGTATCGGCGACGAGCTGAAAGGCCAGCTGCCCGCCGTCTTTGCCACCCTGAAGCAGGGCGTTACCGATGACCCGCGCGACGTCGCCCAGGCGATGGAGCGGCGCGTTGTCGAACTGCTGGGCGCGGTGGCGCGGCCGGGCTGCGTCTACGTGGTGAGTGCCTTGCCGAAGACGCGGTCGGGGAAGCTGTTGCGGCGGGCGATCCAGGCGGTGATGGAGGGCACCGACCCTGGCGACCTTTCGACGCTGGACGATCCGAATGCGCTGGAGGCCGTAAGGAGGGCTGTTGCCCGCGGACCTCATTGTGGGAGGCACGGGTAAGGGAGGGCGGGGCAAGCTCCCATTCGCCGATGAATCGGCTCCCACACACAGCATGGCCTCATGGGAGCCGCTTTCTGTAGGAGCCGATCTCTGTGGGAGCCGATTCATCGGCGATGCTCTCCCGCGACGCAGCAAAGCCCCGGCACCGGTTCGCGCTAAAATGGGATTCTTTACGCGGAGAGTTCCATGGCACAGCTTCCCTCGGCCGGCGGTCGCTTCCGCGCCGCACTCGCGGCCGAACAGCCGCTGCAGGTGATCGGCGCGATCAACGCCAATCATGCGCTGCTGGCCAAGCGCGCGGGCTTCCGTGCCATCTACCTGTCCGGCGGCGGTGTCGCTGCCGGCTCGCTGGGCCTGCCGGACCTGGGTATCAATACCCTGGACGACGTGCTCACCGACGTCCGCCGCATCACCGACGTCTGCGACCTGCCGCTCATGGTCGATATCGACACCGGCTTCGGTCCCAGCGCGTTCAACATCGCGCGCACCGTGAAGAGCCTGATCAAGTTCGGCGCTGCCGCCTGCCATATCGAGGACCAGGTCGGCGCCAAGCGCTGCGGCCATCGTCCCGGCAAGGAAATCGTCACCACCGAGGAAATGGCCGACCGGGTCAAGGCTGCGGCCGATGCGAAGACTGATCCCGACTTCTTCCTGATTGCCCGCACCGACGCCATCGCCGTGCTCGGTGTCGATGCGGCCATCGAGCGTGCCATCGCCTGCCAGGAGGCCGGTGCCGACGCCATCTTCGCTGAAGCCGCGTATGACCTGCCGACCTATCAGCGTTTCGTCGAGGCATTGAACGTGCCCGTGCTGGCGAACATCACGGAGTTCGGCCAGACCCCGCTGTTCAGCACCGAAGAGCTCGGCCGCGTCGGCGTGGGCATCGTGCTTTATCCGCTGTCCGCCTTCCGCGCCATGAACAAGGCCGCCGAGAACGTCTACACCGCCATTCGCCGCGACGGTCACCAGCGCAACGTCATCGACACGATGCAGACGCGCGAGGAACTGTACGACCGCATCGGCTATCACGACTACGAGCGTCACCTCGATGCTCTGTTTTCCAAAAAGGGTTAAGGAGAGTCACGCATGAGCGACACCACCACCACACCCCCGCCGAAGGCAAAGAAGTCCGTCGCCCTGTCTGGCGTCGCCGCAGGCAATACCGCGCTTTGCACGGTCGGCCGTAGCGGCAACGACCTGCACTACCGTGGCTACGACATCCACGACCTTGCCGCCAAGGGCTCTTTCGAGGAAGTCGCCTATCTGCTCGTCCACGGCGTGCTGCCGAACTGGATGGAACTCAACGCTTACCGCGCCAAGCTGAAGCGCCTGCGCGGCCTGCCTGCCCCGGTGAAGTCGGCGCTCGAGCTTCTGCCCGCGGCGACGCATCCGATGGACGTCATGCGCACCGGTGCTTCCGTACTCGGCACGGTGCTGCCGGAGAAGGACGACCACAACATCACCGGTGCGCGCGATATCGCCGACCGCCTGATGGCCAGCTTCGGTTCGATGCTGCTGTACTGGTACCACTTCAGCCACAACGGCAAGCGCATCGAGACCGAGACCGAGGACGAGTCGATCGCCGGGCATTTCCTGCACCTGCTGCACGGCCGCAAGCCCAGCGATCTGCATTCGCACGCGCTCGACCGCTCGCTGGTGCTTTACGCCGAGCACGAATTCAACGCCAGCACCTTCACCGCGCGTGTCATCGCCGGTACCGGCTCGGATATGTATTCGGCGATCACCGGTGCGATCGGTGCACTGCGTGGTCCGAAGCACGGTGGCGCGAACGAAGTCGCGATGGAAATCATCGCGCGCTATCGCGACGCGGCCGAAGCCGAGGCGGACATCCGTGCACGCGTGGAGCGCAAGGAAATCATCATCGGCTTTGGTCACCCGGTGTATACCGTGTCCGATCCGCGTAACGAGATCATCAAGGAAATTGCGCGCAAGCTCTGCACCGACGGCGGCAATCCGCGCCTGTTCGAAGTGTCGGAGAAGATCGAGAAGCTGATGTGGGAGCTGAAGAAAATGTTCCCCAATCTCGACTGGTACTCGGCATCGGCGTACCACATGATGGGCGTGCCGACCGCGATGTTCACCCCGCTGTTCGTGATCGCGCGCACGTCGGGCTGGAGCGCACACGTGATCGAACAACGCCAGGACGGCAAGATCATCCGTCCGAGTGCGAACTACACCGGCCCGGAAGACCAGGCCTACGTGCCGATCGAAAAGCGCTGATCGAAAGGGAAGTGTGGGAGCCGATTCATCGGCGAAAAGCCAACGGAGCGGTTTAGCCGGAAGGCCCATCGCCGATGAATCGGCTCCCACAGAAATCCAGGTCCCACAGCAATCAGGATCATCGGTCGGGCCCGCAAGTCGGGCCCGAAGGATTAAAGCGCGGCGGCGAGGCGGGTGGCCTTGTCGATGGCCCGCTTCGCATCCAACTCCGCCGCCACATCCGCGCCACCGACCAGGCGGACGTCCACGCCGCGCGCCACGAGCGCCTCGTGCAACTGCCGGTTCGGCTCTTGCCCGGCGCAGACGATGACGTTGTCCACCGCCAACACCTGCGCCTTGCCGTCGATAGTGACATGCAGGCCCGCATCGTCGATGCGGTCGTAGCCGACGCCGCCGACCATCGTCACTCTCTTGTTCTTCAGCGTCGCGCGATGCACCCAGCCGGAGGTCTTGTTCAAGCGAGCGCCCGGGCGTCCCGCCGTGCGCTGCAAGAGCCAGATCTGCCGTTCGGATTTTTCTGGCTGCGCGGGCATGAGGCCGCCCGGCGTGGCCATGGTCATGTCGACACCCCATTCCTTCGTCCACCGCGCGATATCGGTGCTGGGGGRGGGTGCCGCCTCGCTGAGGAATTCGGCGACATCGAAGCCGATCCCGCCGGCGCCGATGATCGCGACCCGTGGGCCGACCGTGGCGTTGCCGTGCAGGACATCGAGGTAGGACAGCACCTTGGGGTGGTCCGCACCGGGGAGGTCGAGCGGGCGCGGCAGCACGCCGGTCGCGAGGACGACGGTATCGAAGCCGCCATCGGCCAGCGCGTCCGCCGTGGCGTCGGTGCCTAGTCGGCGTTCCACACCTGTCTCATCGAGGCGATGGCCGAAGTAGCGCAGCGTCTCGCTGAATTCTTCCTTGCCCGGGATGCGCTTGGCCATGTTGAACTGGCCGCCGATCTCGCCGGCGCGATCGAACAGGGTCACCGCATGACCGCGTTCGGCGAGCGTGGTCGCGGCGGCGAGGCCGGCCGGTCCCGCACCCACCACGGCGACGCGCTTCTTCGCGACGGCCGGTGTGATCGTGAGCTCGGTTTCATGGCAGGCGCGCGGATTCACCAGGCACGTGGCGCGACGATTCTCGAAGACATGATCGAGGCAGGCCTGGTTGCACGCGATGCAGGTGTTGATGGCGGCGGGGCGGCTGGCTTTCGCCTTGTTGACCCATTCCGGATCGGCGAGCAGCGGGCGTGCCATCGAGACCATGTCGGCATCGCCATCGGCAAGGATGCGTTCGGCCACGTCGGGCATGTTGATGCGATTGGTGGTGACCAGCGGGATACCGACTTCGCCCTTCATCCGACGCGTCACCCAGCTGAACGCACCGCGAGGCACGCTCGTCACGATGGTGGGGATGCGCGCCTCGTGCCAGCCGATGCCGGTGTTGATGATCGTGGCGCCGACGGCTTCGATGGCCTTACCCAGGGTGACGATGTCGCTCCACGGTTGCGCGTTGTCGACCAGGTCCAGCATCGACAGGCGATAGATGATGATGAAGTCCTTGCCGACCGCCTCGCGTGTGCGGCGGACGATCTCGATCGGAAAGCGCATGCGGTTCTCAGCCGAGCCGCCCCAACGGTCCGTGCGCTTATTGGTCCGTTCGGTGAGGAACTGATTGATCAGGTAGCCCTCCGAACCCATCACTTCGACACCGTCATAGCCGGCATCGCGCGCGAGCTTTGCGCTGCGCACGAAGGCGTCGATGCTGCGTTCCACGCCGCGGGACGACAGCGCGCGAGGCGTGAACGGGGTGATCGGCGACTTGATCTTCGAGGGCGCCACCGAGAACGGCTGATAGGCGTAGCGCCCGGCGTGGAGGATCTGCATGCAGATCTTGCCGCCCTCGGCATGCACGGCACGGGTGACCTTGCGATGCCGGCCGACGTGCCAGGGCATCGACATCGTGCCGGAGAGGGGTTTGAGCCAGCCCTCGAGGTTCGGCGCGATGCCGCCGGTGACGATCAGGCCAACGCCGCCGCGGGCGCGCTCCGCGAAGAAGGCGGCGAGCTTGTCGTAATCGCCGGCCTTGTCCTCCAGGCCCGTATGCATGGAGCCCATGAGCACGCGGTTGCGCAGCGTCGTGAAGCCAAGGTCGAGCGGGGCGAGAAGGTGCGGATAGGACACGGCGGGATCCGGGTTCAAACGATCGTTCGAATGATCCTCGTAACCGCCGCCCGGGGCAAGGGCGACAGCAGCAACGGGCGCCGGACCAGTGGCGTTACGGCGTGTATCAAGGCCTTTACAAAACGAGTCGCCCGTTCATTTTGCGTATTTCGCAAAACCCGCATGGGACGGCGATCTCGCCGTATACGCGACGCCGGGCACGCAATTTGCTCTCTCCTATGACCCGGAACGTTGGCAGGGCGTCCGGCTTTCCCGCAGAAACAGGGGTTTCGCGTCGCTCACAGGAGACTCTCCCATGCGTAAGACTCTTATCGCCACGGCGATCTGCCTCGCTATCGGATTCGCACTGCCGGCCATGGCCGACGATACCCAGACGGGATCGTCAGGTGCATCGGCCCAACGTAAATCGATTGCCGTGCAGTACTCGGACAGCTCGACTTACTCGGACAGCTCGACCCATTCCTGGGCCGACAGCTCGACTCACAACAAATCCACATCCGGATCGTTCAACACCACAAACGCGGTCGCCAACAGCGAACTGAACGGAACGGTCAGCGGCGTCACCACCTACGGCAACGGCAATGTCGCCCAGAACTGGGGCAACGCCAGTGGCGGCAAAGGCGGTTCGGGTGGCGATGGCTACGGCGCCAAAGGGTATGGCGGTAAAGGCGGATCCGGTGGTGATGGCGGCAACGCGCGTGCGCGTGGTGCTGTCGGTGGCGACGCCTCCTCAGATAGCGGCGACGCCGGCTCCCTGACGGCAGCGTCCGGTGGCGGTGCTCACGGTAACGGTGGCGACGCCTCCGGTGACGGTGGCAACGCCCGGTCGCGTGGTGCCGGTGGCGGCGCTCCGACGGGTGGATCGACGGCCAGCACGGGCGGCGCAAGCGCCAGCACGGGCGGTGCGGGCACCTCGGGTGATGCGACCGCGACGGCGACAGGCGGAGCGTCCACGGGCGGAGCCGGTGGCGAAGCGCTTGCCTCGGGCGGCGCCGGTGGCGCCGGCGCGTCGGGCGGCAGCGGCACCGGTGGTAACGGCAACGGCGCGTCCGGCGGTGCCGGCGGTGCCGGCGGTGCGAACAACGTCAACGCAGGCACGTTCAGCATGGCCAACGACATGGGCAGTGCTGCGGGTGGCGCCGCGGGTATCAGCACCTTCGCGCAGAACAGTGGCGCGGCCTCGTTGATCCAGCAGAGCGTGAACGTCCAGGCCAACCTGAGCGTGGGTTCGGCTCCGTAAACGCACGGCAAGACGAAAGCGACGGGAACCACGGAGCGCCTCGCGCGCTCCGTGGACAGCCGGAGGAACGAACGTCCTTTCTGGAGAACACCCATGCCGCACGACAGGAAACACCGTACGCCGCTTGCGTTGGCAGCTCTACTGGCTGCGTGCGCGAGTTCGGCCGCGTATGCCACGCCACCCGGACAGGATCCGCCGCCGTCTTCTTTCGGCCCGGCCACATCGTCCGACCAGTTGCAGGACATGAGCGGCGGTAGCAACACCACGAACAACGTCAACGCCCAGACCCTCAACGGCACCATGTCCGATACCGAGGCGAAGGGCACGTTCAGCGGGAGCAATGTCGTATCGGGAAGCGCGTTCGGCAGTTCCGCCGGATTACCCACGGTGATCCAGAACTCCGGCAACAACGTGCTCATCCAGAACGCCACGATCGTCAACATCAGGATGAACCCATGAGGATGGCCTGCGCCGTCGCCCTCCTCGTCGCGCTTGCCGCCACACCGGCGGTCGCGATGAAGGCGGAGGTGCAGACCAGCCCGGGTACGTCTTACCCGATCCATCTGACGAGCCTCAAGGAAGCACGCTTCCGCAACACGATTCGACAGAAGTACGATTTCAGCTGCGGCTCCGCCGCCGTGGCGACCCTGCTCACTTATCAGTACGGCTACCCGATCGACGAGCAGGCGGCCTTCGACGTGATGTTCACCAACGGCGATCGGGATAAGATCGGCAAGGAAGGTTTCTCCCTTCTCGACATCAAACGCTTCCTCGCTTCGCGTGGCTTCGATGCCGATGGCTTCGACGTGCCATTGGAAAAACTCGACGACGAAGGCATCCCCGCCATCGTCTTGATCAACGAACGTGGCTATCACCATTTCGTGGTGATCAAAGGCTACAAGAATGGCCGTGTGCTGGTCGGCGACCCTGCACGTGGCACCCGTTCGATGTCGAAGCGCCGCTTTGATGCGATGTGGAACAACCATGTCGTCTTCGTCATCCATAACGAGCGAGACCGCGCCATTTTCAACAGTCCGCGCGACTGGGCGGTTGCTCCTGCGGCGCCGATCAGCGAAGGCATCGAGCGTAACGGGCTCGCGCCGATCGTCATGCCCAAGCGCGGACCGGGGGATATATGAAAATTTGCCCCATCCTCATCGCCGTCCTGCTGGTCGGCGGCACGTGTGCCGCGAGCCAGGCGGCAAACTTTCCGGTGAATCACGCCGTGCCGGACGCCCAGCTGGACACGATTCGCGGCGGCTTCGACTTCGGCGACAACCTGCGTGCTTCGTTCGCGCTGCAACGCACCGTCCTGGTCAATGGCATGGAGGCCATGCGTACGACCATCTCGGTTCCCGATATCGCCAACATCACCGCCCAACAGGCTGCCCAGTTGCAGAGCGCACTGCAGACCACGGTGATCAACGTCGGCAGCAACAGCGTGGACGCGGCGGCACTGGCGCCGACCAACGCGGCGCAGGCGAACGCCACGGCACAGTCGGCCGCATCGGTACCTTCGGTAAACCTGCCTGTGCAGGCACCGTCGGCAGCCACGGCGGCCGTGAACCTGCCGGCCTCGATCACGCCAGGGCTCGTCATCCAGAACTCGTTAGACAACCAGGCCATCACGGCCACCACCACGATCGACGCGTCAGTGAATACGGCACGCATGCTCCAGAACATGCGGGTAGCAGAATCGGTTAACGACGCGGTGGTCCAGTTCCGGGGGAACTAAGCATGTATCGCAACGGCAGGGTGATGCAGGCAAGAACGTGTGCGGGCGCGCTTGCGCTGGCGACGCTACCGATGTGGATCGGTGCGTGCCTTGCGCAGGAGACCAGCGCCGCCAGTACCAGTAATTCGGTCGATCCGGTGCTGCGCGAAAAGATCGAGGCGCAGGGCCGGCGCATCGACGCGATGCGCAGCAAGATGGCCGAGCAACTCGCCGAACTCGAGCAGATGAAGCGCGAGCTGGCGTCGCAGGAGGTGCAGTACAACGACCTGCGCAAGGCCATCGGCATGAACGCACTGGAAGAGGCGCGTGGTGGATCCGCCGCCGTGGCCGGCGGCCAGTCTGCGCCGCCGCAGGAGGAGCCACCGCCGGGTACGCCGGCGCCAGGCGCACCGACCGGGCCGACTTCGCAACCCGTGGTCGCGACGCGGCCGGTGGGCAAGCGTCCCGAGCAGGATGACCGTCCGCCGGAGGTGGCACCGATCTTCGATCAGCCCGGTGTGCTGACACCGAGGGGCAAGCTCATCATCGAGCCGTCCTACCAGTACGGCTATTCGTCGAGCGATCGCGTCGCGCTGGTGGGTTACACGGTGATTCCGGCCATTCTCATCGGCCTGATCGACGTGCGTCAGGTGAAGACGACGACGCAGACCGGTGCGGTGGCGTTTCGCTACGGCCTGACCAACCGCATGGAACTGGAAGTCCGCATCCCGTACGTCAGTAACCACACCGACACGATCAGCCGCGAGATCTTCACCGGCACCGCGCAGGACAACCTGTTCACGACCAGCGGCAAGGGCATCGGCGACATCGAAGCCACGCTGCGTTACCAGCTCAACGACGGCGGTGCGGACAAGCCGTACTACGTCGGCTGGTTCCGTGCGAAGTCGCGCACCGGTCGCGATCCCTTCGAAGTGACCAGCGATTGCGTCACGCGATGCCTCGAGAACTTCACCGGCACGGGCCTGCCTCTGCAGAGTCCGACGGGCACGGGCTTTTACTCCGCGCAGGCGGGCGTGACCTGGCTGTATCCCTCCGATCCCGTCGTTTTCTTCGGCAACCTGAGCTATCTGCATAACTTCGAGCGGAAAAACGTAAGTCGTAACGTAGTGCTGGCCGGCAAGCAGTTCCTCGGCGATATCAAGGCAGGCGACATCGCCGATATCAGCGTGGGCATGGGTCTTTCGCTCAACGAAAAGGCGTCGATCAGCATCGGCTACGACCAGGCGTTCGTCGGTCGCACGCAACAGAACGGGGATCCGCTGCCCGGTTCCGCGCGCGCGACCCTGGGTTCGCTGTTGATCGGTGGCTCATACCGCTTCAACGATAAAGAGACGTTGAATGTCACGTTAGGCGTTGGTGTCACTCGCGATACGCCGGATACGACGATCACGGTGCGCGTACCGATCACGCTCTGACGCACACAATTCGTTGATTCTCCTGAACGCGTTTCAAACACGCGAGAGTTCCCGTGCACGCGGCGCACACACTATCGTTCGTTAACATTTCGATGGGGGTTCGATCTAAAACAAAAATTTGGCAGGGAGTTTCAGAAACATGCGCAACCGTCATCATCGTTTTGGCAAGGCCACCGCGGGTCTCGCCATCGCAACGCTCGCTGTCTTCGGTGCCGCTGCGCATGCGCAGGACAGCAACAAGAAGTCCCAGTCTCCGGCGCTCGACAACATCAGCCTTTGGGTCGGTGGTTACTACACCAACAACGACACCAACATCGGCGGCAAGACGGCCTACCTGAATACCAGCGGGAATGTGAACCTCGAGAAAGACCTCGACTTCAAGAAGCACAAGACCGTGCCGCGCGTTCGCCTCGACTTCCTTATCGGTGAGCACCAGGGTTTCAGCTTCGATTACTACGAAGTGAACCGCTCGCATTCCAAKTCGCTCGACGAGAACATCGAGTTCCTTGGCCAGCCGATCGATGCTGCTGCGGAAGCGAAGGGCAATCTGAAGTTCACCTTCGGTAGCGCCGCTTACAAGTGGTGGTTCGGCACCGGCAACGACGTCTTCGGCCTTGGCCTGGGTGCGGCGTATTACAAGGTGCACGCCAGCGTCTACGGCAGCGCGACGGTCAACGATGAGAGTGTCGCTTCGGGTGCGAGCACCAACCAGAGCGCCTGGGCGCCGAACCTGCAGATCGGCTGGCGTCATGCCTTCAACGACCAGTGGCGCATGTACTTCAACGCCTCGGGCGTGAAGAAGAACGGTGGCGAGCTCAACGGCCACATCTTCGATGCCGCTCTTGGCCTGGAGTACTTCCCGTGGCAGAACGTGGGTATCGGTGCGGAATACGCGTACACGAAGATCAAGCTCAACCAGGACAAGCGTAACTACAACCTCGATCTCGACATGAAGCTCAACGGACCGGCTGCTTACATCCGTTTCCGCTTCTGATCATCTGGTTGGCGAACGGTCTCGTGCCGTTCGCCTCGCCAGGGGGAGTCCACGGGCCGCCTTCGGGCGGCCCTTTTTTATGGGATCTGGGATCTGAGAAATGTGGGAGCCGCTTCAGCGGCGATACTTCTCTTCGGTGGGGCTGAGGCAAGCAACCTGTAGGGGCGCGGCTGCGCCGCGGGTTTATTTGCCATTCGCCGATGAATCGGCTCCTACAGGGGGATGCGTTATTCACCGATGACCGGGGAAGGCAGCTTCGCGCGCTGGGCGAGGCGTGCGCGCCACCAGCCACCGGCGCAGATGCCGATGACGAGGAGGGCGTCGAGGGTCCACGGAGCCCACGGGTTGGCCTCGAACCACGGCGAGACCAGATGGTCGTGGGCGATCATGCGGGCGGCCGTCCAGGCGATGGCGGCGGCGCCGATGTAGATCACGACGGGGAAGCGCTCGATCAGCTTGAGGATCAGGGTGGAACCCCACACCACCAGCGGCACGCTGATGGCCAGGCCGAGGACGACCAGGCCCATGTGGCCCTTGGCCGCGCCGGCGATCGCCAGGACGTTGTCCAGGCCCATCAGCGCATCGGCGATCACGATGGTGCGGATCGCCGCCCAGAAGCCTGCGGCGGGCGTGATCGAGGGGTCGTGCTCGTCGTGCTTGAGCAGCTTCCAGGCGATCGGGATGAGCAGGGCACCGCCGATCAGCATCAGGCCGGGCAGCTTGAGCAGCCAGATCACCGCGAAGGTCAGCACGATACGCAGGGCGATCGCGCCAAAGGTGCCCCAGAAAACCGCCTTCTTCTGCAGGTCGCGGGGCAGGTTGCGTGCGGCCAGGGCGATGACGATGGCGTTGTCGCCGGCCAGCACCAGGTCGAGCAGGATGATCGCTGCCAGGCCGGAGAAGAATTCGGGAGTGAGGAAATCCATGAAGCGGGTCCTTCGCGCGTTGTGAGATCGAATGCGGCGGCGACGGGTACGCGCACCCSTCGTCACCACAAAAGTCTCGTTCCCGGCGCGATGCCGCCGCGACGCCCGGGACGCGTGTGGCGTCCGTATTGACGATCGTCGCGCACGAAGCCCGAGGGCTCCGCGGAACTACTCCCTCTTGGGCGGTAGTCGGGGGCATTGTGGCGGTTGAGATGCACCGCGGCAAGACATACCCGGGGGTCGACCGGTTAAAATCGCCGGTTTCCCACCCTCCACGAGTGAAGTCCATGAGCGCACACGATATCCGTTCCGCCACGCGTCCCGATCCGGACCAGCCGCTGGTGGACATCGCCAACTACGTGGCCGATTACCAGATCGACTCGAAAGAGGCGTACGACACCGCGCGCTACATGCTCCTGGACTCGCTGGCCTGCTCGGCCCTGGCGATGAAGTTCCCGGATTGCGTCAAGCACCTCGGTCCGCTTGTTCCGGGCGCCGTGATGGAGGGAGGTGCGCGCGTGCCGTTTACTTCGCACGTGCTGGATCCGGTCCAGGCCGCCTTCGCCATCGGCACCCAGATCCGCTATCTGGATTTCAACGACACCTGGCTGGCCGCCGAGTGGGGTCACCCGTCGGACAACCTTGGCTCGATCCTCGCCGTGGCCGATTACCTCTCGCAGAAGGCGGTGAAGGAAGGCGGCAAGGCGCTGACTGTGCGTGACGTCCTCGGCTATGCCATCAAGGCCCACGAGATCCAGGGCTGCTATGCGCTCAAGAACAGCTTCAACCGCGTTGGCCAGGACCACGTGATCCTGGTCCGCCTGGCTTCCACGGCCGTGACCACGGCCATGCTCGGTGGTGGCAAGGAGCAGATCACCACGGCCGTCTCGCACAGCTGGATCGACAATGGGGCACTGCGCACCTATCGCCACGCCCCCAATACCGGCCCGCGCAAGAGCTGGGCCGCCGGCGACGCCTGCCGCCGCGCCGTCACCCACGCCATCAACGCCGTCTACCGCAACGTGGTGGGTTACCCCTCGGCGCTCACCGCCAAGACCTGGGGCTTCTACGACGTGGCCTTCAAGGGCAACGCCTTCGAGTTCGAGCGTCCGTTCGGCAGCTACGTGATGGAAAACGTGCTGTTCAAGATCAGCTTCCCGGCCGAATTCCACGCCCAGACCGCCGTGGAATGCGCCATGGCCCTGCACGGCCAGGTCGCCGACCGGATCGACCAGATCGAGAAGATCGTGATCGAGACCCAGGAGGCCGGCGTGCGCATCATCGACAAGACGGGCCCCCTGGCCAACTACGCCGACCGTGACCACTGCATCCAGTACACCAACTACGCCGACCGTGACCACTGCATCCAGTACA
>NZ_JBFUAT010000032.1:0-51922 GCF_056406135.1 Luteibacter sp. P1_D3 | reverse complement strand
GTCCTTGTCATCGAAGTGGCAGGATTGGGGGCGAACATGTGGTTCACGCGTGGGGAGTTGACAAGCCTGATTCGGCCATTGGAAGAGTTTTCGAGGCAGCTTGATCACGACTTCCCTCACCATTTCGAAATTCGCAACTGGCTGCTCTCTCAGCCCGAAGAAAGGCTCGAGAAGTACGCCTCCATGGCGGCATTTCGCAGGGAGCGGTACACACAGAAGCTCCCGATGCTGGCCGGCGCCATTCCCACGCTAGGTGTCATCCCCGTCGTGGTCGCCGTCTATTTCCAGGGGCCCAATTGATCGAAGGACGGCCCTTGTCCCTGGTCGATTGGTTTTTTGGCTTCGCGCTGCTTCCTTTTTTATGTGTTGACCTGGACCTCATCCTTGACGAAGAGCCGACTCGAGTCGATGGATATGCATCTTCAAGGCGCCCTGGATGATGTGGCGAAGAACAGGCAAGCACCCGGCATCGCGGTGCATGACTGACGAAAAGAAGATCGAGACTCTCTCCACGTCGAACCTTCCTCTCCGCCCAACGCCGGGGCGTCACCGATCCCTCGCGTATAAGGAGCCGGCGACTCAGCCGAGCCAGGCCACCACTGCCTCGTCTCGTGCCGCCGCGGTCGCGTAGAAGGTGCAAAGCGCGCGAAGATTGTCCGTGATGTAGCGGCGACTGCCATCGCCATCTACGGCCCACCCACCCGAGTAGATCTCCGCGTCATCCAGGCGCGACAGATCGACGGCAGCGACGATTGCATCGGGGTCGATGGCGCGCAGCTCCTCGGCGATGGCTTTGACAGTCATGGGATCGAGATGTCGCGCGGGGCCGTAGCCGAGGTCATCGCCGAAAGGTTCACCGCCGAAAACGACCTGCGAGAGAAGTCCGGGACCCGGCCATGGCTCCCCGTTCAATACGAAATGGATCGCGTGCCAAGCCTTGTCGACATCCAGCTCGCCCTCGCCGCCGGACCGGGCGAACTGATGATCGGCCGACGCGGTGTCGGTCATCGCAAGCTGGGCTGTCGCTGGATCGAGGCGGCGAAAGTAACCGATCATCGACATKGGTCATTCTCCACGGGGCGCTTCGTCGCAAATCGCAACGAGGGAAGGAAGGCATGGATGCGCTGAGCAATGGCCTTCGTGTCCACAGCTCGGACGCCGCCCTCTGGTATTCCGAGGCTGGCGGCTTGTCGCTGCACGGTAGCATTTACAACCTTCGACGGTGGCATCAGGCTAGATCGGGCCTGACTGTATCCCCATAGCCAAGGCGTCGACTCGATCACATCGTACCCCCGGGGATCCTATACCCCCAAAAGCTCGACCACTTCCCCCACCAATAAGAAACAGCAATCTACGATAAAGTCCCCCGGCCGTCCTCACAGCCAACCAGAGACCGCAGTGCATGACTGCCGACAAGAAGATCGAGAACCTCTCACGTCGAACCTTCGTCACCAGCGCGGCGGTCGCCGCGACCGGGTTGATGATTGTGCCCCGCCATCTCCTCGGGGGACCCGGCCACATAGCGCCCAGCGATCGACTGAACATCGCCGGCATCGGCGTTGGCGGCATGGGCGCGCACAATATCCGGAATCTGGCCGGTCAGAACATCGTCGCCCTGTGCGACGTCGATTGGGGCTATACCGAGAAGTCGTTCCGCAAGATGTTTGCCGGCATGGCGCAAACCCAGGCCCGGCTCGACAAGGCCCCGACGGCCGCGAAGCGCCGGGAGCTCCAGGAGGACCTCGTGAACACGAACCTCCTCGCCCGCAAATTCGATTCGATCAAACGATATACCGATTACCGTCGCATGCTCGAGCAGCAGAAGGACATCGACGCGGTCGTTATCGCGACGCCGGACCACTTGCATGCGGTGATCGCCAGCGCGGCGATGAGCCTTGGCAAGCACGTTTACCTGCAGAAGCCACTCACCTGGTCGATCGACGAAGCACGGTATCTGTCCAAAAAGGCCACTGACAATCCACGAATCGTCACGCAGATGGGCAACCAGGGCCACTCGACCGACGATGCCCGCTTGATCAACGAGTACATCGCGGCGGGAGCGATCGGCGAGGTTCGCGAAGTCCACGTGTGGACGAATCGTCCGCTCGGCTACTGGCCGCAGGGCATTCCACGCCCTCAAGCCCGGCCGAAGCCCGACGACGCGAGCTGGGATCTGGGCGCGGTGACGGATCGCCTGGCCACGGCCATGGCGGGGAATTACCCGATGCCGCAGGGCCTGGCGTGGGATCTCTTCCTGGGCCCCGGCCCTGTTGTCGAATACCACCCCATCTATCATCCGTTCAATTGGCGTGGCTGGGTCGACTGGGGTGTCGGTGCCATTGGTGACATGGGCGCGCACCTGATCGATTCGCCGTTCTGGTCGCTGGACCTGGGCTTCCCCACGTCCGTGGAAACGGTCTCGACACCGTTCAATAAGGACTCGTACCCCTCGGCGACGATGACGTACTACGACTTCCCGGCGCGGGGCAGCAAGCCGCCGGTCCGGCTCACCTGGTACGACGGCGCCCTGCTCCCGCCCGGCCTCGAGGCGTTGGGCTCCGAACAGATGAGCAAGGACGGCGGCGTCCTCTACGTCGGTGACAAGGGCAAGTTGATCCATGAGACCTACGGCGCGAACCCGCGGCTACTGCCACAGTCACTGCATGATGCGGTGGGCACGCCTCCCCGAAAGCTCGCTCGCATCACCACCTCGCACGAGATGAACTGGGTGGATGCCTGCAAGGGGAAAACCGAGGCATCGTCGCCCTTCGCATACGGCGCGCGGCTGACCGAGGTCATGCTTCTCGGCATCGTGTCCCTGCGCGCGGGTGGCAGGATCGACTACGACGCGGCCAACATGCGCGTGACCAACAAGCCCGAGGCCAACGCCTTCCTGCGTCGCGACTATCGCGCTGGCTGGTCGCTGCTCTAGGCCGCCGCTCTATCGAGGCCCGGTCGATCCCCGCACCACCAGTTCGGCCGTCAACACGCGCTTACGCGGGGGTACCTCCGGGTCGTTGAGGATTTCGATCAGCATCGTCATGGCCTCGCGACCCAGCGCGTTCTTCGGCTGGGAAACGGTGGTCAACGGTGGCGTGGTGTAGCGGGAAAAACGGATGTCGTCGAAGCCGACCACGGAGACGTCTTCGGGAATGCGCAAGCCACTGGAGATCAGGGCGCGCATCGCGCCGATGGCCATTTCATCGTTGGCGCAGAACACCGCGCTGAAGGTCCGGCCCTGCGCGCGGAACATCTCGACGGCGCGTTCGCCGGCTTCGATCGAAAAATCACCGACCGCGGTGAGCGCGGGATCGATGGCGATCTTCGCCCGCTTCAGCGCCTGGTGGTAGCCCTGTTCGCGGTCGACGCAGATCGGGCTCGACGACGGCCCGGCGATGAAGGCGATATCGCGGTGCCCCAGGGCCACGAGGTAGTCGACTGCCGCGGCCGACGCGGCGACGTTGTCGACATAGACGCTGGAGATGGCGCTGTCCTTGACGTATTCGCAGGCGTTGACGAGCGGCAGGCGTCCCGCCATGGGAATCGCCGGCACGCGATGGAACATCGTAATCATGCCGTCGGCCTGGCGGGCTGCGACCATGTCGGCATAGGCCTGTTCGCGCACGAGATTGCTCTGCGTCTCGCCCAGCAGCACGGAGTAGCCGTTCTCGTAGGCGACCTGCTCGATACCTCGGATCACCTCCGAGAAGAACGGATTGGCGATGTCGGGAAGCAGCGCGACGATCAGCCGCGTCCTTGCCGTCCGCAGGTTGCGCGCGAGCGCATTGGGCGTATAGCCGAGGCGTTTGACGACTTCGTAGATGCGCTCCCGCGTGTCCTCGCTCACCATTTCCGGACGTTGCAGCGCGCGGGAAACAGTTGCCACTGAAACCTTTGCGATCGCGGCAATCTCCTTCACCGTACGCACGCGCTCAGGCTGCGGCGCAACATCGGCGCGCTTGCCCTTCCCGCCCTTTGGTTTTGCTTTTGATCCGTCTGAGCTCACGCGTTTTCCATCCCCGCTATGTTGCGGCGCAATGTAATGGATTACATAAAATCGTTGCAGGTCGCTTCGCCCGTCTGGTACATATCTTGCCACGTTCAGGGCGACGTACTTGCAAGTCGCCGGGGAAACCACGATTCCGCATCCATGAAGAGCCTTCGGGCGATCAGTCTGCGCGAATGTAATCGAATACATTTTTGGTGGCAGCGACGTCGCCGGGGGAAAAACATGGCAAGCCAGTCGACTTCGACAAGCGCCAGGACCACCCATCGATGAGTCTCGGTATGGGACTCGTGGGCCCCGGCTTCATCGCCGCCCATCACCTCGATGCCGTACGGCGCCTGGGTGACGTCGAGATCGTCGGAATCGCCGGCTCGAGCCTCGACTCCGCCACCCGCCGCGCACGCGAACTCAACGCCGGAAAGGCTTACGCGAATTACCGCGACCTGCTCGCCGATCCTGCCGTGCATGTGGTGCACAACACCACCCCCAACCACCTCCATCGCGAGGTGTCGTTGGCTGCACTGCGAGCCGGCAAGCACGTGATCTCCGACAAGCCCCTGGCCGCCTCGGTGCAGGAAGCCCGCGAGCTTTATGAAGCGGCGCGCGATGCCAAGCTCGCGCACGTCGTCACGTTCAACTACCGCGGCTACCCGCTCGTGCAGCAGGCACGCGCGATGATCGCGAAAGGCGATATCGGGCAAAGCGTTTTCGTGCACGGCTGCTATCTGCAGGACTGGCTCACCGACGAACGCGCGTACACATGGCGCCTCGATCCCAAGCTGGGTGGCGCCAGTTCAGCGCTCGGCGATATCGGCTCGCACTGGTGCGACCTGGCCGAGCACGTCACCGGCGCGCGCATCACCGCTGTCCTGGCCGACCTGCAGACGGTGGTACCCGAACGCGAAGGCCCGGACGGGAAGCGACGCCAGATATCGAGCGAGGACCTGGCCAGCGTGCTGCTCCGCTTCGACAACGGTGCCCGCGGCTGCGTCACCGTCGGCCAGGTGCTGCCGGGCCACAAGAACGACCTCCGGCTGGAGGTCAACGGGCGCGAAGGTTCGCTGGCATGGCGCCAGGAAGAGCCCAACGAACTCTGGATCGGTCATCACGCAAAGGCGAACGCGGTGCTCACGCGCGATCCGTCGCTGCTGCATTCTTCCGCACGCGCTTATGCGCACCTGCCTGCAGGCCACCCCGAGGCCTGGGCGGACGCGTTCCGTAACGTGATCGCCGACGCGTACGCGTGGATCCGCAGCGGTGCGAAGCCAGACGAAAGACCCGATGCCTTACCCACGTTCGCCCACGGCTACCGCAACAGCCTGCTGGTGGACGCCATGCTGACGAGTCACGCCGCTGGCGGTGTGTGGCAGACCGTCGACGACCCTCTCGAACCCACACGTACCACGAGGACACGCGGATGAAATGGCGCCTTAGAGTGATGATGCTTTTCGAGTTCGGAATCTGGGGCGCGTGGTACGTCACGGTCGGTACCTGGCTTGGCAAGACGCTGCATTTCACCGGTACGGAAATCGGTGCCGTCGCGGGCACGACCGCCATCGGCGCAATCATCTCGCCGTTGTTCGTGGGGCTACTCGCCGACCGCCTCTTCGATACGCGTCGGGTACTCACCCTGTTGCACATCCTCGGTGCCGTGCTGCTCGCGGTCGCCGCGCAACAGACCTCGTTCGTCGGGGTGTATGCGCCACTGCTGGCTTACAGCCTCTGCTACATGCCGACCCTGGCCCTGACCGCCTCGCTGGCCATGCGCCATATCAAGGATCCGCAGGAAGAATTCGGCGCGATTCGTGTGTTTGGGAGCATCGRCTGGATCGTGGTGGGCTTGATCGTCGGCGCCTGGGGCGTGGAGGCCACGGCATCTCCCCTGCTCCTGGCCGCGGGCCTCTCGGTGGTGATGGCGGGCTATTGCTTTACCCTGCCCCCGACCCCTCCGCTGGCCCGCAACACGCGTTTCGAACTGCGCCATGCGCTGCCCCTCGAATCGCTGCACCTGCTGCGCGAGCGCTCGATGGCGGTGTTCGCCCTCGCCTCGTTCCTGATCTGCATTCCGCTGCAGTTCTACTACGCGTTTACCAACCTGTTCCTCAACGAGGCGGGCGTGGTCAACGCGGCCGGCAAGATGACCGGCGGGCAGATGTCCGAACTGTTCTTCATGCTGCTGATTCCTTGGTTCTTCCGTCGCCTGGGCGTGAAGTGGATGCTCGCCGTCGGCATGCTTGCCTGGGTGGTACGTTACGGCATGTTCGCCTTCGGTGCTCCCGGCGAGCTGATGTGGATGCTCTGGCTCGGCATCGTCCTGCACGGCGTCTGCTTCGACTTCTTCTTCGTCGTGGGCCAGATCTACATCGACCGCGAAGCGCCGCCTGCGCTACGCGCGGCAACGCAGGGGCTGATCACCTTCCTGACTTACGGCCTGGGCATGTTCGTCGGGTCCTGGTTGTCCGGCGCAGTGGTCGAGCACTACACGCGGGCTGATGGGACGCACGACTGGCACGGCATCTGGATCATCGCCGGCGCGTTCGCTGCCGCCGTTTTCGTCCTCTTCGTCTTGCTCTTCAAGGATCGCAAGGCTGCCGCAGCCGCGACGATCCCCTCCGCCGGAACCATCCACTCATGATGAATCGCAGGCAGTTCCTCACGCGTTCCGCGCTGTGCGGCACGGTGCTCGGCCTTAGTCTATCCGCGCCGGGAAAGCTCTTCGCTGCGGCCGCCGCCGCGAAGGGCAAGAGCCTGGGCATCCAGCTCTACATGGTGCTCGACGCGTACAAGGCCGACCCGGTCGGCACGCTCAAGACACTGAAGTCGATCGGTTATACCGAGATCGAAGCGATCATCACGACCACGGCGGGGACACTTCGCGATCAGCTGAAGGAAGCCGGCCTGGCATGCCCGAGCCTGCATTTCGACAGCCTCGGCTTCGAGGCGGGCATCGAAGCGGCACACACACTGGGCGCGAAGTACATCGTCAGCAGCATGCTGCCGTCGATCATGCAGAAAGAAGCGAACAAGTCGGGAGACCCGGGCTATACGCTCGATGACGCCAAGCGCACCGCCGAGTACGCCAATCGTCTGGGCGAGAAGGCAAGCAAGGCTGGCCTCCAGTACGCGTACCACAACCATCATGCCGAGTTCACCGACGTGGGCGGCGGACAGGTGTTCTACGACGTCCTCCTGAAAGAGACGGACAAGCATCTGGTGCAGTTCGAACTCGACTGCGGCTGGGTGTCCGCGGGTGGCAAGAACCCCGCCGATTATTTCAAGGCCAATCCAGGTCGTATCCCCCTGATGCACGCGAAGGACTTCCTGCGCGGCGATCAGAAGGATTACCCGGGCGCCGAACTCGGCCGCGGCAAGCTCGACTACAAACCGATCATGGCGGCAGCGGATTCCTCCGGACTGAAGCACTGCTTCGTCGAACAGGAAGGCCCGTTCGCTCGCATGAGCTCGCTTGACGCCGCGCGCGTCGACTTCGATTACCTGCGTCCGTTGCGCTGAAGGGAAAGCATGGAAAAGAACACATTCGACGCAATTGTCGTCGGCACCGGCGTCAGCGGTGGCTGGGCGGCCAAGGAGCTCACCGAAAAGGGCCTGAAGACGCTCGTGCTCGACCGCGGCCCGATGGTCAAGCACCTCGACTACCCCACGGCCATGAAGGCCCCCTGGGAACTGCCGTACGGTGATGAGCCGACGCAGGAAGACCTCGCCCGTTGGCCAAAGCACACGCGCCCGTCGTTCTACGGCATCACCCAGTCCACCAAGCACTGGTTCGCCGATGACATCGACAACCCGTACGAAGAGACCAAGCCCTTCGACTGGTTCCGCGGCTACCACGTCGGCGGACGCTCGCTGATGTGGGGCCGGCAGAGCTACCGCTTCAGCCAGATGGACTTCGAGGCGAACGGCAAGGAGGGTGTAGGCGCGGATTGGCCCATACGCTACGACGACCTCGCGCCGTGGTACGACCACGTCGAGCATTTCATCGGCGTCAGCGGCAACACCGACCACCTGGCCCAGCTGCCGGACGGCGATTTTCTCCCGCCCATGGAGCTCAACTGCGTCGAGAAGGACTTCCAGGGCAAGCTGGATAGCAAGTTCAACCGCAAGCTGATCATCGGCCGCACCGCCAACCTGTCTGCGCCGCTGAAGCACGACCAGAGCCCGCAGCGCGGCACCTGCCAGTATCGCAACCTGTGTATGCGCGGCTGTCCGTTCGGTGGCTACTTCAGCAGCAACTCGTCGACCCTGCCCTCCGCCGAGCGCACGGGCAACATGACGATGGTGACCAATGCCATTGTGTACGAGCTGATCTACGACAACGACAAAGGCAAGGCCACCGGCGTTCGCGTGCTCGACGCGGAGACGGGAAAGCAGACCGAGTACTTCGCCCGGGTGATCTTCATGTGCGCGTCCACCTTCGGCACGGCGCACATCCTGATGAACTCGACCTCGAGCCGCTTCCCCAACGGTTTCGGCAACGACAGCGGCGAGCTGGGCCACAACATCATGGACCACCTGTTCGGCACCGGTGCGCGTGCCATGGTCGACGGCCATGAAGACCGCTATTACTCCGGTCGACGCCCGAACGGCTTCTATATTCCCCGCTATCGCAACGTCGGCACGGACAAGCAGAAGTACCTGCGCGGTTTCGGCTTCCAGGGCGGCGCAGGCCGCCAGGACTGGACGCGTCTGGTCCAGCAGGAGGCGCTGGGTGAGGAGCTCAAGCGCGCCGCGCAAGAGCCCGGCCCGTGGTATGTCTCGATGATGGGCTTCGGCGAAATGCTGCCCTCGCACAAGAACTTCGTCACGCTGGACCGCAACCACAAGGACAAGTACGGCCTGCCCGTGCTCAATTTCGATGCCGCGCATCAGGAAAACGAGGTCATGATGGGCAAGGCCATCATCGAGGATGCGATGGAGATGCTGAGCGGCGCTGGGTACCGCAACGTCAACTCGTTCTCGATGAAGGCCAACGTCGGCGCCGGTATCCATGAAATGGGCACCGCACGCATGGGCCGCGACCCGAAGACCTCGGTGCTCAATGGCTGGAACCAGGTACACGCCTGCAAGAATGTCTTCGTGACCGACGGTTCGGCCATGGCGTCTTCCGCCTGCCAGAACCCGTCCCTCACGTACATGGCGCTGACCGCACGCGCGGCCAACCACGCCGTGGAAGAACTCAAGCGCGGCAACCTGTGAGGAACTCGCCATGAATCGTCGCGAATGGTTGAAAAACATGTCCGCGCTGGCGATCGGCGCCATCGCGGGCCCGTCGTTGTTGGCGGTGTTCGACGCGCACGCCGCATCGCAGAAGCCGGAGGCGAAGCCCCAGTTCTTCAAGCCAGCCCAGTACAGCCTTGTGGGTACGGTCTCCGAGATCGTGATTCCGCGTACCGATACACCGGGAGCACTCGATGCGGGCGTACCCTTGTTCATCGACCAGTTGTTCCTGGCTGTCTATGCCAAGGCCGACCAGTCGCGTTACCTCACCGCCATGGCGGCGTTCGACAAAGCAGGTGGCAAGCCTTTCCTGCAGCTCGACGAGGCCCAGCGCAAGGCACTGGTGACCCGCTTGCATGCCGAGGCACTGGGCGTGCCTAAGGGCAGCAAACCGGCACCGGCCGCCGACTTCGTGCTGATGACCAAGAAGCTCACCATGCTCGGTTTCTTCCTGTCGCAGCCCGGCTGCACGCAGGTGCTTCAATACGATCCCGTGCCGGCTGCATGGAAGGCCGACATCCCCCTGGCCAAGGCGGGTAACGGCAAGGCCTGGGCCGTCGAAACCGAACTGAAGATCTGACATGAAGACACTCAAGGGTCCGGGCATCTTCCTTGCCCAGTTCGCCTCGGACGAGGCGCCGTTCAACTCCCTGCCCGACATCGCCCGCTGGGCCTCGTCGCTAGGTTTCGTCGGCGTGCAGATCCCGTCCAACGACGCGCGCCTGTTCGACCTCGAGCAGGCGGCGGCCAGCAAGACCTACTGCGACGACATCATCGGCATGCTGGCCGAACACGGCCTGGCCGTGACCGAGCTGTCCACGCACTTGCAAGGGCAGCTGGTGGCGTCGCACCCCGCGTACGATCGCCTGTTCGACGGCTTCGCGCCGCCAGCCCTTCGTGGGCAGTCGCCCGAACGCCAGGCATGGGCGGTGCAGCAACTCAAGCTGGCAGCCACGGCCAGCAAGAACCTCGGACTGACGGCGCATGCCACCTTCTCGGGCGCCCTGGCCTGGCATCTGTTCTACCCCTGGCCGCAGCGTCCGGCCGGACTCATCGAAGAGGCCTTCGCCGAACTCGGCAGGCGCTGGAAGCCGATCCTCGATGCGTTCGATGAGGTGGGTGTGGATGTCTGTTACGAACTCCACCCCGGTGAAGACCTGCATGACGGTGCCACGTTCGAGCGCTTCCTCGACGCGGTCGATCATCATCCACGCGCCAACATTCTTTTCGACCCGAGTCACATGGTCCTGCAGCAGATGGACTATCTGCAGTTCATCGACAACTATCACGCGCGTATCCGCGCCTTCCACGTGAAGGACGCCGAATTCCGGCCCAACGGACGCTCAGGCGTCTACGGCGGCTACCAGGGCTGGATCGATCGCCCCGGCCGCTTCCGTTCGCTTGGTGACGGGCAGATCGATTTCGGGGCGATCTTCAGCAAGCTCGCGCAATACGACTATCCCGGCTGGGCGGTGCTCGAATGGGAGTGCTGCATCAAGGACGCGCAGCAGGGTGCGAAGGAAGGTGCACCCTTCATCCGCGACCACATCATCAAAGTCACCGAGCGCGCCTTCGACGATTTTGCGTCGACGGGCAGCGATCGCACGTTCAACCGACAGATCCTGGGGCTCGAATGAACGGAACGGATGACACGACCCATATCGGCCGTCGCAACGCGTTGGGACGCCTTGCCACCGTCGCGGCGATGGCGGGAGCAGCACCCCTTCTCGCCTCCGCCGCTACCTCCGGCGGAAAGGCGACCGCGCCGGTCCCCACGCGCGAACGACTCAAGCAATCGCTCAGCCGCTGGACCTCGAAGGCGCCGCTTCCCGAGCTGTGCAAACGCCTGAAGGCCATCGGCTTCACGGGCGTCGACCTGCTCTACGCAGACGAATGGTCGGTCGTGACGGATAACGGCCTGGCGGTGTCGATGGGTTACCCGGCCAAGCGGGATAACTTCATCGAATTCGGCTTCAACGATCCCGCGAACCATGCCACGCTGATCAAGGAGATCGAGGCGACTATCCCACTGGCGAAGCGCGCCGGCGTCACGAACGTCATCACCATGTTCGGCAACCGCAAGGCCGGCATCTCCGACCAGCAGGCGGTCGACAACTGCGTCGCCGGACTGTCGAAGATTGCCCCCTACGCCGCGGAAAATGGCATCACGCTCTGCGTCGAGCTGCTCAACAGCAAGGTGGATCACCACGGCTACCAGGGCGACCACACGGCCTTCGGCGTTGCCGTGGCCAAGGGCGTCAACTCACCTGCCGTCAAGCTGCTGTACGACATCTACCATATGCAGATCATGGAAGGCGACGTGATCCGCACGATCCGCGACAACATCCAGTGGATCGGCCATTTTCACACCGGCGGCGTGCCCGGCCGCCATGAGATCGATGGCACGCAGGAACTGAACTATCGCGCGATCGCGACAGCCCTCGCGGATCTGAACTACCAGGGCTTCATCGCGCATGAGTTCATGCCCTCGCGCCCGGATCCGTTCGAATCGTTTGCCGAGGCGTTCAGGACGTGCACGGTATGACATCTTTCCCAGGAGTTCCCATGAAGCGTCGCAAGCCGACAACCCTCGCTCTCGTCACTCTGGCGATGGTCGGATCCTCATGCGCGTTGGCGCAGGATGATCCGAAGGCCACGGAGCAATGGACCCCGGTGCCGAAAGTCGTCGCGCCGGGCGTGAAAGAACAAGCCCCGCCGTCCGATGCGATCGTGCTCTTCGATGGTCGCGATCTCGCCGGCTGGGAGGCCTCGAAGGATCACTCCCCCGCCCGATGGAACGTGCATGACGGTGTGGTCACCGTCGACAAGACCACGGGGAACATCCAGACCCGGCAACATTTCCGCGATTACCAGCTGCACCTCGAATGGCAGATACCGAAGGACATCACGGGCGAAGGCCAGGCACGTGGTAACAGCGGCGTCTTCCTCGCCTCCACGGGGCCAGGAGATGAGGGCTACGAAATCCAGATCATGGATTCCTGGGAGAACAAGACCTACGTCAACGGACAGGCCGCTAGCGTCTACAAGCAGGCCGCGCCGCTGGTGAACGCGGCGCGCCGTCCTGGCGAATGGCAGAGTTACGACATCGTCTGGACGGCGCCCGTGTTTGCCGCCGATGGTTCGGTGAAATCACCGGCTAACGTCACGCTGTTCCATAACGGCGTGCTGGTGCAGAACCACACCGAGCTGACCGGCGAGACCTTCTACATCGGCAAGCCGAAGTACAAGGCATATAGCGATGCGCCAATCAAGCTGCAGGCGCATGGTGACCACTCCCAGCCCATCAGCTTCCGGAACATCTGGGTCAGGCCGCTGGAGTGAGCTTTGCCCGCTTGGGTTAGACGCTCACCCCATTTGTGAGGCACGCGCCAATGCCTGGGTGTCGATGTACTCACGGATACTCGTCAGCTTGCCATCTCGAACGGTGATGGCGAAGACCCAATGGTCCTCGAACGCTTTATTCGTGGCTTTGATCTTTCCCTCTGCCAGGCCGATGACCAGCACGCGATCTCCCTGAGCCACATATTCAGGAGGCTTCGGATACGAGGTTTCCACCGCCTCGGAAGCCTTCTTGAGCACATTGGCCAAGCCGGCATGCCCACGGTACGTGCCAGCCAGCGGCCAGCCATCACCGGGAATGATCCACTCGATATCTTCGGCGGACAACGCCAGCAGACCTGGTTCATCGCCACGGCCCATGGCCGCAAAGAAGTCCTTCACAACCTGGACGTTTTCTTGTGTGCTCATCGATATGTCTCCATCGTTCCGGGGGCTGACTCAGTCGAACTTGATCAGATCCTTGAAGATCAGCTGACCCCAGGTATTTCCGCGCGCCTGCACAAGCAGGCCACCTTCGGACAGTCCACCCAGTTTGATCGGCGAGAAACCCAGGTTGGTCGTAAGCCCGGCAACCGCCGTTGCTGCGTCATCGTCATCGCTCGCAAGGAAGACGACTCGCCTGCCGCCTTTCACGGCCGGATCCTGTTCAAGGACAGCCGCGCCCAGATGGTTGAAACCCTTGACCAAGGTTCCGTCCGTGAAAGCCTGCGCAACGGCCCTGGAAGACGCCTGTCCTCCCAATGCCTCGGGAGGCACGCCATAGGCGTTGGTCACATCGATGATCGTCTTTCCCTTCCAACTTGGCAGCGCCTTCGCGACATCTTTATGCGCGTCGAAACGCACAGCGAGGAAGATGACGTCCGCCTTCACTGCATCCGCCAGTGTTTTAGGGATGATCGTGGGCCCGATGGCGGCCGCTGCGGCCGCGAAGCTGTCCGGGTCGCGCGTGGTTGCAACGGATACGTCGATGCCGTTACGGGCGAATGCCTTGGCCAGAGCCTGGCCGATCTTGCCAAATCCAATGATTGCGTAACTCATGGAATCTCTCCAAGTCAGAGTTGAGCCAGGCCACCGTCGACAGCGACTTCGCTGGCGGTCATGAAGCTGCTATCCGACGATGCGAGGAAGGCGGCCGCTGCCGCGATCTCCGATGGATCGGCCATGCGCTGGAGTGGCGTCATCGAGGCGTAGACCTTCTGGCCCTCCTCACCGAGCGCCGCTTTCGCGAGTTCGGTTGCCGTCGCTCCGGGCGACAACACATTGACCCGGATGCCCGTGCCCTTCAGATCTTCTGCCCATGTCCGTGCGAGATTGCGGACAGCGGCCTTACTGGCGCTATAAGCGCTCATCGTCGGGGCGCCCGTGGTACCCGCGCTCGATCCGGTCAGGATGATCGAACCACCCTCGCCCATCAGCGGCAACGCTTTCTGAACCGTAAAGATCGTGCCCTTCACATTGGTATCGAAGTGTTCGTCGATGTGCGCAGCGGTGATCTCGCCGAGCTTGGCCTGGCTTCCTGCCCCGGCGTTGGCGAAGACGATATCGAGGGTTCCGCGCTCGGATTTCACCGCTGCGTAGAGACGGTCGAGGTCTGCCTCATCGGACACTGAGCCCTTCACAGCCCGGGCATGGGGTCCAAGGACGGCTAGCGCGGCGTCGAGCGCATCCTGCCGGCGGCCGTAGATGAAGACAAACGCGCCTTCTTCGACGAAGCGCTTGGCAGCCGCGAGGCCGATGCCCGTAGCGCCGCCGGTGATGACAGCGGTCTTTCCATTCAGTCGGTTCATGTTGCGCATCCTCATTAGCGTTGTGTGAAAGCAGCGAACTGCTTGCTTGAGGAAAAGGATGCGGGCCTAATAACCTATCGACAAGTATGCACTTTTTGGTAAGTATCAAAATGACAACACCTCCCGAAATCTGCGATACCGGCTGCGGGCTCAACGCTACGCTCCGCATCATCTCGGGCAAGTGGAAACCACTGATCCTGTTTTTGCTGCGCGACGAGCCAAAGCGCTATGGCGAACTCAAGCGTTTGATGCAAGGCGTCAGCGACAAAGTTCTGATCCAGCAATTGAAGGATCTCGAGGCCGATCATGTGTTGGCGCGGACCGACTACCAGGAGGTACCGCCGCGCGTGGACTACGCGGTGACGCCACTCGGTCGGAGCCTCGCTCAGGCGATCGTTCCGCTGTGTACCTGGGGGACCGAGAACGCGGTGGAAATGGCGAGAATCTTTGCCGAGCGCGACGCGCTGCCTTAGCGAACCGTCTCCAACGGATGCCCCACCGAAAACGTGCGCGCTGCAACAAGCACCTGCCGTAGTTCCTTACCCATCTCGGTCAGCCGGTACTCGACGTGCAGGGATTTTCCGGCGTGCTCGACGCGCTCGACGAGGCCGTCATCGGCAAGTTCCCGCAGGTGCTGCGTCAGCACCTTCTGGGAAATGGTTCCGAGGTCGCGTTTCATTTGCAGGGTTCGCATGCATGGGTCGGCGAAGAGCCTGAAAAGAATGGGCACCTTCCAACGCCCCTGGATCATGCGAATGACGCGCATCGTGTGCGCAGCCGATCCCTCTGGACCAAGACACGCATGGCGCGCCTCATCGAAGGTGGGTACCTGAAAGTGCGTAGTTGTCGGAATTGCCATCGGGGGCCACCGTATCGGTATATCTGGATACGAGATGGGGTTTTCGAGTGGATTTGCAATTAAGCGGAAAAGTCGCGCTGGTGACTGGCAGCAGTAAGGGTATTGGCGAAGCGATCGCGAGGGCGCTGGCCATGGAAGGTGTGACGGTCGTTGTCCATGGGCGCGACAGAGACCACGCGGACCGGGTCGCATCCGACATCATCGACTCGGGTGGCAAGGCGCATTCTGTCGTGGGAGATCTCACGCTCGATGATCAGGTGCAAAGCATCGTCGAGGAAGCCGGGCGCTTCGTCGGCCCCATCGACATACTGGTCAACAACGCGGGTGGCTCCGGTGGCGCAAGCGACGGTTGGGCGGTAGCGGAGCCGGCCTCCTGGTTGGCTGGGTATGACCGCAATGTCTTGACCGCCCTGCGCATGACGACGCGCCTGCTCCCTCACATGAAAATGAAGCGCTGGGGACGTATCGTCAACGTGTCCAGTCTCGCCGCAACGATGGCACCCGCGTCTGCTCCGGGATATGCCGCGAGCAAGGCCGCGATGAACGCGATGACCTCGTCTCTGGCCAAAGCCGTCGCGGCCGATGGCGTCACCGTCAATGCCATTTCGCCCGGCACGATCCACAGCGCTACGCTCGACGAGCGATTCCGCGCTGTTGCCGCAGACCGGGGTCTAGCGGCACGCGATGCGCCGTGGGAAGACATCGAGGGGGCCGTCCTTCCCCTGTTTGCGAACGTGCCGCTTGGTCGCACCGGGCAGCCGGAAGACGTCGCACATGCCGTCGCCTTTCTCGTCAGCCCTCTTGCCGGATACATCACGGGAGCCAACCTGCGCATCGATGGAGGGCTTTCTCCTGTGGTTTAGACCTGATGGACAGGATCAGCGCGCGGACATCGGCACATCGGACAGCATCGATTCCGCGAGGTCGAGCATGGCGCGCAAACGATCCATGTGGCGCAGGTCCTGGTGATAACCGACCCATACTTCGCGAGAAGGCGGACCGTTCGATGTATCGATACGCTGCAATCCAGCGAGCGCGTCGCCAACGGGTCTTGGCAACACGGCAATGCCTACACCACGCACGCACATTTGCGCCTGGACGGTTCGGCTCGTGCTCGTGAAAGCCCGCCGCGACAGCGGGAAGCTGTCGAGTAACCAGGCCACGTCGGGAAAGTGGGCCTGCGCCGTGTTCATCAAAATGAGTCCCACCGAGGCCGGATCATTCTCGAGCGCGCGCACGGTTTCTGTGGACCCGTAAAGACCATAGGGCATCGTCATCAGGCGACGCTGAACGATCTCCGGTTCGCTGAAAGGAACGATACGGAACGCCACGTCGGCATCACGACGCGACAGATCGAGCAGACGGTAGCTGGCGATCACCTCGGGCACCACCGCAGGATGGCGTCGCCCCAACTCGGCCAGTACGGGAGCCAACACGTAGCTGGCGAACCAATCCGCCGACGAGATCCGCAGGATGCCTTCGAGCCGTTCGTGGTTGCCGGCGAGGCGTCTTTCCATGGAAAGCGCCGAATTCTCCATGGACTCCGCGAGTGCGAGGACGGCGTCCCCGGCGTCCGTGAGCACGAGTCCATCCTTCGTTCGCCGAAAGAGCGGCTGCCCTGCTTCGTCTTCGAGCGCTTTGACCCGGCGACCCACCGTCGGGTGACTCACGCCCAAGCTTCGTGCGGCCTCCCCCAGCGATCCACCGCGGACCGTCGCCAGAAAGATCCGAACGTCGCTCCACTCCATGCGCTCGCCACCCGTTCAAAAATGTACGTCAAATATGCAGGAATGCCAGTCCACAAACAATCCTGCCGAGATCACCATGGCGGCCTTCTTACCGCTATGGGAATCCATCCGCATGAGCATCCTGAAAGACAAGGTCGCCATCGTCACGGGCGCATCGAAGGGGATCGGTGCCGGGATCGCCCGCCGGCTATCCGCCGACGGCGCGAAGATCGTGGTCAATTACGCATCGAGCAAGGCCGATGCAGACAGGGTCGTGGCCGACATCGAAGCCGCTGGCGGAACGGCAGTGGCGGTCGGAGCGGACGTCAGCAGTAAGACCGAGGTCGACACCCTGGTCAAGGCCGCCATCGATCATTTCGGCCGGCTCGACATCGTAGTCAACAACTCCGGCGTCTATCAGTTCGCTAGCATCGAAGAGTCCACAGAAGCGCTTTATCGCAGGCAGTTCGACATCAACGTGCTTGGGCCCCTGTTGGTTTCCAGCGCCGCCGTGCCTCACCTTGGCAAGGGCGGCAGCATCATCAACATCAGCTCGTTCGTCACCCGGGTTCTGCCCGCCGAGAGCGCCATCTACAGCGGTACGAAGGGCGCGCTTGACGCCATCACGGGTGTGCTCTCGCGCGAACTGGGTCCGCGTGGGATCCGGGTCAACTCGGTGAACCCCGGCCTGATCGAAACCGAAGGTACGCACACGGCGGGCGTCATGGGATCGGAGTTCCAGACCTGGAACGAGAGCCAGACACCGCTCGGTCGCATCGGCCAGGTGAAGGACATTGCTTCGATCGTCTCGTTCCTCGCCTCGGACGATGCGGCCTGGGTGACAGGCGAACTCATCCTCGGTTCGGGCGGTATGCGCTGACGATAGCTCGCGACCACGCCGTTAGCGTGCCTTCCTGGGCTTGTTTCCCGGACGGGTCGTCAGGATAGCGCTGGTTATCAAGTCGAAGAGATGATCGCCCCGCGGCGCGAATCCCGGCTGGCCAACGAGCCAGCCGAGCGCCGACATGAGCGCAAACAGGTCGACCCCATCCATATCGGCGCGAGCCGCTCCCTCCGCCTGTGCGCGTTGCAGTAATCGCGCGCCCACGGTCCGCAATGCATTGCTCAAGGCGTGCAGCGCGGAGTCCGGGTCGTCATGCGCGCTCGCCATCAGCTCGCAGACGCCGCTGTAACTGTGCGTGAAGGCGACTGCCTCGCGAAACCACGACACCAGCGCATCGTCAGGCGAGCTCGACACTTCGAGTTCGTCCGCCTGCTGCATCAACACGTCCACATTCATGCGCAGCAAGGCTTCGAACAGAGCTTCCCGTGTCGGGAAGTGGCGAAGCAACGTCGCCAACCCAACGTCGGCCCGGCGGGCGATGTCCCGCATGGACGCGTCCGCCCCGTGCTCGGCAACAACCTCCCCCGCGACGGCGAGGAGGTGGCTGTAGTTCTTTTTGGCGTCAGCCCGCATGCGTGCACCTTGACAAGTGGATCAGTGATCCACATACAATGAGTCTACATCCGGATCAGTGATCCAGATTATATGGCGCACCGTACCACCTAGGGCTTACGGGTGCCAGTCGACTCTCAAGGACACTCATGTGAGCACCATCAGCATCATCGGCTCGGGCGGCATGGCTGCGTCGATCGCAACGCTTGCCGTCAAGGCCGGACACACCGTCGAGGTAATCACTCGCGACCCCGCCAAGGCATCGGCACTGGCCACGCAGCTGGGTAGCGGCGCGACAACCGCCGCCTTCGGCGCTGCGCTGAAGGGGGATCTCGTCATCCTGGCGGTGCCCTACTCCGCCGTCCTCGAGGTGGTGACGCATTACGGCGAACGGCTGGCCGGCAAGCTTCTTGTCGACATCACCAACCCCGTCGCCTCCGACCTCACCCGCTTTGTGACGCCAGGGGACAGTTCCGGCGCACAGGAAATCGCCAAGGCAGCTCCAGCCACTGCGGAAGTCGTCAAGGCGTTCAACACCCAGTTCTCCCACGTTCTGGCGGCGGGGCCCACCGAGGATCGCCCCCTGGACGTGTTCCTCGCAGGCGACGACGCATCAGCCAAGGCACGCGTCTCGGCCTTCATCGACAGCCTCGGACTGCGCCCGCGGGATGTCGGAAATCTGCCAATGGCGCGGACGCTGGAGCACCTCTGCCTGCTGTCGCTCGGCCTCATGGCCCACGCGGTCAAGCACACCCGCTTCGCGATCGGCGTTAGCGTTTTCGTCTGAGTAAAGCAAACGTCCCTCACTCGCATCACATCACCCAAAAGGCTCACGACATGCATGTTCTAGTCACTGGCGGGACCGGCCATATCGGTTCGTACGTTATCCCCGAGCTCATCGCCGCGGGCCATGAGGTGACGGCCCTGGTTCGGTCGGATGATTCCGCAGCTGCGGCATCCGCCCTGGGCGCCACGCCGCGGCGCGGAGATATCTCCGATCTCGACGGACTGAAGGCGGCGGCTGCGGATTCCGATGGCGTCATCCACCTCGCTCACCGTCAAGACCTGCTTCCCTCCGGTGGCATCGACGCAGTTGCCGCTGCCGAGCTGCAAGTCATGCTCGCGTACGGCGAAGCACTGGCGGGGACCGGTAAACCGCTGGTCGCGGCAGGCAGCATCGGTTCGCCAGGATGGGAAGACCTGGGCCGGCCAGCCACCGAGAACGATCCGGCTCTTCCTGGCGGGGACAAGTACAAGGGCAGCCTGCGCGTCCGCAACGTTGTGGAACTCGCGGTGATCGGCCTCGCTGAGCGAGGCGTCCGATCTTCCATCGTGCGTATTCCTCCCATCGCGCACAGCGCGACCGATGCTGCGGGCTTTCTACCGCTGCTCATCGGGCTTGCGAAGGCAAAGGGTGTCATCGGCTTCCCCGGAGACGGCGCGAACCTGTGGCCTGCCGTGCACACGCACGATCTCGCCGTCCTGTTCCGCCTGGCACTTGAGAAGGGACCGGCCGGCAAGTACTGGCACGGGATCGAGGGCGAAGGCATCCGGTTCCGCGACGTCGCGGAGGCCATCGGCCATCGCCTCGGCCTGCCAGCCGTGAGTATTCCCAACGACGTGCTGATGCTGCCGGGATACTTCGGGTTCCTCGCGAATCTGGTCACGTTGAACCTGCCTGCGTCCAACCTCATCACCCGCGAGACCTTAGGCTGGGAGCCCACCCAGCCCGACCTGCTCGCAGACCTGGCCAATGGCCACTATTTCCCAGGAGAGAACACATGAGCACGATCAGCATCATTGGCTCTGGCGGTATGGCCGCAGCGATCGGCGGCCGTGCGGTCAAAGCCGGCCACACCGTCGAGGTGATCAGCCGCGATCGCTCCAAGGCGCAGGCACTCGCCACGCAACTCGACGCGGGAGCGTCTACGGGAACGTACGGCGCAGCGCCGACGGGCGACATCGTCATCCTCGCGGTGCCGTACAGCAGCGCGGCAGCGGTACTGGCCGACTACGGAGACGCGCTAGACGGCAAGGTGATCATCGACATCACCAATCCGATCTCGTCCGACGCAGCGAGTCTCGTGACACCAAGCGGCAGTTCCGGTGCGCAGGAGATCGCCAAGGCCGCGTCCACCGGTGCGCATGTCGTAAAGGCCTTCAACAGTCTCTTCGGTCCTGTGCTTGCTCAGCGCGGACGTCTCGATGCGTTCTTCGCTGCTGACGATCCGGAGGTGAAGACGCGCGTCTCAACCTTTATCGAAAGTCTCGGGCTACGTCCACTCGATGTCGGCGGCCTGCATATGGCCGCGACACTCGAAGCGGTCGGCCTGATGCTCATCGGCGTGGCAAAGCACGGCGCCGGTACCTTCGACATTGCGATTAGCGTCGATCTTCGCTGACCGAATGACGATGGTCTTCGTCTGACGGCCTCTTCACGGGACTTTTCACCCCTTGTGACGCCCCTTGGCAGATGGTGAAGGGCCCAAACGGAGAATCCCCATGAGTGCGTCGGAACAAGCAGATAAATCCAAGAGCACCGTGCCCGACACGGCCGCTGACCATGTGGAAAAGCAACCGAAGAAGAAGGAGTCGCCGCAGCAAGAACACGACAACGAAGACCAAGGCTGACTTCAGCGCGACGCGCGTCAAGGGTAAGGCGCATTCCAAACCGTTTCTTGCACGGCTGCTTCATTCGGCTCGTGAGAAACCTAGCGCCCTTCCCACCGGAGATTTGCCATGACCCAACGCCGTTTGTTTACTTTGGCTTTCGCCACTGCCGCTCTTCTTCCGGTCGCTGGCGTCTCGTTCGCTCAGACAGCAGCGTCCGACCGCCCCATGTCGGCATCGTCGGCGGCCAGTGCGGCGGACACCAACTTCGTCAAAATGGCCAGCGCCGCTGGTCTTGCCGAGGTAAGTCTTGGGAAGATCGGCGCCGAGAAGGGTCAATCCGATGCAGTGAAGACATTCGGACAGACCATGGTCGACGACCACACCAAGGCTGGCGACGAGCTGAAATCGATCGCAAGCGGCAAGTCGATACCGACGGCCACGGCACCCATGCCGGCGGACGTGAAAGCGGCGTCCGCGATCGAAAAGAAAAACGGCGCGGCATTCGATGCTGCGTTCAAGACGAAAATGGTTGCCGACCATGAGAAGGTCATCAAGCTTTTCAGCCAGGAATCGACGAGCGGCAAGGACGCGGATCTGAAGGCCTTTGCGACGAAAACGCTGCCGACCCTCAAGCATCACCTCGAAATGGCGAAGGCACTGCCTTCGGCAAAGTAAGGTACGACCAGGACCACGGCGCAACGTCGAGGACCATCAGGTGGGCGGATTCGCCCACCTTCTTTTGCCTGCGGCTAGATCCGAGTAGGTCCGCTAAAGACACGCTCTTTTTCAGCTAGCATCTTCGCGACTAACGGGACGGCGTCGATACCCCTGCGGTGAGACCCCCTTTTCCCGTTTGAACGCGTTACTGAATGCGCTCTCCGACGAGTATCCCAGCATCTGACCGATCAAACCGACGGACGTCCCTTCTTCACGAAGCGCACGCACGGCGAGACGCATGCGCCACGCTGTCAGGTACGCCAGCGGTGTGGTACCGGCTAATAACTTGAAGCGAGCCGCAAAGGCGGTGCGAGACATCGATGAGGCCCGCGCGAGCTCATCCAGACCCCAAGCCTTTCCCGGCTCGCCGTGCATCATTCGCAGGGCGGCAGCCAGCCTTGGGTCGCTCAAGGCACGGAGCCAGCCGGTCGGTAGTGCATCTGCATTGCCGAGATGTGTCCTGAGGACATGGATGAAAAGGAGCTGAGCCAGCTGAGCAGAGGCGAGCTTCGCCCCGAACGCCGACGAACCGTGTTCTGCGCGTAGTTGCCCGAGTAGCCAGCGAAACACAGCGGCATCAGGCTGATCGGCTGGGACGTGGACCCAGGGTGGCAGCACGTCGGCGAGGAAGCGGCCGCTCACGGGATCGAGAAGCACGTGGCCGCCGATGTACTCGAAGTCGCTGCCATCGCCGAGCGTCACCTCCGTCTTGCCTGCGCCACTGAAGACCTCCATGGCATCCTGCGGCGTGCAGATGAGGTTGCTGGCGAGAACGAAGGCACGCGGCGCGGCAAGCAGGCCCACGTCGCCCGGACCGAATTCGACCGGCTCGGGAAGCCCATCGACGATCGCCCAACAACGCCCTTTCACCACCGCGAAGAACTTGATCGATTTAGGCACCGGGAACTGCAATGCCCATGCCCCGCTCGCCCTGAAACCCCCGGTGACCAGCGTCTGGGCTTTTGTGAACTCGAGAATATCGGAGGCGGGATCAGCGATCATGCCTGTACTATCACGCAAGTATTTCGCACTCACAAGCATTCACCGTACAAGGGCACCTGCCTAGACTGCCCACCAACCGCAAACAACAGGCTGGGCGTTTACGTGATGCTGAAGAAGAGAAAGCTGGGGTCCCAGGGCCTCGAAGTCGGCGCGATCGGGTTGGGTTGCATGGGCATGAGCCAGTCGTACGGGCCTGCCGATGAAGCCGAGTCCATTGCGACGCTGCACCGGGCGATTGAGCTCGGGTGCAATTTTTTCGACACGGCGGAGAACTACGGTCCGTTCACCAACGAGAGCCTGCTCGGCAAGGCCTTCAAGGACCGTCGCGATCAGGTCGTCATCGCCACCAAGTTCGGCTCACGGTTCGATGGCGACACCATCGTCGGTATGGACAGCCGCCCCGAAAACATCGTCCGGGTGGTGGATGGATGCCTACAAAGGCTGCAGACCGACCACATCGACCTGCTCTACCAACATCGGCTCGACCGTTCCGTTCCCATAGAAGACGTCGCAGGTGCCGTCAGTCGCTTGGTCGAGCGTGGGAAAGTGCGTTTCTTCGGCCTCTCGGAGGTGGGTGTCGCCAATCTCCGCCGCGCGCATGCCGTACATCCGGTCTCGGCCTTGCAGAGTGAGTACTCTCTATGGGAACGCAATCTCGAACCCGAGATCATCCCTGCCCTGTGTGAACTCGGCATCGGGCTGGTGCCTTTCTGCCCGCTGGGGCGAGGCTTTCTCGCCGGTGGCGTGAAGCGCGCCGAGGCCTACCCGGAAGGCGACACCCGTCGTATCGATCCGCGTTACCAGGGTACGAACTACGATGCCAACCTGCAGGCCGCACGCGTCGTTTTCGACATCGCTGCCGAACGAGGCATCACACCGGCGCAAGTCGCGCTAGCGTGGTTGCTAGGCAAAGGCGATGACATCGTTCCGATTCCGGGCACCAAGCGCCGGAGCTACCTGGAAGAAAACGTCGCCGCGGCAGCTGTCCGGCTCGACGAAGCCGACACGCAACGTATCGATGATGCACTGGTGCCCGGAAGCGTATCGGGCAATCGATACGCGGACTGGATCCTTGCGACCATCGACCGCTGAGGGTTGGATATGCGGCGATCTGGTTCAGAAATAGCGAGRTAACGGAAAGGCCCACCAAGACACGTCATCCCGCGAGACCTCACCCTGAGCGAAAGCACGGGAGACGCCCATGGGTACGACGCAGAGAACGAGCGAACGCGGCGCGGAAACCTTCGGGCCGTTTCCGTTCCCCATAAGCTTCGAGATCGCGGTGGTCCCCGTGACCGATGTCGATCGCGCGAAGCATTTCTATGCCCGGCTCGGCTGGCGTTTCGACATCGACTACACCGATGAACGCGGCTTCCGAGTCGTCCAGTACACGCCGCCGGGCTCGGGATGCTCGGTAATGTTCGGTGAACGCATGACCACGGCGCAACCCGGCTCGGTGCAGGGTCTGCATCTCGTCGTTAGCGACATCGTGCAAGCCCGAGACGAAATGCTCCGTCGTGGCATCGATGTGAGTGACATCTTCCATGACGCCAACGGCGTCTTTCACCACGCGGGAAAGGAGAACCAGTCATCCGGCCCCAATCCCGACCGGAAGAGTTACGCCTCGTACTTTTCCCTCAGTGACCCGGATGGCAACCAGTGGGTCGTGCAGGAAGTCACCGAAAGACTGACAGGGCCAGTTGCCCTGTCAGATCATCATTTCACCGAGACGCTGGCGGAGGCCACGCGACGTCCGATGGATCCGGGTTAGTTCGCGACCTTCCTGTCCAGGAAAGAGCGAATCAACGGCACCATCTCGTCCGCCTTGTCTTCGAGTGCGAAGTGCCCCGTCGGCAGCAGGTGGAACTCGAGATCGGTGAGATCACGCTTGTACGGATGCGCACCGTCTGCCGGAAAAATGAAGTCGCGCTCGCCCCAGATAATGATCGTCGGCGGCTGGTGCTTGCGGAACAATGCTTGCACCTGCGGGTACAACGGCACGTTGCTGCGGTAGTCGTACATCACGTCCATCTGGACGTCGGCATTCCCGGGTCGGTCGAGCAAGGCCTGATCGTGCACCCAGTTATCCGGCGAGATGCGTGTCTTGTCGTCGACACCATCCGTGTACTGGAAAATCGTGGTCTCCAGTGAGACCAGCCCGAGCAAGGCATCCCGGCTTTCTTTACGACCGTCGGCCCAATACACCTTGATGGGATCCCAGAAGGTCTTGAGGCCTTCCTCGTACGCATTACCGTTCTGGATGATCAAGCCAGTGATGCGCTCCGGCCCCTTGAGGAAGAGCTGCCAACCGACGGGCGCGCCGTAATCCATGACATACATCGCGAACGACGTGACCTTCAGCTGGGCCAGGAGTTTTTCGACGATGTCGCCTAAGCCCGCGAAGGTATACGCGTACTGCTTGGGGTCCGGCATGTCGCTCTGGCCGTAGCCCGGATAGTCGGGCGCGATGACGTGATAACGATCGGCGAGCTGGGGAATCAGGTTCCGGAACATGTGGGACGACGTCGGAAACCCGTGCAACAGTAAGACGACTGGGCCGTCGGCGGGACCCGCTTCGCGGTAGAAGATTTTCATGCCGTCGATCGTCGCGTACCGGTGGTGTACGACCACGGGGGTGACCTGTGATTTGCTTTCGTTTGTCGAGTTCATTTGCGTGGCTCTCCAGATGGGAAAGACAGAGGGCGATCAGAACGAAAAGATCTGGTAACCGTCGGCAGCGATCTTCGCGATGCTCGGCAGACCGGACGTACCAGGGACGCTGTTGTCGGTGATCAGATCGAAACCCGCCTTCTCGACCTCTTCGCGGGCCCCGAACACATCGGCGCAGCCGCAAGAAACTCCAACGATCCGGTCCTCCACGGCTTTGTACAGCGCGTGGATGGGATGCGTCTTGTCGGAAAGCACGCCCGGCCAACGGGTGCCGGTCCCCTGGAAGTAAATGCCGACGTCGGCACCGCTTTGCTTGAAGTCATAGGCGGCCGCCAGGCCATTGAACATGCGGCCGAGCGCGTCTTCGCCGGCCTTCGGATCGGAAAGAATGATGATGGCTGCTTTCATGTCGCTATCCCTGGGTTGTGTGGAGTGAGGCCATGCTAGGCACCACCGGGCACAGGGGGAACGACGCCACGCTCAATTGATCATTGCGCGGCGAGAAAGAGCGGGACGCGAAAGAGCCGTATCTACACGAGGTGCGGATGGGTGCGCAGGTGCTCGGCCAGCATGTCGATGAAGTGGCGCACCTTGGAGGAACCGAACTTGCTCTCCCTGTGCAGGATGTGCACCGGCCACGGCGCTTCCTCGTAATCGGCGAGGATGATCTGGAGATCGCCCGAGGCCAGCTCGGCGCCTACCTGATAGGACAGCAAGCGGGCGATTCCCAGGCCCGCGGTGGCGGCAGTGATCGCCGCATCGTTGGACGTCACGGTAAGACGAGGCTTGATGCGCACCATGGTGGGGTCGGCTGCCGCGCCGAACTTCCAGTCCACGCGCGGGGAAATGCCACTGGCGGCGATGATCGTGTGTCGAAGCAGATCGGCCGGGTGATCCGGCGTGCCGTGCCGGGCGAGGTAATCCGGCGAGGCGCAGAGGATGCGCCGCACCTGCCCTACCCGGAGCGCTTTCATGCTGGAATCCGGGAGCGGACCGATGCGCACCGCGACATCGATACCTTCGTCGGTGAGGTTCACCAGGCGATCCAGGAAGTACGCGGAAACATCCACCTCGGGATACGCCTGGAGAAAGCGGACGATGCACGGCGTGATGAACTCGCGCCCGAACAGCACGGACGCGGTCACCGACAGATTGCCCTTCGGCGCGGCATTGACGCCGGCGGCCGCCTCGTTGGCTTCGGCGATGCTTGCCAGGATGTGGC
The DNA here is from genome assembly GCF_056406135.1 of Luteibacter sp. P1_D3. Classification (NCBI taxonomy): domain Bacteria; kingdom Pseudomonadati; phylum Pseudomonadota; class Gammaproteobacteria; order Lysobacterales; family Rhodanobacteraceae; genus Luteibacter; species Luteibacter sp. P1_D3. The sequence continues at coordinate 25,268 of NZ_JBFUAT010000032.1, read as the reverse complement.
GCGTATCGTCGAGATATCGCCGCCCGGCTTCGGTCAGCTTGACGTTGCGGGTCGTGCGCGCCAGGAGGTGTACGCCGAGGTCATGCTCCAGGGTCGCAATGGCTCGCGAGACCGCGGCAGGTGAAAGATCGATGCGGCGCGAGGCCGCGGCGAAGCTTTCCTCTTCGCCGACCGCCACGAATACTTTCATCAGGTGAATCTGGTCCACAAGCCGCCTCCGGTCGGGCTGAGCGGCCCTGATAGCGGCGATTGTTGCACCACTCCTGCGCCTGGCGAAATGGTGAAGTGCGCGCCGTCGCGTTCCCAGACCGGGGCCGAGAGCGAAGAATGACGTCATCCCATCCAGGGGTGAGGCCATGACCACCAAGACACCCTTCCACGAAGGCGAGCGCGCCATCCAGCAGCGGGCGGGCGAGTCCGCGATTGCCGATCGCAACGCCACCCTCGTCAGCGACACCGTGATCGGTGGCGCTCGCCCGTTCATCGCCAAGCAGTTCATGGTGGCGCTGGGCAGCGTCGACGCGTCCGGCGACGTCTGGGCAAGCGCCCTCTTCGGCCAACCGGGATTCATCCACACCACCGACGGCAGGGCCATCCAGATCGATGTTCCGGAGGGTTCTCGTGATCCGGTCGATCCGTTGTGGACCAACATCGCCTCACGGCGGGACCTGGGGATGCTGTTCATCGAGCTCGGCTCGCGCCGGCGCTATCGCGTCAATGGCACGGTGAGCCGGATCGATGGCAACGGCATCGAGGTGGCCATTCGCGAGGCCTACCCGAACTGCCCCAAGTACATCCAGCGTCGGCATCTGCGTGCCCTGGGTGCGTCGGGCGAGCCATCCCAGGCCGCTTACGGCACCGTGCTACGCGGCAATGTGACTCAACTCATCCGGCAGGCGGACACGCTGTTTGTCGCCACTCACCACGTGGAAACCGGGGCCGATGCCTCACACCGGGGCGGCGGCGCCGGTTTCATCCAGATCGTCGACGAGCAGACGCTGCGCATCCCCGATTATCACGGCAACAGCCTGTTCAACACGCTCGGCAATCTCCAGGTCGACTCGCGCGCGGGCCTCTACATCCCTGACTTCGCCAACGGGCAGTCCCTGCAACTGACCGGCACTGCCACCGTGGAGTGGGACCAGGCCGATCCTGATCAGGTCACAGGCGGCACGGGTCGCTTCTGGGTGTTCCACGTCGCCAAGTGGATCCTCCGCGACGCGATTCCCCGCGCCGAGTGGGAATACCTCGACGCCTCCCCGTTCAATCCGCCCGTGGCCTCCTGAGAAAGCGTTATGGACTATGTCGTTGCCGGTGTCGTTCAGCACGGAACGCGCGTGAAGGAATTCCAGCTCCGCCACAAGGACGGCAGGTTATTGCCCGCCTGGACGCCTGGGTCTCACATCATGGTTCGCTTCGTAACCGATGACGGGCGCGCGTTCGAGAACCACTACTCACTCGTCGGCGTGCCGGAATCGTCAAACGCATGGCGCATTGCCGTGCAGCTCGACGCAGCGGGCAAAGGCGGCTCGCGCTATCTGCACGAGGCGATGGGCCCGGGAAGCGTGGTGGAGGTATCGGGCCCTTACGACAGCTTCCCCCTGACGATGCCGGATAGCCAGCCCTCCCCGCGCGTCGTGCTGGTCGCCGGCGGCATCGGCGTCACGCCCCTGGTGTCGATGGCGCATGCGCTGGCCGACCGTGGGATTCCGTTCGTCTTTCACTACCTGGCACACAGGGTCGATCGGCTCGCGCTGCTCGATGAGCTTCGGGCGATAGCGGGCGACTCGTTGGTCACCCACCTATCGGCCGTCACCGGTCGTGTGCGTCTGGACGATGTCCTTGGGCGCTACAGGGATGGGGATCAGGTCTATGCCTGCGGTCCCTCCGGTCTGCTCCAGGCGCTGGCCCTGACCGGCGAGTCGCTGGGATGGCCTACAGACGCCATTCACGTCGAAAGCTTCGGGCCGCGTGTCCAGCCTACCGATGCACCGCTGACGGTCGAGCTGGCCCTATCGGGTACCACCGTCGAGGTGGCCCCGGGAACGTCCATTCTGGACGCCCTGATCGCTGCCGACGCGTTCGTTTCCTACGAGTGCAAGCGAGGCGAATGCGGCAGCTGCTACACGCCGGTGCTGGAGGGAGAACCCCTGCATCGCGACGTTTGCCTCACCCCGGCGTCGCGCACGGCAGGCATGTGCACCTGCGTCTCGTGGGCGTCGTCGAACCGGCTGGTTCTCGAGCTCTAGGGCTCGGCCATCCCGACGTCGTTGCCTCTCAGACAGTCCGTCGTTCGGGCTCTCTCATGTGGAGGAAGCTGGTCAACGTATCGCGGCTGGGCGCCATGCCCAGCGATCGGAGGATCTGTCCCACGTTCCCGCGGTGATAGGTGCTATGAAGCACGACGTGATGAAGTATCTCGTCACGCGTCATGCTTCCGCGGTCGCCATCGGTGAACGTGAATGCCACGACCTCGTCGAGACTCGCTGCTGGCAGGTTCGCCACATAGTCTTCGTACCACCGGTCCATGGCAGCCACCTCGGCTCGGAGTGCTTCCAGTGTCGGCTGCTCCGGGGCACTGACGGTAGCCACCGTAGGCGAAGCATTGGTCAGGTGCGCCTTGAATACCTGGTCGACCAGCAAAGCATGGTTCAACAGGCGCAGGCACGCCAGGTGCTCGTTGGGATGGGCTTCCGCCCACCCATCGAGCTTGGTCAACAAGGCATCGTTCGCAAATATTTTCTGGGCGAAGAGTGAGCGCAGAACTGAACTGGACATGGAATCGTCACCTGGTTGAGCAGCAGTCATCCGGGCCGTGCGGCACGGATGACTGTTTTACTCCAGGCTTCAGCACGAATCGACTGTTTTATACCGAAACGTAATCGTCGGTAGAAATAACCTTGGCGTAGCCGAACCGGAGTGCCGCCATGAAGGCCGCGTGCACCATGTGCGCCGGCACGTCGACACCCTCGAAGGACAGATCGCGCGTGGCGCAGGCATCGTGAATCACCGTGGTGGCGTAACCGAAATCGTTCGACGAACGTGTCACGGCGTCGATGCACATATGGCTCATGTTTCCAACGACGACGACATCGGTCACGCCGTTCTCATCGAGGTGAGCCTTGAGGCGTGTCTCGCGAAAGGGATTCATGAAGTGCTTGACGATCAGCGCCTCGTCGGGAAGGTTTCGGACGCTATCGTGAAGCTGCACACCGTGTGTGCCCTGGACAAAAAAGGGAGCATCGTCGCTCAGGGAATCATGGCGGACGTGGACGACGAGATCACCGTTCTTTCGGGCATGGCCGATAACGCGCGCCGCGTGATCGGCGGCGGCCTCTACGCCCTTCAACTCGAATTTACCGCCGGGGAAATAGTCGTTCTGGATATCGACGACGATGATGACTTTCTTGCTCATTGGGGCAACCTGGCTTCAGTGGGAATGTATCGAACACTCCAAGAGCTTGCGGTAAGCCTGACGAGACAAAAGCGCTGCACGGCCGAATTGACCGTTGTGCATGGCGAAATAATCGACCGGGCCGGGGGCTCGGCGGCGCTGTTATGGCGTGGTACCCGTGACCAGGCCGATGCCGTTGATGCTCCGCGCGACGGCCTCCGCGACACGGATACCATCGACCGCCGCAGACAGGATGCCACCCGCGTATCCGGCGCCCTCACCGGCAGGGAACAGTCCACGCGTATTGAGGCTCTGGTACGCCTCGTTACGACGGATGCGCACCGGTGATGAGGTGCGCGTCTCCACGCCGGTGAGGATCGCGTCGTGCATGCCGAAGCCCCTGATCTGGCGATCGAACGCCGGGAGCGCTTCGCGGATGGCGTCGATGGCGTACCCGGGGAGGACCGACGCAAGATCAGTCAGACGCACGCCGGGCTTGTACGACGGCTGCACGCTGCCGAAGTCGGTGGAGGGTGTGCCCTTGACGAAATCACCCACCAGCTGCGCCGGCGCGCTGTAGTCGCGACCGCCGAGTTCATAAGCACGCGACTCGAGGTCGCGCTGCAAGGCGATGCCCGCCAGCGGGCTACCGCTGTCGTCGAACGCGGCGAAATCCTCCGGTTCGATACCCACCACGATGGCCGCATTCGCATTGCGCTCGTTGCGCGAGTACTGGCTCATGCCATTCGTGACCACGCGCTCGGGCTCGGACGCTGCCGCGACCACGGTGCCACCCGGACACATGCAGAAGCTGTAGACCGAGCGACCATTCTTGCAGTGATGCACCAGCTTGTAATCGGCGGCACCGAGCAGCGCATGACCGGCCTGCGGGCCAAAACGCGCCTGGTCGATGATCGATTGCGGATGCTCGACGCGGAAGCCGATCGAGAACGGCTTGGCTTCCATGTACACACCGCGGTCGTGCAGCATGAAGAACGTGTCGCGGGCGCTATGGCCGACGGCGAGGACGACATGATCGCTCAGCAGCTGTTCGCCGCTGGACAAGGTGACGCCGCGAAGCTGGCGTGAGCCGTCTTCCGCCGTATCGACCAGTACATCGTCGACACGTTGCGTGAAGCGAATTTCCCCACCCAGCGCTTCGATCGTCTCGCGCATGGATTCCACCATCGTGACCAGGCGGAAGGTGCCGATGTGCGGTTTGCTGACATACATGATTTCCTCGGGCGCACCGGCCTTCACGAACTCGGTGAGCACCTTGCGGCCGTGATGGAGCGGATCGGAAATCTGGCTGTAGAGCTTGCCATCGGAGAACGTCCCTGCCCCGCCCTCGCCGAACTGCACGTTCGACTCGGGTTCGAGCTTGCGCTTGCGCCACAGACCCCAGGTATCGACGGTGCGTTCGCGCACGGCCTTGCCGCGGTCAAGGATGATCGGACGGTAGCCCATCTGTGCCAGCAGCAGGCCAGCGAACAGGCCACAGGGCCCAAGGCCGATCACGATGGGGCGCTGCGCCAGATCGGCCGGCGCCTGGGCCACGAACTTGTAGCTGGTGTCGGGGGACGACTGCACATGCTTGTCGTCCGCGTATCGCTTGAGCAGCGCGGCTTCGTCCGCCACGTCCACGTCCAGCGTGTATATCAGCAGGATGTTGCCGCGCTTGCGCGCGTCGTGGCCACGGCGGAACACCGTGAAACCGAGCAAACCGCTCTTGCCCAGCCCCAGCTTGGCGCGAATGGCCGCCTCGATGGCGCCTTCGGCGTGATCGAGCGGGAGCTTGATGTCAGTCAGTCGGATCATGCGGGCGGGGGTCAGGCAGCGTGGCCGGTCATTTTCGCACAGACCGCGTGATTGAGCGGCCCCCCGCCCGTCCCATCAGTGCTCGTGAACCGTGGCTCCCTTCGCCGCGGCCGCCAGCCTCTGTTTGGTTACCGCATCCGACGGATTCGCATCGCTTCCGTAGAACAGGGTATAGAGCACATTGGCGTCCGCACCTGGGGTGCCTAGCGTCGTTCCCGCCCAGATCATGCCGGAGTCCTTGTACGGCTGTCCGTCTTCGGGATGCACCCGATTTATCATGTCTTTCCAGGCCGAAAGATAGTCACGCGGCGAGTCGGCGAAGGGTTTCGGATGCCGGTTGACGCGTATCTCCGTGTACTTGTCCATGTCGGGCTGAGCGCTTACGCCCGCGATGCCCAGTGTCGCGCCGCCATCGCGGCCGAGGTAGCCATAGCTGACGGCGAGCTCGCCATTGGCCTCGACCGGCTGCAGATCCGCACCGTATGCCAGAGAGAAGCCTGCGGGTGCGATGGAGAACCGCTTGCCGTAGGTGATGTCGAGCTTCGCCGCCGCGAGGTCGGCAGGCACCCAATCGCCTTGCTGCAGGAATTCCTTCCAGGCGGCGAAGCTGCCGTCGTAGGTGGTGGAGATCAGGCCGATGAGCGTTTCGGTCTGGGCGCTCTCCGTGTGCCGGGCACGGTACGCCGAGGTGAAAAGAAGAACGATGTAACCGTCGGGCACGGGCATCGAATAGAGCTCGAGCACGCCGTCCACCGCCGGGATGGCAAATTCGCGATGTTGCCAGCGGCGATGCCACCGATCGACGAAGACAACGTCGCTGAGCGGCGGACCCAGTGACGTGATCCTGACTTTCTCGTCGCCCACCTCACGCGTGAATGGGACGGTCTTGAAAATGAGGTCGACAAGGCCAGCCGGGTCCGCATAGAGCTTCGCCAGAGGCAGGTCGTCCGGCTTGCGCACGTGCAGCAAGCCGATTTTTCCAAGCGTGCCGATATCGACGAAGCCGTTACCGGGCAGCTGCGTCTTGCCGTGTTGGGGACTCCAGAACGTCCACTCGTTGTTGGATTCGCGACGGAGTGCCATGGGATACGTATCCAGTGGCGCACTGGAAGCCAGGATCTTCTTGCTGCCGTCGCCCTTGGGGAACAGATTAGCGTCCTCCTTGGTCAACAGCTGCTTCCACTGGTCGTCGAAAAAAGCATCGGCCTGTGACTGGTAGCTCCTGGCGAAATCGCCGAACGCAAGCGGTAAGTCGACATGCACATGAAACATCCCGTCCTGGGTCGTATCCATGAAGATCGCACGACCGGAAATGCGACGTTCCGAATCCACCGACTTGGTTGGCGCATCGAGCACCAGACCGATAGGCAGTGCGAAGTTGAGATTCTCGTTAGGTGACTTGCGCAACACCACGCCAATCACCTTTCCATCCTTGTCCAGCAAGGGGCCGCCGCTATTGCCCGGCGATGCCGCTGCGGAGAAGCGGATCCACTTCCATTGACCGTTCTCGTCTTCCGGCGTGTCCGAGGTATACAGGCCGTCCCGGACGACAACGCCCGTGCCCAGCGCATTGCCGACCGCATAGACCGCTTCGTTCAGATGGCTATTGCGATCGACGGCGAGAGGCTTCACATCGGGTGCATCGACCACCGTAAAGACGACAAAATCCTGTGCGAGTGAAAACCCGACGACCTTGTCGATGGCGAAAACTTTGCCGTTGGCGTCGCGCAGCAAGGGCGGGCCTACGCGGCCACCGATACCGTCGACCACGACATGAAACGCGGTGACGAACCGGTTCTTGCCGATGGCGAAGGCTGTTCCGATCGAATTGTATTTGTCGTTGCGGTACTGGAACGGGAGCTTTTCCAGTGGCAGCGGCTTCTCGTAACGCGCGGCGGAATCGTCGGGTTTCGCCAGCACCACCTCGAAAGTGGCGCCTTTGACGACAGGTAAATGCGACGCGTCAAGGGTGGCGGCGGATAGGCCCGGTGCGAACCAGGAGGCAATCGAGAACAAGGTGAGGCAGCAGAGACGTCCGTGAGTGCGCATGCATTCGCTCGTTGGGTGACTGGATTTTGAACCGCGGCCGACGATAGCGCGTTTCGCCCGCCTCCAACCAGCCTGCTGAGGGACTGCCTCATGCTCGCCCGAGGGTGGCCACCATTAAGCCCCCAGACCCCGGGGTTTGCCTTCGCCCCTGGGAACGCTCTCAAGGCACCTGGCGAGTCGGCCGGAACACGATTTCGTTGACGTCCATGTCGTCGGGCTGGTCGATAGCGAAGGCAAGCGCGCGAGCGAACGAGGCGGCGGGAATCGCGACGGCCCGATAGAAGTCGTCGAGGCGTGTCTTCATGTCCAACTCCGATGAGCTACCCGGAAGTTCACTGTCGACGGCGCCCGGCGAAATGACCGTGGTGCGGATGTTCCACTCCTTCACCTCCTGTCGCAGGCCTTCCGACAACGCGCGCACCGCGTGCTTGGTCGCGCTATAAACGGCACCATTGAGCATGACCTTATGGCCCGCCGTGGACGACACGTTGACGATCTGCCCGGCCATCTGCCGCTGCATGTACGGCAGTGCCGCTGCGATCCCGTACAACACGCCCTTCAGGTTGACGTCGATGGTCTGGTCCCACTCGTCGATCTTCAGCCGGGCCAGCGGCGACTGCGGCATGACCCCCGCGTTGTTGACCATGACGTCCACACGGCCGAATGTCTCCACCGCGGTATCGACGAGACGCTTCACGTCTCCACGCACGGTCACGTCGGTCGCGACGGCCAGCGCGCGCTGCCCGGGCGCATTCAGTTCCTCGGCCAGTTCCTGCAGTCGATCGATACGCCGCGCACCCAACACGACGCGCGCGCCCTGCGCCGTCAGCAGGCGCGCGGCCGCCAGTCCCAGTCCGCTGCTGGCTCCCGTGATGACGATGACCTTCCCAATGATGTTGTCGCTCATGGTGCCCTCCAGTGAATGATTGGGAGCGACTGTAGGAAGGTGGCCATCAACCCGGTAGTGGTTCTGGCGTTGATCCACTAGCAACCATTGGTTGATACTGGCGGCTGCTGATTTCCCGATGCGAGGCGCCAGATGGCCGTCAACGACATGCGCGCGATCGACCTTTTCACCAAGGCGGTGGCATTGGGCAGCATCCGGCGAGCCGCGGCGGCCCACGGCATCAGCGCCCAGGCAGCGAGCAAGTCGCTGGCGATGCTGGAACAGCGGCTCGGCGTACGGCTGCTGCACCGAACCACGCGGAGCATCGCGCTGACCTCCGAGGGGCAGCAGTTCCTGGAAGGTGCGCAGCCGGCGCTGGCCGCCCTCGAGCGCGCCATCGATAGTGTCCGCACCGCCAAGGACGAGATCGCCGGGCCGTTACGCATCGTCGCCCCGCGCTACGGTTTCAAGCCGATGTTATGGCCACTGATCGACGAGTTCTGTCACCTTCACCCTGCGGTCGAAGCGCACCTGAAGCTCGACGACCGCGTCGGTGACTGGGTGAACGACCGCGCCGACGTCGGCTTTCGCATCGGTTCGGCGCCGGAAGGCGGCGTCGCCGCTCGGCGCCTCTTCGCCATGCAACTGATCGTCTGTGCGGCACCGTCGTATATCGCCGCTCATGGTGCGCCGACGTCGATCGAACAGCTGGCCCTGCATCGCTGCAGCGTGCTTCGACATTCCGCCACCGGTCGCGTCCTGCCCTGGCTGCTCAAGCGAGATGACGAGGTGATCTCGCTGGATCTCAATCCATCGCTATCGACGAACGATGCTGAGCTAGAAATCGAAGCCGTGCTGTCGGGCCACGCGATCGGCCTGCTGGCAAGCCTTGCGGTGGCACCGCTGATCCGCGCCGGGCGGCTCGTTCCCCTGCTCACCGAACACGTTGCCGACCACATGAGCGTGTACGTCTACTACGGAAGCCGGGCCGCGCAGCCGTCGCGCGTGCGCTCCTTCGTCGATCTTGTCGCGGAGCGGCTGGGCCACACTTCGGAACACGTGCTCGACGCCAGCGAGCTGGCTGCGGCCCGGACCCGCGGCATTCAGTCGGTCACGCCCACGATGACCGACGCCGCGTCGAAGATGGCCAGGACGTCTACGCCCTCGGCAAGGCCCAGGCTCTGAACGCTGTCCTTGGTGATGATCGAGGTGATCGTCCCTCCCCCTTCGATCGCTACCGTCACCTCGGAATTCACCGCGCCGGGATGAATCCGCTCAACCTTTCCAGGCAGCTGGTTCGAGGCCGATAGACGCCCTTCTCCCGGTAGCCCAAGCATTACCCAGCTAGCCTTGATCAACGCGATGACCGGTCGTCCCGGTGCCAGGGCGAGGCTGTCCGTACTTTCACGAGTGACGGTCGCGATCAGGGTGGTGCCGCCCGTGGTTCGGATAGCGATGCTGTCGTTGACCGCGCCTTGCTGGACATGATCGACAACGCCGGCAAGCTGGTTTCTCGCACTGGTTCGCATGGTCAGGTGCCTCAAGAGGTGGATGTCGTCGGTCGCCTCGTCACCGAGCGAAGCCAGATGCTCGACGAACAAACGATGGGCCGATTCGATGCTGCGAAAGGAGGCGATCAGGCGCTCGGCTCGCGGGGTCAGCCTCGCTCCTCCGCCGCCTTTACCGCCGGTGGCACGTAGCACAAGGGGCTCGCCAGCCAGGTTGTTCATCGCCTCGACCGCATCCCAGGCGCCCTTGTAGCTCATGCCCACCGCCTTCGCGGCAGCGGTGATCGATCCGGTGAGTCCGACCTGGGTCAGCAGTTCCACGCGGTCCGGCCCGCCCCAGCGCCGCGCGCCATCGGAGAGCCACAGGGAGCCTTCGTACTGGAGCATGCCGTTACCGATTCGTAGGACGGGGGCAGTCTAACGCCCCTCACGGCCGCTGCGTCCAAACGGGGCGCCGGAATCTACATGCCGCCGGCAGGGCCATCTTGTAGCCTCGATAATTCGCTATATAGTCCGCTATATATCGAGTTTGGGACACACCAGCCCGTCTGGGACAAGGGGAGACACCATGAAGAGGCTCGTCCTCGGCGCCGTGGCGCTGCTATGTCCGGTATTTGCGGTAGCCGCACAGGTCGCGGGCGGTCCCACAGCCGCCGACGACACGAAGGACACCACGACGCTCGGCAGTGTCACCGTTACCGCCCGCCAGCGTGAGGAGGATCTGCAGAAGGTCCCCATGGCCGTCTCGGTGGTCAGCGGCGAATGGCTCGACCGCTCATACACGGTCAACACCCAACAACTCAGCCAGCTCGTCCCGTCCCTCTACTACAACTCTGCCAACCCGCGTAATACGGCGTATACGATACRCGGCCTGGGTTCGAACACGTTGTCGGTCAGCGCGGCGAACGACGGTATCGAGCCCGGTGTCGGCTTCTATGTCGACGGTGTCTACCATGGTCGTCCGGCGACGGCCGCCTTCGACTTCACCGATATCGATCGCATCGAAGTGCTTCGTGGGCCGCAGGGAACCCTGTTCGGCAAGAACACCACCGCCGGGGCAATCAACATCACCAGCCGTGCGCCGACCTTTACACCAGAGGGAAGCGGCGAGATCTCGTACGGCGACCAGGGCTTTCTGCAGGCAAAGGGTACGGTCTCGGGGCCGCTGACGCAGACCGTCGCGGGCCGCTTCTCAGCGCAGTTCACCGAGAAAGACGGATCCCTGCACAACGTCACCACCGGCAAGGACGAGAACGAGATCAACAATTACGCCCTGCGTGGCCAACTGTTGTTCAAGCCGGACGATAGCTTGAATGTACGGCTGATCGGCGATGTCTCGAACCTCGATTCGGATTGCTGCACGCAGAACTACCTCCGCGTGGGAAGCAGCCTGCGCGGCGCCGCCAGGCAGTTCAATGGCCTTGCCGCCAACCTTCCCGCGCATGGATTCCCGGCGTACGTGCCGCCGAGCCGTAATGTCTACGATCGATTGACCGACATCGACGCACCGCTGCACATCGATACCCAGGATGGCGGCGTCTCGCTCAATGCCGACTGGAACGTCGGTGCCGTGACGCTGACCTCGATCTCGGCCTGGCGTTACTGGAAGTGGGATGTCGCCAACGACCGTGACTACATCGGCGTTCCCATCCAGACAGTCCAGCGCATTCCTTCGCGACAGGACCAGTACAGCCAGGAATTCCGCGTCGCCTCCAACGGTGACGGGCCTTTCAGCTACGTGGGCGGCCTCTACTTCTACACCCAGGAAATCAACGGCAAGCCGATCAGCATTTACGGCCCGGCCGCGACGTATTGGTTGGTCAGCACGACGAGTTTCCCCGGCATGCCCGACGCGCTCGCGGACGGTTACGGCCAGTTCGGTGACTCGCACTACCGGATGAAGAGTTACGCGGCTTTCGGCGAGGCGAATTACAAGCTCACCGATCGCCTGACCGCTACGCTGGGCCTGCGCTATACCTACGAAGACAAGAACGGAACGTATTCAACGACTGTCTCCGGCGGCCTGCCGACGACACCCGGTTCCGTGCAGGACAACGCCAAGCTTTCGCTTTTCCGCCCGCAGAGCTACAGCGCGTCTGATAGCGGTGGCAATCCGTCGGGCCGGGTCAACGTCGCCTATCAGTTCACCGATGCCCTGATGGGCTACGTGAGCTACGCCTACGGTTACAAATCCGGCGGGCTCAACATGTCCGGGCTGCCGCTGGATGCGGCCAACAATCCCGCGCTGGCCACCGCCGTGATCAAGGACGAGATCAACAGGACCTGGGAGACAGGCATCAAGTCAGCATGGTGGGATGGCCGCGCCACGTTCGATCTCGCCGCGTATCACACGGAAGTCGGCAACTACCAGGCCAACGTCACCTCCAGTACCGAAACGGCGGCTCTGCGTACCTATCCGGCGAACATCCCCGAAGTCACGGTGAAAGGCGTCGAGGGCGACTTTGCCGCCCTGCTCTTCACGGGCTTCACCTTGCGCGCGTCCTTCGCCTATGCCGATGGCAAGTACACGGATTACCCGAAAGGTCCCTGCCCGCTCGAATGGCAGAACCCGAACGCCGCTGGCGGTTGCCAGCCGCTGAATCCGCCAGCCAACCTGGCGATCAAGACCTCCAATCCACGGGGCAATCCCGATGTTCCCGGTGCCTATGTACTCACCGGCCTGCCGCTGGCCGGCCTGTCCAAATGGGCGGGATCGATCGGCTTCGATTATGAGCTGCCGATCGGCAACGACGCGTTCCTTGTCCATGCCGATACGAGCGCGCGCAGCGGCTACAACTCCGATACAGCCAATTCCATTTACACAAAGATCGCCGGCTATGCGGTCGTCAACGGAAGTGTCGGTTATCGCTTCAACGACAACTGGGAAGTCGACGTGTTTGCGCGCAACCTGTTCGACCGGAACTACATCACCGCACTCACGGTCCAGACCGGAAACTCTGGTCTGATCCTGGGTCAGCCCAGCGATCCGAGGATGGTGGGGGTGACGCTACGCGCGCACTTCTAGGATGACGGACCGACCTCGGTATGCCTTAGTGATGACGCACCATGGCGGTTCCCCATGCCATGGAGACCCCGTTTGCGTTAATCTCCGCGCTCACGGAGTTGATGGCTAAGGGGAAGGATCGCATGGCTTCACGATCAGTGATGTTGTTGGCACGGACGCTCGTTTCCGCAACTGCCATGGTGGGCCTCGCTGCCCACGCTGCGACGGAATGCGAACAGAACTACACCGCGACGCCCGCCACGGGCGGCGGTACGGTCCATCAAAGCTTTGTCGGCTTGTACGGGCTGGACGGCAACAAAGCCATGGCCAGTCTCAAGGCCAGCGCCGAGAAGATCCATTTCCAGGCAGTGGGCGACACCAAGGTCGCGGCCGATGGCCTCATGACCACGGTGGTGGCGCAGAAGGCGACAACGGCAGCACGCGGCTTTCCCATTGTGCTGATGGTGTCGCCGAAGACCGACTCGGCCATCATCGCGTTCCAGCTCAAGGAAGGCGTGGTCGCGGCCAATGCGCAAGGCAATATCTGCTCGTTCTTCGATGCGGCCGACCTGAAGGGTCAATCCGCAAACGCCAGCGCCAAGAAAGGCACGCAGAACGCGGTGTTGGCCCTGCCCCTCCTCGCCAGGCTCAATGGCGGCATGACAGAAGAGCAGGCTGTCGCCGATGCCGTTGCCACCGCTCAGGCGAATGTCGCTGGCGTCGCTGCACCAGCAGCCAGCCCCCAGGCAAACTTCGCCAGAAACCCCAATGATCGTGGTGCGGCGCCTGACGTGGCCGACACCCGCAAGGTCGTCACGCCCAAGTCCACGTTCAATCCGTCGGACGTCGATGCCAACGCACTTTCCGAAGGTACCTCGACGATCAGCGGATTCACGTGCGGCCTCGTTGCCGGTCAACAGCAGACCACGCCGAATCAGCCCATCACTTTGTTTCCTTACAGCACGTACCTGAAGCAATCGATCGACCTGATCGACGCCAATCGCTACAAGGGCGACAAGGTTCGGGTCGATATCGACAAGCGCATTTTCGATACGCGAATCGATGGCAAGACGAATTTCAAGGGCGATTTCAAGTTCACCCGCATCAAGCCGGGCCGCTACATCATCATGGCCATCTTCGAAGGAGATGCGACGACGACGCGCGCCCATCCCGGGGCTTCGTTCGAGCCTGCAACGAACACCATGTACACGTGGACGGACTACGAGCAAGTGCAGACGCATGCCAAAAGCATCCTGCAGGCAGATGTCACGGTCAAGCAGGAGGGCCAGGTAGTGGACGGCGTAGTCGTCAAGCCGATGGGCAACGGACGCTTTTTCGTGGTACTGAGCAGCGTGTGCAAGTGGAACCGCGACTGAGCCAAAGTGCTCTAGCTTCGACTATGCCGAATCGCTTCGATCGGTGAGGTTCGCGATGCCCGCATCGCGGGCGTCAACACGGCGCCCTGGCCGAGCGCCAGAATGACGATCACCCCTAGCACGACGTACTTCACGGGAAGTGCATGCATTTCGAAATGGGCGACCATCCATAGATTCAGTGACAGGGCCAGGACGATGCCCAGACCAATGCCGCCTGAGGCAATCAACAGATTTTCGGTCAGGAAGTAGCTGAGGATGTCGCGCCGGGTAGCGCCGAGTGCGCGGCGCATGCCTATCTGCTGATGGCGTTGCGACACCCAGAAACTGGACAGCCCAACGATACCGGCGGCCGTCGTCACGAGCAGTAACCCGCAGATCGCGATCATCAACAAGGCCATGCCACGATCGACCTTGTACGCCTGTGCGCGGACTGCCTCGAAGGTGCGAATGCCTTCGCCCACCGGGAACACGCGCATGTTGTCGAGCTTGATCAATGCGGCCGGCGCCTCGCGGAACAGGGTCTCGAGCTGCCCCGGTTTGCTCCTGACAAGGTAGTTACCGGTCGTTTCCGAAAGGAGCTGTGGCACCAGGATCGCATCGTTCGAGAAGCTCGCCGTGGGCGACGGCGCCTGCAGGCGCTCGACAATGCCGATCACTGTACTCGGCGACGGATGGCTATTGCCGACATAGATCGGCTTGCCGAGCGCCAGGCCGTCGGGATAGACCTTGTCCGCAAGGGCTTTGGTGATAATGACCTGGGCAGGTGAGGTGATTCGCGACGGATCGAGGAAAGTGACTTCATCCTTTCGAAAGTTCCTGCCAGCGATCAAGCGTGCGCCCATCGTGGCAAGTGCATGGTCATCCGTGAAGTATTCCGCGGCCAGTGCTATGCGCGCCTTGGCATCTGGATCGATGCGAATGCCCTCGGTCGAACTGTGTCCCGACAGCGGATACGACCCGGCCTGTGTTGCATCTTCGACCCCGGGTAGTTCGCGCAGGGCCCGAAGATCCGCTCTGGTAAGCGCAGGGATACGGCCGGCGTCGACGCCAGCCCAACGGTATTGAAGCGTGAGCATATTGCTCTCGACCATGCCCGTTGGCCTGGACATGCGATCGATCCGTTGCTCGACGATGAAAAAAGCATTGCAAATGACCGCAAACGTCAGGGCGATCTGCAGGACGATGAGGATCGTTCCCGCCTTGTGCCGCTTGAGAGCGCTCAGGATCGGCCTGATCTGCAGGCGGCTCATGAAGCCGGTCACCACGTTGGCTTCACCGATGCGGCGCGCCAGGCGGGATAGATCGCCGCCAGGACGGTGGCCGACACAGCGGCAACGACGGTAAGCGCGACCAGCGACACATTGAACATGGCAAGACGTGCGATCGCCGGCTCGAACACCAGGCCAATGCCTGTCATGCCCGCCCCCGTCAACACCAGCCCCAACAGCCCACCGGCCAACCCAACCATGCCTGCCTCGATGAGAAACTGTTCGTGGATCGCCTTGCGGGGAGCACCCAGCGCGCGGCGAACAGCAATCTCGGGTGCGCGTCGCATGAACTTGGCTAACAACAAGCCTACGGTGTTGACCAGGCAGATGGTCAGAAAGCCGAGGGAGATCAGCAACGAAATTCTCGACTCCGCAGGAACCACCTGCTTGTAGTCGAGCCATTGCATCACATCGCGGAGGCGTATGTTGGGTGCCCAGTGGAACCGACCTGCCCGCCTTTGTTCCGCCGAGTAGGCGTCGAGATAATCCCTATAGCCAGCCACGGTTTTTCCATCGGGTAGCTCGACCCAGAACCAGATCCAGGTACAGTCGGAGACGAGCCAGGTATCCCATCCGCTGTCGGAACTGGTCTTGCACAGGTTGGCACCGGCGGTGGGTATCCTGGCGTCGATCGCTGTCGTAAACGGAATGAAGACCTGGGCGGCCTCGCCAAAAGCACCCAGCATCTTCACGTCGTAGAAAAGCGGCTGGGGATTCCAGGTGTCTCGCACGCCCACGATGCGGTAGCTGTGGTGATCGAGCATGAGCTCCTTTCCGACACTGTTGTCGCCGCCAAACAGCGTGTCATTGAGCGACCGGCTGATCACCGCCACTGCGGCATGCGCTTGGTCATCGGTCGAAGACCAGGCACTTCCGAACAGGAAAGGTATGTCGAACATGGGGAATGTGTCGGCGTACGTGGCGTACGTGCTCACCTGAAGAGGCAGGCGCGACTGGCGGGTCGGCATGACCGAAACATCGATCGGGTACATCGCCGTCTGGAATCGTGCCCGACGATCCCGCATCAATGCCATCGCATCGGTGTAGTTCAGCATGTCTGGCGGTTCGCCGCCATCATCGGCGCTGGCGGTCTGTCCCCAGCTATCGATCTGCGGAATGAACAGACGGGACGATTTGGCGGGAATCGGATTCTTCGAGGTCGCGCGGAACACCGCGTATGTCGTCATGGACGAGGCGACGCCGATACCGATGGTTATCACCATCAGTGCCGTGAGAAAAGGGTTGCGGCGAAGGCTTCGCAGTCCGAGCCTGAAGTGGTAGGCAAGCATGAAATCCCTGTCGTCACGCACCCATCGTTACGTGTCCAGAGACTTTAGCAAGAACCAGACCAACCCCGCCCCATGCCGATCCGTGCGATCTTTGGTGTGTCCGCGGACAATCCTCACCGGACAGCCGGACAAGCAAAGGCACGGCGTCCATGACGCCGTGCCTTCTTCGGTAAGCAGCTTTACAAGCGCTTAGTAGTCCCAGTAACCCGGCACCCAACGGTATCCATCGCCATTCGTGGCTACGCGGCCAACGGACGGAAAAGACAGGTGAGTGGCCACCAGCAGCTCACCGCTCGCCGCCAGATCGCGGAACAGCTGGAGGCGAACGTTCACAGCTTCTTCGGGATCGTGCTCGAAGCCGTTCTGCCAATCCGGGTGATCGAAAGCGACAGGGAACAGGGCGTCGCCGGCGAACGTCAATGCGTCTCCGCCGGAGGTGACGCGAACCACGCAATGGCCGGGCGTGTGACCACCGGTACGGCGGGCCAAGACGCCTGGGGCGACCTGGTACTCATCTTCGAACGGCTGGATCCGGCTGCGATAGTCGGCGAGGAACTGCTTGGCGGTCGCCCGAAGCACGTCCGGGATCGGCGACGGCATGACCGTGCGGGAGAAATCGGGCGCTTCCCAGAAAGCCAGTTCAGCGGCCGCCACATGGATGCGCACGTCCGGACGCAGCTTTTCCTTCACGCCTGCACCGAGCAGGCCGCCCACATGATCCATATGCAAATGGGTGAGCACGATGTCGGTCAGGGCATCGAGGGCGATGCCGGCTGCCTGCAGTCGCTTGACCAGCTGTCCGGCGCGCGGGAAGCCCTCGAACTCGCCACCAAGACCGGAGTCGACCAGGATCGTCTGCTCGCCGCTACGAATCACTACGACGTTCACGGCCCAGTCGAACGTCTCCGGCAGAAGCCTGTTGTCCAGCCAGGCCGCCCGCCCTGCGGCGTCGACATTGGTCGACATCGTCTCGAACCCGATGGGCAAGACGCCATCGCTGATCACCATGACGTCGATGTCGCCGATCCGTACGGCGTAACGCGACGGAACCAGGTCGGTGGATGCGGCTTCGACGGTATGTGGAAGGCTGTGTACTGCGTTCATCTTGCTCTCCTGCTGACCACGGCGTGGGAATGGATGGAGTTCCATCCTAGGTTTCGGCAGGAGGCCCCGGTAGGCATCGGAGGGGCCTCACGATGTTGCCCGGCGCGCACCAATCCCATGGCTTTCGCGGATAATCCGTCCTATGCATCCCGCACCTCGCATGATCTGCATGCTCGTCTACCCCCAGGCACAGTCGCTCGATATCAGCGGCCCCCTGGAGGTCTTCGCGCTGGCCAGCCGCCAGGCGCAGGACGATGCACCCGGCCGTGGCCCGCTCTACAGCGTGCGGGTTCTCGCGGCGACCGCCGCACCGGTCGAACTCGCCTCGGGCATGCGATTGCTACCCGATGCTACCTATGCCGACATGCCGCCAGAGACAGACACCTTGCTGGTCTGTGGCGGCATGGGCGACGCAGTCGACCGTGTACGGGGCGACACCGCGTTGGTCAGTTGGCTGCATGCGGCCTCATCGCGTGTACGACGCGTGGCGTCGATCTGCAGCGGTGCCCTCCTCCTCGCCGAAGCGGGCTTGCTCGACGACCGTGAGGCCACCACGCACTGGAGCGATGTCGCCGAGCTACGCGACCGCTATCCCGCCGTGCGCGTGCTGCCCGACGCGATCTACACCCGTGACGGCCCCATCTGGACCTCGGCGGGCATCACCACCGGCATGGATCTCGCGCTGGCCATGGTCAGCGCCGACCATGGCGACGCGCTGGCACTGAAGGTCGCCCGACGCATGGTCATGGCGAGCAAGCGCTCCGGCGGACAAAGCCAGTTCAGTGGGCAGCTTCAGGCGCTTGAACAACCGGAGCACTTCGCCGCCCTGGCCACCTGGATCGCTGACAACCTGCGTCTCCGTCTCGACGTCGCGTCACTTGCCGAGCGGGTACACATGAGTCCGCGCCAGTTCACCCGGCGCTTCGGCGCTCATTTTCGTGTCACGCCTCAGAAGTACGTGGAGCGGATGCGGGTGGAAACCGCCAAGCCGCTGCTCGAAAGCACGACCAGGGACATCAAGCGCATCGCGACGGAGTGCGGATTCTCTTCCGACGAAGCCATGCGCCGCGCCTTCCTCCGACAGCTCGGCTATTCGCCCAGCGACTATCGGGAGCGCTTCGCGCCCGCGTGACCGTTTGTGCGGGCTCGGTGTCGCATTCGGTGGCGACGATTGCGTTAAGGTGCGGCACCACCAAGGGAAAGGAATCACCCATGCGTCGCTATCTGCTGGTGCTTGTTGCCATGTTGTCTGCCCTGCCCGCGTTCGCTGCCCACGAGCCGATGTCGGACCCGCCGGTTCGCGTAGGCATCGTGATGTTCGATGGCGTGCAGATCATCGACTTCGCAGGTCCTTACGAAGTCTTCGGCAATGCCGGCTTCGGCGTGGTCACCGTGTCACCGGATGGCAAACCGGTCACCACGGCAATGGGACTGAAGGTCACGCCGGACGCGAGCTTTGCGAACGCCCCGCCGTTCGACGTATTGATGATTCCGGGTGGCGACGTTGCCGACGCGCAGCGTGATCCGCGCATTCTCGACTTCATTCGCCAGCGCTCCGTCCCGGCCAAGCAGGTGCTCTCGATCTGCACCGGCGCCTTCATCCTCGGCGCCACGGGCCTGCTCGATGGTGACAAGGCGACCACGTTCACGCCACGGATCGACGAACTGGCGAAGGCCTTCCCGAAGATCCAGGTGATACGCGATGTGCGCTGGGCCGACAACGGCAAGCTGGTGACGTCGGCCGGTCTCTCGTCCGGGATCGACGCCGCGCTTCATGTCGTCGCGAAGGTCCGCGGCACCGACGAAGCGCGCACCGTTGCCCTACGCCTGGAATACGACTGGAAGCCCGACGGTGGCTTCGTCCGCTCACGCCTGGCCGATCGCTACCTGACCAAGCAACAGGTACAGGCCGGCGTCGACTGGCCCAAGGACGCGAAGTTCGACGAGTATGTTTCCGTGGGTGATCTGGACAAGTGGGAGACGCATTACCACGTCCACACGGCGACGCCGGCCACAGAGATGCTCGATCGTCTCGACGTTGGGGTGCGCAAGACCGGCCTGTGGAAAGCGGCTGGTCCGCATCGCTGGACCAGTCGGCAGGAGAATCGTGACGTCACGCTGAGCTTTGCCACGCGGCCGGGCGTGGATGCGTCGCACTACGATCTCGATATGGTGTTGGTGGCAGCACCGTTCCGCTAGGCCCCCCGTTCCTGAAGGACCTCGTGCACGCCAGCAACATAGGCTGACGTGCACGAGGCGGGGAACACTAGGGGCCGCCGAAGCGGCCCTAGTCACATCATCCCTGCGAAGCCTGCAACGCCTTCCCCTCGGACAACCCCTCATCGGCCCGCTCAGCCAACAACGAGCTCGCCAGCTGGATCAGCGACGACAAGCCGTTCCCGCTGGCGTCGCCACCGCCCAGCGAGATCTTCGGCACGATGGCGATATGCCCATCGCGAATCGCCTCGGCGAACTGCGCGCCCAGCGTATTGATCAGCTGCAAACGGGCACCCTCGCCCGTCAAGGCCGCCGACTTCGCCTGGATCGCCTCCGCTTCGGCCTTACCCACGGCGGCAATCGCCGAGGCACGACCATCACCTTCGGCCGTCAGGCGACGACGTTCGGCGTCCGCGTCGATGCCGATCACGTTCGCGCGTTTTGTGGCCTCGACCACGTTGGCGTCACCGACGTTCTTCTTGATGTCGATATGGATCGCCGAATTGGTGAGTTCTGCCTGGATATCCGTCTTGGCGCGAGCCTCGCGCAGCGAACGCTCCTTCACCGCAGACTGCTCCTGCAGTTCGAACGTGGCCACTTGTTCGATCGCCACCTGGCGATCACGCAGCTGGTTCAGAAGCGTATCGATGCGCGCGCCCGACGCGTTTCCGGTGCTTCCATGCGGCGTGCCGATCAGCACCTCCTGCAGTTCCAGGTTATAGGCGGCAAAGCGTTCCATCATCTCGACACTGGCGACCTGCTGGATGTCCGCGCGATTCTGGATCAGCTGGATCAGGGTGCGCGTCTGGCCGATGTTCTTGAAATAGGCGCTGACCATCGGGTCCAGCGTCTGGTCGACCAGGCGCTTGATGTCACCGAAGCGCTGCACCACCAGCGGTGCCTTGCGGTAGTCGATGTGGACAACCACCGACAGCGGCAGCAGCGGCTCGAAGGCGTCCTTGGTGATCAACGACACTTCGGAAAGGTTCTCGTCGAACTTGTGCACATTGGTAACCTCCGGCGTCCACTTCAGGATGAAGTTGGTCGTCGGTACCATCTGGATCTTTCCGGCGTAGGTATTGAACGCGTACTTGCCCGGGAGCAAGGGCTCTTTCCACACACCCCGGCACGCGCTGTCGACCAGCTCACCATGCGAATAGCCCTCGCCCGAGCGATCGGTACCCGTCTTGCCGATGTACGAAACCACTACGCCGACGAAGCCGACCGGCACGACGGTCTTGGGGATGAAGTCCACCGTGGCGAACAGGCGATTGATGTAATAGGTACCCTCCACCAGCACCTGGTGCTGCCGACCGCGATTACCGCCGGCGCGCAGGAAGGCATCGATGTTCTGGAAGTTGTTGTGGAAGGTCGTCTTGTCGGCCGTGTCCTGACCCACGCGCGGCGCGACGATTTCATCCGGCGGCAGGACCGGGCCATCGTGTACCGTCACCACGCCCAGCATATCGTTGGCGGTGTCGTCGGCATCGGCCGAGGCTTTCTCGCGACGCCCACCGATGATGACCGGCGAGAAGCCGCCGCGCTCTTTCAACACGCTGCCCATGTGGTCGATGGTCCCGCGTTCCTCTTCGGACAGCAGCAGGCCATGCACGCGCGACGCCGTGATAATGGCGAACTGCGCTACATTGAACGCGTAGGTACCTTCGCGAAGAATCGTACGTTGCGGACCTTTCTGGCCACCGGCACGCAAGAACACGGCGACGTCTTCGATGCCTTCCGAAATGGTGCGGCCGAGGGCCTGGCCTTCCTCGAGGTCATGACCGTCACGCGCAAACACGTAGCCGATCTCGCCCTGGGGAATGGTCACCAGGTCGACCTTGTGGACGCGATACTGGAACGGAGCGAAGTAATGCAAGCCACCACGCAATACTTTCGGCTGATAGCCGACCTCACCATCGAGCGCGATCAGTCCACGACTGACCGAACGGGCACCCCATAGGCGCTCGACCACGCCGACACGGTCGTTGGGGATATAAACGATGACATTGGATAAAACGAAGAGCACGATCAGTACGACAACGGCAACTGCGATAGCAATAAGCCAGGTCATGGCTGAATGTCCTTGTAGGTAAAAGAGCCCGGATCAATACCGGGGGAGTAACGCCGCACATCAAAAAGCGACACCATCGGAAACAACACGAAACGCAACGCGCAGGCGGCCGACACCGCTGCGCAGCGCAGAGAGAAATCATTCGAGAGGGGGTTGGGCGGTCTTCCTTACCCGATCAGGTGGGAGAGCTCGGCCTGTGCATCGATCACATTACGGCCCATGACGTCGAGTTCCTCGACGATATTCGCCAGCGGCGAATGCGCGGACAGCTGACCAAACAAAATGTAATGCGAGCCGACCAGGCCGACGTTCGAAAGCGGCATATTCGGACCCAGGCGCAGGCAGGCCTCGTTGAAACGCAGCGGATCGCGCACCGCGCGTTGGTCGCACAGCGGCGTCGTCATGCGTATTTCATACTCGGTCACCACCAGATGCACCGGCTGGTCCCCGTAGCTGGCCAGCGCAAGCTCGATCGACGCGGGCGTGGCCTGGAGCCACACGCGTGACAAATGCTGCTGGTGACTGGCGTGCTCCTGCAACGCATCGAACAAACGCTGCGTCGTCCATTTCTGGCTCATGGCCTGCAAATCCATCCCACCGATCAGCTGATCGGTGCGCTCATTGCGGTGATGTCGCAGGAACTCCCTGACCAGTCCCTGCTCGCCCTCGGTCATGTAGATCCTGGGGATCGTCATGCCCATCCGTGTCATCCGGTCACGAAACGCCTTCTGGCGCTCCGCTCCAGTACTGACTTGCTTGGTGGGTGGCATAGGTGGACCTGATCCGTCTCTGGATGCTGTTAGGCGTAATGTTAGGCGTAACTTACTCCGGCGCCACGGTGCTACACAATTACAGGTTGCGCGGTGCAGGCAGTTCGAAAGGGGAGTTCAGAGGATTCAGTAGGTTACTGAGCCGGGACGTACGTCAACCGGATCACGTCCCCATCAATGACATCGCTGGCCGCGAGACGGAGTCGCGGCCGCGGGCCTGCAAATAAGGGCTTGCCGTGACCAAACACGACGGGATGAACATAGAGTTGATACTCGTCGATCAGACCGAGCTCGCCCAGGCTGTGCGCAAGGTCCGGTCCGGCGACTTCGATGTCTCCGTCAACGTCGGCCTTCAACCTTCTCAACACAGACTCGATGTCGCCAGACACGAGCGTGGCGTTCGGACCGACCGGGTCCTGTGAGCGCGACACGACCCACTTCGGCCGGCTTCGCCACGCCTCGGCATATTCGCGCTCATCGGCGCCCCAATCCGCCGAGTCGTCATCCCAATAACGCATCACCTCATACATGCGGCGACCGTAGATCATCCCGGCCTGGCCCCGCACCTGCCCAATGAAGTGACGGAAGAGCGCAGGAGATGGACCGAACGCCTGATGGTCGACGTAACCATCGAGGGACTGGTTCAAGCCGAAAATAAACTTAGCCATGGGCGGCTCCATGTTCACGGGCATATTGCGTGGGAGACACCTGCACATGCCGCGTGAAAGCGACACTGAACGTGCTCGCCGAGCCGTAGCCCACGCGCTCGGCGATTTCCGTTATACGCCCCTGCCCCTGACGCAGGAAATCCTTTGCCAGCGCCATGCGCCAGGACAGCAGATAGTCCATCGGCGTAACACCGACCTCGCGGCTGAAGCGCACGAAAAACGTGGTACGCGACAACGCGGCTTCCTTGGCGAGATCGGCAACCGTCCATGGATGAGACGGCCGCTCGTGCATGAGGCGGATGGCGGTCGCGAGACGGGCGTCGGCGAGGCCGCGCACCAATCCAGGCGACGCGCCCGTGCCCGTGGTCAGTCGAAAGGCTTCGATGAGCAACAATTCGACGAGCCTTGCAAGCACGGCCTCGCGCGCGGGACGCTGCTCGCGTGATTCGTCACGCACCAGCTGCACCAGCGTCGCCAGGCGGTGTTGACCGCGCACGTGGATCACCTGAGGTAGCAAGGCAACCAGCAAGGCAGCATCCGGCGAGGCGAAGCTGCAATGCCCGACGAGCATGCGCACATCGGGCGGCTGGCCTTCCTCGCCTATCCTGAATTCCCCGCTTGCCAGACACACCGGCGGCGCCGAGTCCACGCCCTCCGGCGGCGGCTCGAGACTGGTCAATGCCACGGTATGGCTGACCGGCACGAGGATGAAGTCACCGGACGACAACACCATCGGCTCACCATCATCGATGGCGACCTGGCACCCACCCTGCAAGACCACGCAGTAGAACGGGTCGCCCGGCTCCGACCGGCTCACACGCCAGGGGCCCGCACCAACGACCTGCTTGGAGAACCGGGTCACCGGCTGGAGCAGCGTGACTACTTCGGTGAGCGGGTCGACCAAATCCGTACTCCTGCTAATGGAATTCGGACCTCTGAGTGTAGTGAGTTCCGCGGGCACAGCCTATCGTCTCCTCATTGCACCTGGCAATGAATGGAGTTTCCGGATGAGAACCGTTTTGATCACGGGTTGTTCCTCGGGCTTTGGCCTCGAGATAGCGTGTTACTTCCTCGAGCGCGACTGGAACGTGGTGGCCACGATGCGCAGCCCGCGCACCGACCTCCTTCCGGCGTCCGACCGCCTGCGGATTCTGCCGCTGGATGTCACGAACGAGGCGAGCATCCGGCAGGCCATCGAGGCGGCCGGTCCGATCGATGCGCTGGTGAACAATGCGGGTATCGGTACCGCGGCACCTGCGGAGCTGCTTTCGATGGACACGGTTCGCGACGTGTTCGAAACGAACACGTTCGGAACGATGGCCGTCACCCAAGCGGTGCTTCCCCAGTTCCGCCAGCGCAAAGCAGGCGTTGTCGTGAACGTCACCTCGAGCGTGACCCTCAAGCCCCTGCCCCTAGTCTCGGCTTACCGGGCGAGCAAGGCTGCCGTGAATTCTTTCACCGAGACGCTCGCTGCTGAAGTCGCCACATTCGGGATTCGTACGCACATCGTTTTGCCGGGCCGCGCGCCCGATACGCGATTCGGGGAGAACGGACACGGCCGCATGCACGGCTTCGATCACGAGGCTTATGCGCCCATCGCGCAGCAACTGATGGCGAGCCTGACGGATGCCTCCGCGCCGATAACCAAGGTCGAGGACGTCAACGAAGCGGTGTGGCAAGCGGTGACCGATGCCCACGCGCCATTCCGGATCTACGCCGGTGCCGACGCCAAGGCCTGGGCTGCCGAATAAGGATGAGGCGGCTCTGTGTAGGAGCCGATACATCGTCGATTGGGTGCTCGCGGCAACAATCCCCGCAGCCGCGGGATCGCCGATGAATCGGCTCC
>NZ_JBFUAT010000031.1:0-52382 GCF_056406135.1 Luteibacter sp. P1_D3 | reverse complement strand
ACCCAGGCGGGCGGCGCCCTGACCATCGACGCTGCCGGCGACGTCCAGAACGCAGGCTCGCTGCTGGCTTCATCGGCCCTGTCGATCACGGCCAATCGCATCGGCAACACCGGCACGATCGCCACCGATGGCGCGTTCGATCTGCATGCACGCACGGCGCTGGACAATCAGGGCAGCCTCTACACGGGCCAGGCATTCAACATCGCCGCCGACACGTTCACGCTCGGCGCGGCGGCGTCGCTCTCCAGCGCGCAAGACATCACCATCGATGTGACCGGTGCGCTGAACAACGCTGGCAAGATCGTCGCCAGAAGCGTCGATCTCCGCGGTGCCAGCGTCAGCTCGACCGGTACGCTCGGCACGCAACAGGGTGACCTGCATCTCGAAGCACGCCAGGGTGATCTCACGCTCGGCGGTGTCGTGTCGTCCGCAGCGGGCGTCGATGCAACGGCTTCAGGTGCGATTCGGCAGAGTGGGCAGCTGGCGGCAACGGGTCTCGCTTTAAGTGCGACGGGTGACGTCATCACGCAGGGCGACATCACGGCCCACGCGGCCACGCTCACCAGCGGAGCCACCCTCAATCAGGCGGGCACCTTGTCCGCCGACACGGTAGTGCTCAATGGCGCTGCGGTGAAGAACGATGGCCGCACGCTGTCGTCAGGTGACGTGACCGTTCATGGCGGCAGCGTCGATGTGGCCGGCGTCCTGGCGGCAGGTGTCAAGGCGGACGGAACGCTCGACACGGCCGGCGACCTGCACCTGCTGGCCGACAACACGCTCACGGCGCATGGCAGCCTGCTCGCCGGTCGGACGCTCGACGCGCAGGCGAATGCGCTCGACCTCTCCTCTGGCACACAAAGAGCCGGTGGCGACGCCACGCTGATCGCGCGTGCGGGAAACATCGATCACACCGCAGCGGATCTAGCCGCTGGTGGTGCCTTAACGGCGCAGGCCAGTGGCGCACTGATCAATCGCGGCACGGATGGCCATGATGCGCGTCTGCAAGCCGACGCGCTTCTGCTTCAGGCCGGCTCGATCGACAACGGTCGCGGCAAGTTGCTGCAGACGGGTAACACCGCACTGACGATCAGCACCTCGGGCACGTTCGACAACAGCGCTGGCGCCATCGCCACGAACGGCAACGACCTCACATTGCACGGTGGTCGTATCGTCAACACCGGCGGCACGGTACAGCTGGCCGGGACGGGTCAGCTCGACGTCTCCGCGGATCAGGACATCGACAACCGCCAGGGCACGCTCGCTGGTAACGGCGCGACGCGTGTCACGGCGAGCACGGCGCTGGTCAACGATGGTGGCCTGATCAATGCCCACGGCGCCACGATCGTTTCGGCCGCATCGTTGAGCAACCTCAGCAATGGCGCGATCTCGGGCAACACGCTCGGCGTCACGGCGACGGGTAGCGTCAACAATGCTGGCGGCCTCATGCAGGCTACCGGCGGCAACCTGTCGCTGACCGTTGGCAGCCTCGCCAATAGCGGCGGCACGATTCAGTCGGCACCGGGCACCGTAAGCCTCGGCGTCGGTAGCACGCTGGACAACGGCACCGGCACCATCGCTGCCGGCGGCCTTGCCACAATCACGACCGCACGACTGGTCAACGCCGGCACCATCGCCGCTGCGCAGTTGAATGTGCAGGCGACCGACACGCTGACCAATACGGGCGGCCTCCTGCAAAGCCGCGGCGCGATCGATCTGCGTGCGGCCAACGGCCTCAACAACAACGCAGGCCGGATCGAAGCCAACGGCGCGACGACGCTGAACTCTGCCTCGATCTCGAACGTGGGTGGCCGCATCGCCAATGCGAGCAGCGCGCTGACCCAGGTCACGTCTACCGGCGGTATCGACAACCGTGGCGGCACGTTGGGCGGGCAGGGTGATGTCAATCTCTCCGCTGCTTCAGTATCCAATGCTCAGGGCGGCACCCTCGTCGCGGCCAGCAACCTGACCCTCGGCACGGGCCAGCTCGACAACACCAGCGGCAACGTCTACGCCGGAAACACTTTCAGCTTCGTCAATGCGGGTGCGTCGGCATACAACGCCAACGGCAAGATCACCGCGGGCCGCCAGCTCAACCTCACGCTGTCCAGTCTCGACAACAGCGGCGGCACCGTGCAGGCCGGTATCGACGGCGTCGGTGGGGTCGGTAATGTCGTCCTCGATGCCCGCAACCTCGTAGGGCAGGGCAGCATCGTTGCCAACAACACGTTGGGCATGCACCTGGCGGGCGATTACATCCAGGCCGCCGGCTCCAGCATCAAGGCAAACGGCGGTTTCAACCTCGCGGTGGATGGCCAGTTCGTCAACAACGGCAGCATCCAGGCGGTGAGCGGGCTGAGCGTCAGCGCCGCCAACATCACCAACAACGCGGGCGCCTTGCTCGACTCAGCCAATACCCAGCTCAACACCGGCGGCACGATCACCAACGCCGGCAGCATCCAGGGCAATACGGTGGGGTTGCACGCCGGCACGGTGAACAACACCGGCAGCATCATGGGTGGCGATGTGACCATCCAGGCCGGCACCGTGATCAACGGCGCCGACCTCGGTCGTGCGACGGATAATGCCGCGTACCAGAGCGGCACGATCGCCGCGACCAACAGCGTCGATATCTACACCAGCTACCTGCTCAACCGCGACGCGCAGATCTTCAGCCTCGGCAATATCAACGTGGCCGGTGCCGCTCGTAACGGCCAGGGTCTGTTCGACACGCGTGCGAGCCAGATCGACAATCTCTCCGGTTCGATCCAGGCGCWGGGCAGCATCCTTCTGGCGGCGAACCAAATCAATAACGTGCGGCGCGTGCTGGACTCCAGCAGCCACACGTTGACGCAGGCGGAGTCCGATGCCTCGCGGCCCTTGCCGCGGTCGGACTATAAGTACGCGATCAACAAGGTGCAGGAGTACGAGACCTACACCGAGTACCACACGATCGACGAGACCGTGGTGTCCGCGGCGAGTGCGCAGTCACAGATCGTCGCCGGCGGCAACATCTCGCTCTACGGTTCGGTGAACAACACGACCTCGACCATCGCCGCCGGCGGCTTCCTCGCCGTGAACCAGGCGGGTGCGGGTGGCGGTACAGGCATGGTCTTCGGCAACGAGACCGTGGCGAACAACTCGCTGGCGGCGGGGCGGACCATCCAGTCCGTCGCGGTAACGCATCACATCGGGTGCGGTACGGACCAGAGCCTGTGCAACAACAATCCGGAAAACGCCAAGGAGTCTTACTCGTACCGTCCGGACACGAACCCCGCCAACTACATCCACGATAACTACACGGCGCTCGGCGCCGTGATGTCCGGCGCGCAGGGCGTGTCGATCGGCGGCGTGAACGTCTCCAATGGCGGCGTGACGCCGGACGGTCGCCAGGTGGGCAATACGCGCCTGGACCCGAACGCGCAGGCGATCGGCCTGTCGTCGTTGAACAAGGGCAATGCGCAGGGCGCGACCGGGTTGCCGGTCGGCGCGCAGGTCGATCCGGCTACCGGGCATGCGCCGCAGGTGCTGGGCGGTGCGGGCGAACCGCTTGCCGGTGTGACGCTGCCGACAGGTGGCATCTATAGCATTCGCGGTGAAGCGGCCAGCGTCGACGCAAGCGCGTTGGCGACGGTGGCCTCCGCACGTTCGGTCGGCCTTCGTGGCAACGCGTATCTGGCGGCCTTGCTCGGCCACGCACCCAGCGGCAACTACCTGATCGAGACCAATGCCCGGTTCCTCGACTACAGCCAGTTCATCAGCAGCGAGTACCTCCTCGACAAGCTCGGCCTGGATCCGGCACGCACCATGATGCGGCTGGGTGACGGGTTCTACGAACAGCAGCTGGTGGTCAACCAGGTGACCCAGCTCACCGGTCGCGCCTATCTGTCCGACTACAGCAGCGGCCTGCAGGAATACCAGTCGCTGATGGACAACGCCACGCACGTGGCCCAGGCAATGAACCTGAGCGTCGGCGTGGCCCTCACGGCAGCCCAGGTGAGTGCGCTCACCCAGGACGTGGTCTGGATGGTCCAGCAAAACGTGGATGGCCACGAAGTACTGGTGCCGGTGGTGTACCTCGCCAATGGCAACGTCGGCCTGACGGCACAGGGCTCGGTCATCGCGGGTAAGGACGTGAGCATCGATGCGTCGGGCTCGCTGTCCAACGGTGGGCTTATTCAGGGTCAGAACAGCACGTTGCTGACGGCGCAGGATCTGCTGAACACGGGGCGGATTTCCAGCGACGGTCTTACGGCGATCGCCGCGACGGGCAACATCACCAACTTCAATGGTCGTATCGACGGCGCGGGCGTCAGTCTGATCGCTGGCGGCGATATTCGTTCGGAGAACGTGGGTGGGCTCGCTGGTCGCGGGATGGATGCATCGAGCATCACCGCGACGCAGGGGATGCAGATCAGCGCGGGGAACAACCTGTCGCTCGATCACACCACGGTCAGCGCGGGCGGAGATGCGCTGCTTTCGGCCGGGCACGATCTGACCCTTGCGGGGCAGGGTGTATCGGCGGGTGGCAGCCTGGCACTGGCGGCGGGGAACAACCTGTCGCTGGAGTCCAGCCTCACGACGACACATCCGTACCAGTGGAGTAACTCGATCACGGGGACGCAGGCTGAAGGCCTCACCCTCAGTGCGGGGAAGGACCTGTCACTGGTAGCCGGCAACAACCTCAACCTCTCGGCAACGACGGTTAAGGCTGGCGGCAATGCAGCGCTCCAGGCAGGCAATGACCTGACCCTGGGCGCCGTACAGAGCGGCACCCGTTGGAGCACGCAGACAAAGGGCAGCAGCGTCGAGGCGGGCGGCTCGCTCATGGTCCAGGCGGGTCACGATCTCAGCGCGCAGGCCAGCTCGCTGAATGCGGGCAGCGACATGGCCCTGCTGGCCGGTCACGACCTGTCGCTCACGACGACGACGAACGGAACATCGACCAAGACCACGCACGACGTCACGAGCCTCGATGCCGGTGGCAACCTGGCCATAGCGGCAGGCCACGATGCCACGCTTGAAGGTACCCAGATCAAGGTAGGTGGCGCCGCGGCATTGCAGGCCGGCAACGACCTGAATATGACGGCGGTTACGGATAGCCAGACGAGCACGTCGAGCTGGAAGGAAGGCAAGAAGCACATCACCCAGACGACTACCGACGAGACGGTGCGTGGGGTGACCGTGGATGCCGGGACGGGCGTGCAGGTTGCGGCCGGTCATGACGCCACGCTGGATGCGGCGACGATTGGGACGAAAACGGGTGATCTTACCTTGGCGGCTGGGCATGACTTGACGCTCAATGCCGAGGGCGAGTCGCACGAGGTCGTCACCGATACGAAGAAAAAGAAGAGCGGCCTGCTCAGCAGCAAGACCACCGTCATGGGCGACGGTAATGCATTACAAGGAGCGGTGGGTGCGGGTGTCAGCGAAGCTGCGAGTGGCGCGATGGAGACGTACCTTGAACAGCACAATATTTCTCCGCGCAGCCCTGAAGGTCAGGCAATGCTGCAATTGGCTGGGGCGGCAATCGGTGGCGTTGCGGGCGGTGGTGCGGGGGCGAGCACCGCACTTGCGGGCCAGGTCTACAACGAGAAGCTGCACCCGGATCTGCTGAAGGGTGTTCTGGCTAACGTTGCGGAGTTCGCGAAGGAGAACGGGTTGAGCACTGAGGAAGCCCAGAACAGACTTGTTCTCGAGGCGATTCGACTGCAGGATTCTGCGACAGACCTCGGTCTTGGAACGGATCAAATCGGAGGAAGCAAGGGGCTCGCCGATGACTCCTTGGCACGCGGCTTTTTGCAGAAGAATAATCTCTACCAGGTAGGTGGAGAGACGGTCGATATCTTCAAGCCGGTTGTGTGCGTGAAAATAGATGTTGCGCCTTCCCAAATAGGCTAACGCATGCGCTTTGATCAATTCATGGATATAGAAACCAAAGACCATTTCGCGGACTTCGTTGACGCGTTGATCGAAGATCTCGCACTCAACTCGGACGAGTGGGAAAACCCGGATCTGGCAAGCTTTCTGTCCGCCATGGCTGCCTGGACCAGATCCTCAGATCAGTACGCCAAGGCCAGCGGTGACGGGAAGGTTACTAGTCCGAGTTGGAGCACGTTTGCAAAAGTCCTAAGTGCATCAAGGGTCTACGAGTAGCGACTCGACACCCGTATGTATAGGGAACGTCTTGCTCGGACCATCATCGAATTGGCACCACCCCCTAAAGCTTTCCCCCCCAAGGCCGATAAGACCATCGAACGAACCCCCGGGCGACACGCGCCCAGGGCCGAACCGGTACGGACGATGGCGAAGAAATCCTCCAAAGACGCAACGTTGGCGCCCCTGGCGCTCGACGCGGACCTGCGTATTGCCGCGGCCCCGGCCTTGCGCGATACCCTGCTCAAGGCGCTTGCCGCCGGCGACGCCGTCGAACTTGACGGTACGGCGGTGGCCCAGGTGGATACGGCGGCCCTGCAGCTGCTCGCGGCGTTTTCCCGCGATGCGCGTGCGGCCGGGCTTTCCGTGACCTGGACCGGTGCCAGCGACAGCCTGCAGCGCGGCGTGGCCGTGCTCGGCCTCAACTCATTGATTGAACTGCCGGCTCGCGCCGGCGTGAACTGAAGGTGCTCCGATGGCTAAGATTCTTGCGGTAGACGACTCGGCTTCCATGCGCAGCATGGTGGCTTTCACCCTTCGCGGTGCCGGTCACGATGTCGAGGAGGCCGATAACGGCCAGGCGGCACTCGATTCGGCAGCTGTCCACAAGTTCGACCTGATCCTGGCTGACGTGAACATGCCGGTGATGGACGGCATCACGATGGTTCGCGAGATCCGCACCCGTGCGGACTACCGCGGTATCCCCATTCTGATGCTCACCACCGAATCGAACCCGGAAAAGAAGATGGAAGGCAAGGCGGCCGGCGCGACCGGCTGGCTGGTCAAGCCGTTCGATCCGGACCAGCTCCTGGCGACGGTCAACCGCGTCCTCGGCTGATCCCAGCCGCGTCTGTTTCCACTTTAGTGTTCCGGTAATTCCAGGGTCTCCCCATGTCCAAAGTCGATCTGGCGCAATTCCACAAGGCGTTTTACGAGGAGAGCCTCGATGGTCTCGACGCCATGGAGCAGGCCCTGCTCGCCCTGGACGAGGGCGCCGAGGATCCGGAACTGATCAACGTGGTGTTCCGCGCCGCCCATTCGATCAAGGGCGGCGCGGCCACCTTCGGTTTCACCGATGTCGCTGCCTTCACCCACGTCGCCGAAAACCTGATGGACGAGGTCCGCAGCGGCCGCCGTCCGATGGAAAAGGCCGTAGTAGAACTGCTGCTGCGTTCGGGTGACACCGTGCGCGACATGCTTTCCCTGTCGATGACCGGCCAGCCGGCCGCCACGGCGGAAAGCCAGGCCCTCCTGGCCGAGCTGTCGGCGATGGTCTCGGGCAACGCGGTCGCTCCGGTAGCTGTCGCGAAGGCTGCCGCTCCGGTCGAAGCGATCGAAGGCTGGGACATCGCCTTCCGTCCCTTCGACTACCTGCTGAAGTCCGGTAACGATCCGGCCCGCATGTTCCGCGAACTCGAGGCCCTCGGTCCGCTCGCGGTCACCTGCGATGCCAGCAAACTTCCCGCGCTGGCCGATATGGACGCCGAGTCGTCCTACCTCGGTTGGACGCTCCGCCTCGATGCCGGCGCCAAGCGCGCCGCCGTCGAAGGCGTGTTCGACTGGGTCGATGGCGACTGCGACCTGACCGTGACGCCGCGCATCGCCGCGCCCGCCCCGGTGGCCGAGGTTGTGGCCGCTGCACCGGCGGCTGCTGCCGCGTCGCGCGCCGTGCGCGATCCCGCTGCCAATAGCGAGTCGAGCTCGGTCCGCGTCGGCATCGAAAAGATCGACACTCTGATCAACCTCGTCGGCGAGCTGGTCATCACCCAGTCGATGCTCAGCCAGTTCAACGACGGCGTGGACGCGTCGCAGCTGGAAATGCTGCGCCACGGCCTGGCCCAGCTCGGACGCCACACGCGCGAGCTGCAGGAAAGCGTCATGAGCATCCGCATGCTGCCGATCAGCACGGTGTTCAATCGCTTCCCACGCCTGGTCCGCGACCTGGCACAGAAGCTCGACAAGAAGGTCGTGCTCGACATGCGCGGCGAGACCACCGAGCTGGACAAGACCGTGCTCGAGAAGATCGGCGATCCGCTGGTCCATCTGGTCCGCAACGCCATCGATCATGGTCTGGAAATGCCGGACAAGCGCCTCGCCGCAGGCAAGGGCGACACCGGCACGCTTCGCCTGGAAGCCTTCCATCGTGGTGGCAGCATCGTCGTCGAAGTCGCCGACAATGGCGCGGGCCTCAATCGCGACGCGATCGTGGCCAAGGCCATCCAGCGCGGCATCATCGCCACGGGCGAGGGTATGTCCGACGAGGCCGTGGCCGATCTCATCTTCGAAGCGGGCTTCTCCACCGCCGCCGCGACCACCGACCTTTCCGGCCGTGGCGTGGGCATGGACGTGGTCCGTCGCAACGTCATGGACCTGGGCGGCACGGTCGCCATCCGAAGCGTGCAGGGCAATGGCACCACCTTCACCATCACCTTGCCGCTGACGCTGGCGATCATCGACGGCCTTACCGCCGCGGTGGGTGAGGAAATCTACATCGTGCCGCTCGTGTCCATCATCGAGTCGGTGCAGGTCAAGCCGGACACCGTCCGCAGCGTGGCCGGCGGTGGCGAGCTGTTCCGCTTCCGCGACAACTGGCTGCCGATCGTGCGCCTGTTCGACGTGTTCGGCTGTGCCGGGCAGCGCCGCGCGGTGGACGAGGGCATCGTCATCGTGGTGGAAGGCGAGGGCACCCGCATCGGCCTGTTCGTCGACGAACTGATCGGCCAGCAGCAGGCGGTCGTGAAGTCGCTCGAAGCCAACTACCGCCGCGTCACGGGCATTTCCGGCGCGACCATCCTGGCCGACGGCTCGGTGGCGCTGATCGCCGACGTGACCGGCCTGGTCCGCATGCAGGCGCGCCGCAAAGCCGCCTGATAGCCGCCCCGGCTCGGGTAGGAGCCGATTCATCGGCGATCCCGCGCCAGCGGGCCAGCCTGCCGCGTCCGCTCAGGCTAGGTAGGAGCCGATTTCATCGGCGACCCCGCGCCAGCGGGCCAGCCCGCCGCAGCACCCATCAGGCTGCAGCGAGCACCCTTCGCCGATGAATCGGCTCCTACCTTAAAAGCGTATTTCGCCCTCAAGAACCCACCGCGACGGCCGATACCCCAAGGGAAGGGGTCCCGAACCGCCGAACCGATCCGCCGTGGGAACGACATGAACCAGCAAGCCAGCTCTGCCTCCGCCGTGCCTGAAGAGGCCGCGCAGTACCTCACCGTGAACCTCGGTAACGAGGAATACGGCGTCGACATCCTCGCCGTCCGCGAGATTCGCGGCTGGACGCCGGTGACCCGCATTCCCCAGGCACCCGGCTACGTCCTCGGCGTGCTCAACCTGCGCGGCGCCATCGTCCCCGTGCTCGATCTACGCCTGCGCTTCGGTCTGGCGCGCGAGGAATACACGGCCACCACCGTCACGGTCATCGTGATGGTCAACGGCCGCCAGTTCGGCGTCGTGGTCGATGCCGTCTCCGACGTGGTCGAGGTCGCCCCGGGCGACGTTCGTCCGGTGCCCGACATGGGCACCACCGTCGATACCGAATATTTGAAGGGACTCACGTCCGTCGCCGAGCGCATGGTTCTGCTGCTCGACGTGGATCGCCTGTTACAGCCGCAGGATGCGCAGATGCTGGAGGCCGCGTTGGCTTCCACGGATGTCAAAGCCGTCGCCTGATACCCGGTTAGTCCTTGCCGCACTTTGCCGATTGGAACCGTGATGAAGAAGTTCAAGTTCAAAGTCCCCGCCCTGACCGTTCGTGGCCGCCTCTACGGCGTGCTCGGCCTGCTCACGCTCATGCTCCTGGGCGGCGCCGCTGTCGGCCTGGGTGCGATGCACTTCCAGAACGAAGGCATGCGCCAGATCTATGAGGAGGAGCTTGCTCCGACCGAGATGCTGAGCCGCGTGAACACCGATTCGCTGATGTCCTTCGTCGTGCTGGGCGAGGCCGCTACCAAGGTCAGCAACAAGGACCAGGTCAAGCAGAAGGTCGCCGAATTCCAGAAGTACCAGGACGAGATGGTCAAGCTGAAGGCCGACTTCGTGAAGCTGCCGATGTCCGCCGACGTCAAGAAGCTCTACGACAAGTGGCAGTCCACCAACACCGATTACGAGCAGGCCAAGGCCGACATGATCGACGCCCTGAACCAGGGCGACGAAGGTTCCAGCGACGTGCTTGAACTGCAGGTCCGCCCGCTCCTGATGGATCGCCAGACCCAGCTCGGCAAGCTGATCGAAGCCAAGCGCGATGAAGCGGCCGCGATCTACGAGAAGGAATCGGCCCAGTACAAGACCGTCCGCGCGCTCAGCATCGGTTCGCTGGCCGTCGGCCTGTTCATCTGCCTGCTGATCGGCGTCCTCGTCGTCCGCTCCATCATCCGCACGCTGTCGCACACCGTGTCTGTCGCGCACCAGATCGCCGAGGGCAAGCTCGGCCACGATATCCAGGTCACGCGCTCGGACGAACTCGGCCAGCTGCAGGAAGCGTTCCGCGCCATGGACGAGCGCCTCAGCGCCATCGTCGGCGAAGTACGCCACGGTTCGGGTTCGGTCAGCACGGCGGCGCAGCAGATCTCGCGCGGCAACGACGACCTCTCGCAGCGTACGCAGGAACAGGCGTCCAGCCTGGAAGAGACCGCCTCGTCGATGGAAGAAATGACCTCCACCGTGAAGCAGAATGCTGAGAACGCCAGCCACGCCAACCAGCTGGCCCGCGGTGCCCGCGAGCAGGCCGAGCGCGGTGGCGAAGTCGTCGCGCAGACGGTCGTCGCCATGCGCGAGATCAACAGCTCCAGCAAGAAGATTTCCGACATCGTCAGCCTGATCGACGAGATCGCGTTCCAGACCAACCTGCTCGCGCTCAATGCGGCGGTGGAAGCGGCGCGTGCGGGCGAGCAGGGCCGCGGCTTCGCCGTGGTCGCGACCGAAGTGCGTAACCTGGCCCAGCGTTCGGCCGGTGCGGCGAAGGAAATCAAGGGTCTGATCAATGACAGCGCGAGCAAGGTCAAGGCCGGTTCCGAGCTGGTCGACCAGTCGGGCAAGGCGCTCGCCGAGATCGTCGAGAGCGTGAAGAAGGTGACCGACATCGTCGCCGAGATCGCTGCTGCCAGCTCCGAGCAGTCGGCCGGTATCGACCAGGTCAACCACGCCGTGCTGCAGATGGACGAGATGACCCAGCAGAACGCCGCGCTGGTGGAAGAGTCGGCCGCTGCCGCCCGTGCCATGCACGAGCAGGCCAACGAACTCAGCCGCCAGGTGTCGTTCTTCCAGATCGCCGGCCACGCATCGAACGCGCCCGCCGCCAAGGCGCCGCGCAAGGATGCCGCCCGCGAAGAGATGGAAACCGTCTTCGCCGCCGTGCGTAGCACGCCGGCACCGCGCGCCCCGCGTCCGGTCGAGTCGGCCGCCGACGCCGGTGTGTGGAAGGAGTTCTGATCGATGAATGMGCTCGTCAACAACGGCGATGCCGTCGGGCTGGCGGGCGCGACGGGACCGAATCTCGGCGAAAAAGAGTTCGGCTTCCTGCGTGAGTTCGTGTTGCAGCACTGCGGCATCTCGCTGGGCGATCACAAACGGCAGCTGGTCCAGGGCCGTTTGCTGCGCCGCCTGCGTGCCCTGAACCTCTCGGGCTTCGAGGCGTATTGCGACCTGCTGCGCCGCGATCCCGAAGCGGAACTCGGTGAACTGGCCAGCTGCATCAGCACCAATGTCACCTCGTTCTTCCGCGAGATGCACCACTACGACATGCTCATCGACGAGCTGCTCCCGCGCTGGCTGGCGGAGAAGCGCGGCGGTGGTCGGCTGCGGATCTGGTCGGCGGGTTGCTCCACCGGCGAAGAGCCGTACGCCATCGCGATGGTGCTGGCCGAGGCCATCGAGCGCACCGGCATCCAGATCGACGCGAAGATCCTCGCTACCGACTTGTCGCCACAAGCACTCGAGGCGGCGCGCAAGGGTGTGTACCCGGTGGATCGCCTGGGTGGCGTAAGCGATGCGCGGCGCAAGCGTTGGTTCCTGCGTGGCGAAGGTTCGTTCGATGGCTACGTGCAGGTACACCCGCGCCTGCGCGAGCTGGTCGCCATCCAGCCGCTGAACTTGCTCCACGAATGGCCGATGCAGGGCAAGTTCGACGCGATCTTCTGCCGCAACGTGGTCATCTATTTCGACAAGCCGACCAAACAGCGGTTGTTCTCCCGTTACGCCGGCATGCTGGAAAGCCACGGCTATCTGTTCCTGGGGCACTCGGAGTCCATGTACGGACTGTCCGAGGACTTCGATCTGATCGGCCGCACGGTCTACCGGAAACGCACATGAGCGACACGTTCGTCGCGCAGCCGAGGACGTTCATCGGCTTCGATCCGAAGAGCGTGCTGCCGGGATTCGAGCACGTTCGCCGCTTCTGGGATCCCGCCCAGGAAGTGGTCACGGTAAAGATTCTTCCGGGCGAGTATTACGTGAGTACCCAGGAAGAGATGATTTCCACGGTGCTCGGCTCCTGTGTGTCTGCGTGTGTTCGCGACGCACGGCGTCGTATCGGCGGGATGAACCATTTCATGCTGCCGGAGCCGGCCGGCGAGCGCGAC
Organism: Luteibacter sp. P1_D3; assembly: GCF_056406135.1. Classification (NCBI taxonomy): domain Bacteria; kingdom Pseudomonadati; phylum Pseudomonadota; class Gammaproteobacteria; order Lysobacterales; family Rhodanobacteraceae; genus Luteibacter; species Luteibacter sp. P1_D3. The sequence continues at coordinate 39,657 of NZ_JBFUAT010000031.1, read as the reverse complement.
AGCTGGACCTCGACGGTCGGCCGCGCGGCGCGCTACGGCAACGACGCGATGGAGCAGCTGATCAACGCGATCCTCAAGGCCGGCGGCCGTCGCGACGATCTGGAAGTGAAGATTTTCGGCGGTGGCCGCGTGCTGGCGACGATGACCGACATCGGCCAGCGCAACATCACCTTCGTCCAGCGCTACATCGCGACCGAGAACCTGAAGCTCTGCGCGGCCGACGTGGGTGACATCTACCCGCGCCAGGTCCAGTTCTTTCCGGTCAGTGGCAAGGTGCGCGTGCGCCAGTTGCGCGCCACGCACGGCAACAATCTGGCCGATCGCGAGAAACGATACCTCAAGCGATTGGCCGACGATCCGATAAAGGGAGAGGTGGAACTGTTCTGACGCACGTCGTCGGCAGTATCGCCTTCCACCATCCAGCTACCCGAGTCGCAAGCGCCCATGCAGAAAGTACGCGTCCTCATCGTCGACGATTCGGCCCTGGTCCGAAAGGTCCTGACGACCATGCTCGAGTCCGATCCGGGCATCGAGGTGGTCGGCACGGCCGCGGATCCGCTGATCGCCCGCGATAAGATCAAGCTGCTCAATCCCGACGTGCTCACGCTGGACGTCGAGATGCCGCGCATGGACGGCCTGACCTTCCTCGACAACCTGATGCGCCTGCGTCCGATGCCGGTGGTGATGGTCTCGACGCTGACCGAGCGCGGCGCGGACGTGACCCTGCGCGCGCTCGAACTGGGCGCGGTGGATTTCTTCACCAAGCCGCCCGCCGATCTCGCCAACACCTTCATGGACCACGCGCCGGAGATCTGCGCGAAGGTCCGCCTCGCCGCGGGCGCCAAGCCGCGTGAGCGCGCAGCGGTCAGCAAGCTGGACGTCGCCCCGCGCCTCTCCGCTGACGCCGTCCTGCCGCTCGCCCAGACGCCCGGCACGCGCGGTGGCACGCGCATCATCGCCATCGGCGCGTCCACGGGTGGCACCGAAGCCATCCGCGTGGTGCTCGAAGCGATGCCGCCCACGGCGCCGCCGATCGTCATTACCCAGCACATTCCCGCGGCTTTCAGCGGCCCCTTCGCCGCACGCATGGATTCCTGTTCCGCCATGCGCGTGATGGAAGCCCGCGACGGCCAGCCCATCCAGGCCGGTCACGCGTATATCGCCCCCGGCAGCCAGCACCTGCTGGTCATGTGGGACGGCGCCAAGCACGTCTGCCGTCTGCACGATGGTCCGCCGGTCAACCGCCACAAGCCTGCCGTCGACGTGCTGTTCCGTTCCATGGTCGCCAGCGTCGGCGCCGCCACCATCGGCGTGCTGCTCACCGGCATGGGTGACGACGGCGCCCGTGGCCTGGGCGAGCTGAAAGAAATCGGTGCACCCACCCTGGTCCAGGACGAAGCCAGCTCGGTGGTCTGGGGTATGCCTGGCGCCGCCTGGAAAGCCGGTGCCGCCAACGAAATGCTTCCGCTCGACGCGATCGCTGCGCGCTTGCTCGCGCTCGCCCATACACCTGTTTCCGCCGCCGCCTCGCGCGTCGGCACCTGATAGCGAGACGTCATCATGCTTATCCCCAAGAACGAACGAAGCATCGGCTTTGCCGCCAGTGCCATCGCCCTGGTCCTCGTGCTGGTGTTCCATTCGGCCTGGGTCGCCCCGGTCGTGGTGGCACTCCTGACCGCGACCTGGATCGCGATCAGCCTGCGCCCGGCCGCGCTGCCGGACGTGGAGGTGGTGCTGCACTCGCCGTCTTCGGACGAAGCCTCGGTACGTGAGGCGATGGAAGACGTCCGCAGCGCCATTGTCGACGAACTCGGCCACGCCAGCCGGGAACTGCACCAGGCGCTGGATCTGCTGCGTGACGCCGTCGCCGAACTCGGCGGTGGCTTCAACGGCCTGTCGCACAAGACCGGCAAGCAGCAGAAGCTGCTCAGCGAGATCATCGAGAGCGGTGGCAACGGCATCTCCGTGCAGGACTTCGCCTCGCGCACCGCGGGTCTGCTCGAACACTTCGTCGGCCTGATTGTCCAGCTGTCGCGTGAGAGCCTGCGCATCGTCTACCGCATCGACGGCATGGCCAAGGAAATGGACGCCGTGTTCGCGCTGCTGAAGAACGTCAACACGATTGCCGAAGAGACCAACCTGCTCGCGCTCAACGCTGCGATCGAAGCGGCGCGTGCCGGTGAGTCCGGCCGCGGCTTCGCCGTGGTCGCTGGCGAAATCCGCAACCTCGCCCAGCACAGCAACCAGTTCAACGAGAAGATCGGTACCCACGTGGAGCGTTCGCGCACCGCAATGGAGCAGCTTCGCGAGCTGGTCGGCCATATGGCCTCGCAGGACATGAACGTCGCGCTGTCGGCGAAGGGCGACATCGATCGCATGATGTCGACCATCACCGAGTCCAACGCACGCACCAGCGCTGCCGCCGACGAAGCCGCCTCGATCAATCGCGGCCTCGGCAACGACGTGTCCACCACGATCCGTTCGCTGCAGTTCGAAGACATCCTCAGCCAGCTGCTGCATCAGACGCGCTCGCGCCTGGTCGAGCTGCAGGAGATCACTGCCGACTGCACGCGCGACATCGAAGAACTGGCCTGCGCCCCGGCCGATCCGGCCGAGCTCGGCGCCCGTGCCCAGCGCGTCCGCTCGCGCCTGGCCGAGCAGCGTGAACGTGCCCGCCTGCGTTCGCGTGGCCCCGCCCTCCAGCAGTCCATGGCTGCTGGCGACATCGACCTGTTTTAAGGGAAGACCGCATGGCCATCAACGTTCACCACGACACCGAGCACGGCTGCCTGACCCTTCATCTGGGCGAGCGCTTCGATTTCTCCATCCATCGTGCCTTCCACGATGCCTGCCTGGGCGACGTCGCCGCCTCGCGCAGCTACGTGCTGGACCTGGAACAGGTCACCGGCATGGACAGCTCCGCGCTGGGCATGCTGATGCTCCTGCGCGAACACGCCGGTGGCGATCGCGCCGAGATCCGCATCGTCAACGCCAGCGCCGACCTGCGTAATACCTTGCGCATCGCCGGCTTCGACAAGCTGTTCACCGTGCACTGAACCGCTCAGGTTCCGAGCCACAAGAAACGCCCCGGTCCCGCCGGGGCGTTTTGCGTTTCACGCAGTCCGATTTTTCAGCTTTGGTAGGAGCCGATTCATCGGCGATGCTCTCCCTTCGATGGGAGATGAGGCCAGCAACCTGGGAGGAGCGCTGCTGCGCAGCGGGTTTATTTACTATTCGCCGATGAATCGGCTCCCACAAAATCGAACAAAAACGCGCTATACACGCAGTTTTCGCACTTCGTTCGATCCAAGCTCACACACTCACGACGCGTCTGAACAGATGGCCGAATCTGCTCTACGTATTCCTACCTAGCTGCCACTTTTGCGTACTGACACGGGGTTTGCAGGCGTTTGATGGATCCACGGTTGTGACGTGGGTCACATTCGATGTATCGCTCCCACAGGCAGGGGGCACTACCCAGAACGCCATGCGTTCGAGGAGTGAGTCGTGAGCGAACTCAAGTTCAGCAAGGTCTTCACCCGTACTCTTCTGGTCAGCTGCATCCTGGCTGCGTCGGTCTCCATGACGGCCTGCAGCGGGCACGGTTCGAMGCGATCCGGCGGCGGTTCCTCGGGCACGGTCAATCCGGGCGGTGCGGGCGGCTCCGGCGACACCGGTGGCGGTGGCGGCACGGGCGGCGGGGATAGCGGCGGCACCGGCGGCACCGGTGGCGGCACGGGTGGCGGTACGGGCGGCACCGGCGGTGGTACGGGTGGTACCGGCGGCGGTACCGGTGGCACCGGCGGTGGTGACGGTGGTGACGGTGGCGGTACCGGCGGCGGTGGAACGGGTGGCGGCGGAACAGGCGGTGGTGGCACCGGTGGCGGCGGCACGGGCGGTGGCACAGGCGGTGGCACGGGCACAGCGGCAGCAAGCAACGCGGTTGGCGCAATCGCGACCGGCGCCGGCAATATCGTGTCCTCGCTGGGTGGGACGATCTCGGGGATCGGCACGCAACTGCCTTCGGTAACCGTACTCGGCGGCACGTCGGGCCTGACTAACGCCCTTGGCAACACGGTCGACGACCTCGGCGGCGCGGTCACGTCGCTCGGCAGCGGCGTATCCGGCGGTCTCGGTCAGATCGGCAATACGGCCAACCCGGTGGGCGTCACCACGGGTAGCCTGGATAACGTCGTCATCGGTGCGGGTAACGCCGTGCAGGATCTTGGTGCAGGCGTTGACACCGTAGGCGCGAATACACCGATCAGCCCGATCACGGCGACGGTAGCCGATGTCGTGCAGACCGCCGGCGGCGGTGTGGTGCAACTGGGCACGCAGCTCGGTGGCGCGCTCGGCTCGTCGCAGGCGAATACGCTGACGCAGTTGGTCAGCACGGTCGTGACGCCGCTGGCTACCTCGATCGGTAGCAGTGCCTCGCCGGTTTCGTCCGGCAATCTCGTCGCTTCGACGGGGCTGGCCGCAGGTGGCCTGGCCGGTGGCGTCAGCCAGGGTGTGACCTCGCTGGGGTCGGCGGTGTCGAACAATGCGGCACCCGGTGCGCTGGGTGGGCTCTCGCAGCCGCTGGGTGGCGCGCTGACCGGCGTCGGTGGCACGCTCAACGTCGCGAGCAACACCTTGACTCACGGTCCTGGAACGGCCGGTCCGAGCAGCGCGTCGCCGATTTCGAACACGCTTGCTGGCGTGCCTGCGCTGATCGACAGTGCCGCGGCACCGGTCGCCGCACTGGGTACCGGTGGCCTCGGTGGGCTTGCCCCGATCACCAATCCGGTGGCCGACACGCTGACCAAGGTCGGTGCAGGCGTCGGCAGTGTGGTCAGCAGCCCGACCATCGCGCCGGTGACGACCACACTCAATACGGTCGTCAACAACGTCGCATCCGCGACGGGGCTTTCGTCGACCACGGGGACGGGTGCCAACAGCGGTGCCGGTGCGGATCCGGTGAGCAGCCTGCTCGGTCGCCTGAAGAACCTCGGCAAGGGTAACAACGGCTTGTAAAACGATCGGCGCGGGCGGTGTCCTACACCGCCCGCGCTTCGTTGGGCAGCGGGTAAGTCATCGTTCGCAGGGGGTTTAGATGAATCGATGGCTCGGCTGCCTGCTAGGCATGACCGTCGTGTGTTCCACCCAGGCGCAGGTCCGTGCGCCGGCCAATCCACTCCAGACACTGCCGCGAACGGAAACGCCCAAGGAGGCGCCTTCGGTCACGGTCAACGTGCAGGCGCCCAACCAGGCCCTCGAGGCGCTGCTTGCCAGTCACCTGACGCCGACGCGTTTCGATGTCGTCGGCGTGCGGTCCATTCCTTTCGCCGATGTCGCCGCCGTCTTCGCGCCGATGCGGGGCAAGGATACGAGTGTTCGCCAGCTCGTCGCGGCGGCGGACAGCGTCACGGCGATGTACAAGAAAAAGGGATACGCGCTGTCGTTCGCTTTCATCCCCGGCCAGACCTTCACCGATGGGGTTGTGCGTGTGACGGTTGTCGAGGGCTACGTCTCCGGTCTGACCGTGCGTGGCGATGCGGGCAACCTCGAAGGGCGCATCCGCGCGATGGCGGCGCACATCGTGGATGAGCGGCCCTTGCGACAGGCCACGTTCGAACGTTACACGCAATTGCTTGGCGAGTTGCCGGGCGCCAAGGTCGCCGCGAACGTACCTCCGCCCACCACCACGGACGGTGCGACGACACTGGATCTGAACATTACCCGTCAACGCTACGACGCCAGCTACGGCATGGATCTCAACCATCCGGGCGCGCAAGGTGTCTTCACGGCGTTGGAGAACGGTGCAACGCCTTTGGGCGAACAACTGAGTGTCTCCACGCTGTTTCCGAACGGTGGCGGCCAGCGCCTCTATTCCGCGGCCTGGGTCGAGCCGATCGGTTCGCAGGGTTGGCAAGGTCGCGTCGACGGCAGTCATTACTGGGGCAGTCCCGATACCGATGACGAGTTGCCCTCGTATCTCGATCATCGCCTCTCCCAGGAGCGGCTCGCGCTGACGGCCATCTATCCGCTGCTGCTGACCAACAGCAAGCGGCTGAACCTGACCATGAGCATGTATGCGTCTACACAGGACGACCGTTATCGCAACGTCGACACGGGTGCGATGATCTCGCTGCGCTCCAGCGTCCGTGTGCTCAACGCGGAGTTGTCGTGGCTGAAAGCCACCGAAAAACGCACGGAGCAGTTCAGCTTCGCCGTCGCGCACGGGTTCGACAGTTTCGGTGCCAGCTCGCGCGTGTCGACGAATCTCGGCGGCTCGCTCGCCGTCGCCATGCCCGATATCGACTTCACTCGCTACACCATGAACCTGGCGTGGTCCGAGCAGTGGGCGCACAAGATCGGCACGGTGATTCGCGCCACCGGCCAATACAGCGACAACGCCTTGCCATCGACCGAGCAGATCAACTTCGGCGGTCCGAGCTTTGCTTATGCTTACGATCCCGGTGATGCGGCAGGCGACAGCGGTTGGGCGGCATCGCTGGAGGTGAACCGGGCTTTCGTCTCGGGTACGCGCTGGGTGAAATCGATCGTGCCGTACGTGGCTTACCAGTCGGCCCGCGTCTACCTCAACGGTGCGAGGCCCTTGATCGACAAGCTCGACTCGGCGGCGGTCGGCCTGCGGCTTTCCGACAACAAGCACTACACGGTGGATTTCGCGCTCGCGCAACCGACGGGCGACAAACCGCCGGAGAGCAATAACCGCGACGTGCGATGGAATCTCACGTTCAGCTACAAGCTGATGTAACACCGGTGAAACAGGGGGCAGGGACGCCCCCTTCACGACGGCGGTTGCACGATCAAACGTCATCCAGCCGCCGAGATCCTCATGCCCCTCTCCCTGAGCCCGCCGCCGATTCGTTTCGACGAATCCCTCGAGCACGTCGAGCCCGATGAGGCCGAGACGGCCGAGCAACTGATCGAGACGCTGACCGGCATCAACCAGACCACGCTCGAGCACGAGAAGCACGCACATCGATCGGTTCACGCGAAGAGCCATGCGCTGCTCACGGGCGAGCTGATCGTTCCCGACGACCTTCCGCGCGAGCTCGCGCAGGGTATCTTCGCCAGGGCAGGGCGCTACGGCGTGGCCATGCGCCTGTCGACGGTACCGGGCGACATCCTCGATGACAGTGTGTCGACGCCGCGTGGGATGGCGGTAAAGATCTTCGGTGTCGAAGGCGACCGTCTTCCGGGCAGTGAAGGCGATACGACGCAGGATTTCGTGATGGTGAACGGGCCGGCGTTCTCTGCGCCGACCGCGAAGAAATTCGCGGGCACGCTCAAGCTGGTCGCGGCGACGACGGATCGCGCGGAAGGTGCGAAGAAGGCGCTTTCCGCCGTGTTACGCGGCACCGAACGCCTGGTCGAAGCCTTCGGAGGCAAGAGTTCCACCTTGCTCGCCCTCGGTGGCCAGCCGGAAACGAACCCGCTGGGTGACAGCTATTTCAGCCAGGCACCGCTGCGCTTCGGCGAGTATGTCGTGAAGGTGTCCATGGCGCCGCGCTCGGCCAATCTCACGGCGTTGACCAACGCCGAGCTCAACGTCAATGGCAAACCCAATGGCCTGCGTGACGCGATGATCGAGCACTTCGCGCGTGAGGGCGGGGAGTGGGACGTGCGCGTGCAGTTCTGCACGGATCTGGAGACCATGCCGATCGAAGATGCGTCCGTGCCGTGGCCGGAAGAGAAGAGTCCCTATATCGACGTGGCGCGCCTCGTCGTGCCGGCGCAGCCGGCGTGGAATGAAACACGGCGGCTTGCGATCGACGACGGGCTCGCGTTCAGTCCCTGGCACGGTATCGCGGCGCATCGCCCACTGGGCTCGGTGATGCGTGCGCGCCGGATCGCATACAAGGTCATGGCGAAATTTCGCGCGCACCACAACAAGGTGGCGATCCACGAACCGAAGACGGTCGACGAGCTTCGGCTCTGAAGCTGGCAGCCTGATCGGGCTCACCAGCCCATGTAGTGGCCACCGTTGATGGCGAGATTCGAGCCGGTGATCCAGCTCGAATCCTCGCTGGTCAGGAAAGCCACCGCGTGGGCGATTTCTTCCGGACGGCCGAGACGGCCCACGGGGATCTGCGCAATGATCTTTGCGCGAATATCTTCCGGGACGGCCATGACCAGGTCGGTGCCGACGTAGCCCGGCGAGACCGTGTTGACGGTGATGCCGAAGCGCGCGTTCTCCTGGGCCAGCGAGATGGTGAAGCCATGCATGCCGGCCTTCGCCGCCGCGTAGTTGGCCTGGCCGTATTGCCCTTTCTGACCGTTGATCGAACTGATCTGGACGATGCGGCCCCACTGGCGCGAGCGCATCCCCTCGATCACCGGGCGGGTCACGTTGAAGACGGCGTTGAGATTGGTGTTGACCACGTCCGTCCATTGCTGGAAGTCCATCTTGTGGAACGTGGTGTCACGGGTGATGCCGGCGTTGTTGATGAGGATCTCGATCGGGCCGGCGAGATCCTCGATGCTGCGCACCATGGCCGCGGCCGAGGCTGGGTCGGCCACGTCGCCGGGCACCATGACGACGTCGATGCCGTCGCGGATCATGTCTTCCCGCCAGGCGGCGGCCTTGGCCTCATCGCGGTAGTTGGTCGCGACGCGATGGCCCTGACGCGCAAGGTAGCGCACGATCGCCGTACCGATGCCGCCCGTGCCGCCGGTCACCAGTGCCGTGCGTTGCGTAATGCCTTGCTTCATCCTCGCCCGTTTCCCGTAGTGGCCCGCTGCGCGGGCAAACGATTGTTATAGCTCCCCCATGCCCGCAAGACTACTGCGGCGGAGCGACGCAGGCTTGAATTCATTCAGCGCGGCGTGAAGCAGATCACGCGGGGTGGCCGGCCCGATCGGCGCTGCCAGGCCGAGCCGTTCCAGCGCCAGCCGTAGGGCGGGCAGGGGATCGGCAGGGTCCACGGGCAGGGCGGCGGCCGATTTGGAAAGCTTTCGGCCGTCCGCATCCAGTACCAGGGGAAGGTGAAGATAGCCGGTTGTCGGCAGGCCCAGCAGTCGCTGGAGATAGATCTGCCGGGCCGTCGAATCGAGCAGGTCGGCACCGCGCACCACGTGGGTGATGGCCTGTGCGCCGTCGTCGACCACGCAGGCGAGCTGGTAGGCCCAGAAGCCTTCCACGCGGCGGATCACGAAGTCGCCGGCGACGTCGAGCAGGTTTTCGGCCTGGGGACCCTGTAGGTCGTCGTGCCAGTGGATCGTCTCGTCCGGCGTTCGCAGACGCCATGCCGGCGGTCGGATGGGATCGGGCGCGGCAACGCACTGGCCATGACGGTGCAGGCCGCCGTGGACGGCCAGGTCGGCTCGGCTGCACCAGCAAGGGAAGACGTGACCTGACGCCTTGAGCCGTTCAAAGGCCACTTCATAGGCGTCGCCACGCGTGGACTGGTAAATCACCGGGCCGTCCGGGGGCAGGCCGAAGTCGTCAAGAGCGGCCAGGATCGATGCGGCCGACCCGGCAACCTCGCGCGGCGGGTCGATGTCCTCGATGCGGACCACCCACTCGCCGTCGGCATGACGGGCGACCATCCAGCTGCCCACCGCGGCGACCAGTGAGCCGAAGTGCAGGGCACCGGTGGGTGACGGGGCGAACCGTCCGCGATAGCTCATAGGGATGACAAAGGACACGAGTTGAGACGTTTCTCACGGCGTGCATGACGCGAGGGCGACAGTGTAGGCGATGCCGTCGGTCGCCGAAGCGCGCTGGGGCGCCATCCCATGAACGACGCGGTCTGCGGGGATTGAATCACAGGCGTTCGCCCCGAAAACTCACGCATGAGGCGGCGCCAAACAGACAGCCGCCGTGAGAGAAAAAGACATGTTCAAACGAATCGGGCTCTTCATCGCGACCAACCTCGCGGTCGTTCTCCTCCTCACCATCGTCTGCCGCGTCCTCGGCATCGATCAGTGGGCCGCCCAGCGTGGCATGGGCCTGTCGGGCCTGATTGTCTTCGCCTCGGTCTTCGGCATGGGCGGCGCGTTCATCTCGCTGGCCATCTCCAAGTGGATGGCGAAGTGGACCACCGGCGCCAAGGTGATCACCCAGCCGACCAACGAAACCGAGCGCTGGCTGGTCGACACCGTGCGCCGCCACGCCGAAAAGGCAGGCATCGGCATGCCTGAGGTGGCGGTCTACGACGCCCCGGAAATGAACGCGTTCGCCACCGGCATGTCGCGCAACAACGCCCTCGTGGCGGTCAGCAGCGGCCTGCTTCAGCAGATGGACCGTGAACAGGTGTCGGCGGTCCTCGGCCACGAAATCGGCCACGTCGCCAACGGCGATATGGTCACGCTCACCCTGATCCAGGGCGTGCTCAACACGCTGGTGATCGTGCTGGCCCGGGTGGTCGGCCGGGTGGTCGACAGCTGGATGAGCGGCGGCCGCGAGCGCGACGGCGAGGGCGGCATCGGCTACTTCGTGGTGGTCATGGTCCTGCAGATCGTCTTCGGCCTGTTCGCCTCGATCATCGTTTCCTGGTTCTCCCGTTGGCGCGAATTCCGTGCGGATGCGGCCGGTGCCAACCTGGCCGGCCGCGCCGCCATGATCTCTGCCCTGCAGCGCCTGTCCGCCAACCACGGCGACACCAGCCTGCCGCAGACCATCCAGGCCTTCGGCATCTCCGGCCACCTCGCCAGCGGCTTCAAGCGCCTGTTCATGAGCCATCCGCCGATCGAGCAGCGCATCGCCGCCCTCCAGGCCGCCCGATAAAGGGGAATGTGGGAGCCGCTTCAGCGGCGAATGAGGGACCTGTAGGAGCCGATTCATCGGCGATCCCGCGGCAGCGGGCAGGGGTGTCGCGAGCATCCTTTCGCCGATGAATCGGCTCCTACCGAGCGCGGTAGAAGAGCCGCCGCTCTTTTTTCAGGCCCTGCCCGCCCCCATAATCCGGGGCTGTCTACCCCTGAAGGAACGGCACCGTGAGCCAGGAAACACGTAAGTTCGAAGCCGAGGTCGCCCAGGTCCTGCACCTGGTCACCCATTCCCTCTACTCGCACAAGGAAATCTTCCTTCGCGAGCTCATTTCCAACGCCTCCGACGCCTGCGACAAGCTGCGCTTCGAGGCCGTCGGCAACCCCGACCTGACCTCCGACGACCCGGAACTCCGCATCCAGATCACCTGGGATCCGGACGCGCGCACCGTCAGCGTGCGCGACAACGGTATCGGCATGAGCAAGGACGAAGTCGTCGCCAACATCGGCACGATCGCCAGCTCGGGCACCCGTCGCTACCTCGAAGCCCTTTCGGGCGAGCAGAAGGCCGACGCCCGCCTGATCGGCCAGTTCGGCGTGGGCTTCTATTCCGCCTTCGTCGTCGCCGACAAAGTCACCGTCATCACGCGCCGCGCGGGTGAGCCGACCGAGGCCGGCGTGCGCTGGGAGAGCGACGGCAAGGGCGAGTACACCCTCGAAGACGCGAATATCACCGAGCGCGGTACCACCGTCGTCCTGCACCTGAAGGCCGACGAGGATGAGTTCCTGAAGTTCTGGACGCTCCGGGCCGCCGTCACCAAGTACTCCGACCACGTCGCCTTCCCGATCCGCATGCCCGTCGAGAAAGACGGCAAGCCCGATCCGACCGAGTGGCAGACGATCAACTCGGCCTCGGCCCTGTGGAGCCGTTCGAAGAGCGACATCACGGACGAGGAATACCAGAACTTCTACAAGGCGCTCGGTCACGACTTCAACGACGCCCTGGCCTGGACGCATAACCGCGTCGAAGGCAGCCAGAGCTTCACTACCTTGCTCTACGTGCCGGAACAGCCGCCGTTCGACCTGATGATGGGCGGCCGCGAAGAGCGCAAGGGCCTGAAGCTCTATATCAAGCGCGTCTTCATTATGGATGCCGCCGAAGAGCTGCTGCCGAACTACCTGCGCTTCGTGCGCGGCGTCGTCGACGCCGACGATCTGCCGCTGAACGTCAGCCGTGAAATCCTCCAGCAGAACCGCCAGCTCGAGCGCATCAAGGCCGCGTGCACCAAGCGCGTCCTGGATCTGCTCGAGAAGGTCTCGCGCGACGAGCCGGAAAAGTTCGCCACCTTCCTCGCCGGCTTCGGCAACACGCTGAAGGAAGGCATCGTCGAGGACACAGCCAACCGCGATCGCATCGCCAAGCTGCTGCGCTTTGCGTCGACCAAGGGCGACGGTGCGGCGAAGACCGTGTCGTTCGACGATTACATTGGCCGCATGGGCGAAGGCCAGGACACGATCTGGTACGTCACCGCGGACAGCTATGCGGCCGCCGCGGGTAGCCCGCAGCTGGAAGCGCTGAAGGCCAAGGGCATCGAAGTGCTGCTCATGTCCGATCGCGTCGACGAGTGGATGCTCGGTTACCTCACCGAATACGACGGCAAGCGCCTGCGTAACGTGGCCAAGGGCGAGTTCCCGCTCGACGAAGCCGACAAGGCGAAGCAGGAAGCGGCCAGTGCCGAAGCCGCTCCGCTGATCGAGCGCACGAAGGGCCTGCTCGGCGATCGTGTGGGTGACGTCCGCGTCTCCGCGCGTCTGACCGACTCACCGTCGTGCCTCGCGCTGGCCGACTTCGACCTCGCGCCACATCTGGCCCGCCTGTTGCGTGAAGCGGGCCAGGATGTGCCGGAGTCGAAGGCCGTGCTCGAGCTCAACCCCGAGCACCCTTTGGTGAAGCGCCTCGCCGCGGAAACCGACGATGCGAAGGCCGGCGACATCGCCGGGCTGCTCCTGGAGCAGGCCGAGATCACCGCCGGTGCGCAGCTCGCCGATCCGGCCGCCTTCGTCCAGCGCATGAACCGCGTCCTGTTGGGCTAAACCGCACTGGCTTCGGTAGGAGCCGATTAATCGGCGAACGGGTGCTAGCGACAACCTCCAACGTCGCTACACGCCCATCGCCGATGAATCGGCTCCTACAAAGCGGGATTCGACAAGCACGGATCCTGTTCCTTGCCTCCGCCTCCTTCCTGTTGTCCAATCGGCATTCGGCCCTGAGTGGCCAGTCGATCATCACGGAACAGGGAAAGCACGATGTTCACTCGCATACCCCGCACATTCGTGCAGACGCATATGTTGCAAGGCGTCGCTGCGGCGTTGATCCTTTCCATCCTGCCCCTCGGTGCTGCGCATGCGGCAGCCGACTGTGCGTCGACATTCCAGATGTCAGGCGATCCGGGGAGCGGTCTGGTGTTCGATGCGAGGACGAACGGCATCGGCGTCAACGCTCGCGATGCGCTCGGCATGGTCAAGAAGATCGCCAGCGACATGAAGCTGACCATGAGCGACGGCGTCGTCACCGGCGACCACGCCACGATCGAACTGAAGAGCGTCGAGACGGTAACCACAGACGCTATGGATATAGAGGTCGCGCTCGACCGTGATAGCGCATCGATCAAGGCGACGTATCCGCCACATGCTCCGGCCAGTGAAGCGGTCATGCGCGACTACCTGTGTCGGTTCCTCGGGCAGATCAGGCCCGGTGCACCGATGAGCGTCGCTGCGCCCACGGCGACGTATCAGGCGTCCAATGGTTCCGGTCCGATGCCCGGTCCTTTTACGCCCGCGAAGACGCAGGCATTCTGCCTGGCAAACGCGACCTTCCATCTCGACGCTATCGACGATAAGCGTGCCTTCTTTCGCACGTGGACCCTGTACGACGGTGGCGATGGTGCGCAAGCCGCGCTTGCGCGAGTGAAAGCGAAGCTGACGGCGATGGGCGGCATGCGTGTCACGTCAGAGCACTACGTCGGCCAGCAGGGCACACTCGGCATTTCCGTGGATGCACCGGGCAAGATGGTGCTTGAAGGGCCGCCTGCCTTCGCCATGCGCCTCGATATCGACGAGAGTACGGAGACGGTGTCGCTGTCGGCGGCTCCACGTGGCAATCAAGTTTTGAGCGGCGCGGAAACGGGCTTCGTCATGTGCTCTCTCGTGGCCGCCGCTACCCGTACCCCCGAACCGCCGGCGGTCGTCCCCAAGGCTGATACGGAAAAGCGGGCCATTTTCACCAACCCCTTCAAGAAAAAAGATCCGCTTGCCGAGGCAAAGGCGCGTGGTGAGTTGGCGGCCGATGCCTTCGAACTGGTGAGGGCGCGTGCCGCACACGCGGGCAAAGCCATCGTGATCATGCCTTTGCTCGATATGGACACGAAGTATCAGTCAGCAGATACGCATGCTATCCAGGTGAAATTCCTCGCCCAGTACTGGGGTGACCGATCGGGCGTCGTCGTGTGGCGGGCCAGAGGGCGTCCGGGGGACGAATTCACAGCCGGTTCCTGGGCTGGGCAGGACGTCATTGGCCTGCACGGATTCTTCGGTTCGCTCACCGTGGGCAAGTCGCGTTTTGCGATCTTTTACCTGGACCCGGGGACCTATGATTTGTCCGCTGCCTCCCAGGAGCAACGCGGAGCGGCTCCGCCGCCTGCCGCGGCAAAACGCGTTGCCCGCGCGGGCGTAGGCTCATATGTCGCGAAAAAGACCGAAGAACGAGGATTCTTCGCGACGAAGGAGTGGCGCGATGCCACTCATGAAACGCGTTCGTTGCAGCAGTCTGCCTGTGTTACCGAAGAGGCGGGCAGCGGCCGATGCGTCGAATCGCAGTCATACCGGCAGCAATACAACGTTCAGACCTCGGAGGCCGGTTACGTCAACGTGATCCACGAGGCTCCCCAGGAGAGTGTCGATGTCTCCGCCGAGTTGTCAAAGCCGTTCGCCAGCTTCGATGTCACTCGGGGCGAAGTGGTCCTGATCGACGGCTTCGTACCAGACGCGGGAAGCTTCAAAGCGGATCYGGCCTCCTGCGAGGCATCGGCCGACATCACTCGTTGCTCGCTGAGCGAGTTCAGTCTCTTGCGCATCCCGACGAAAGAGGAGGATATCCACCACCTCCTTTCTACCGTTTCGGCGGAGGCGTCTATTCGAAGCGTCATCGGAGCGGCGAAGCTACAGCCGGTCACGATCAACGCCACGGCATTGCCCGAATCCAGGGACGAAGGGGTTTGGGAGACCGGCTGGGCGCGCCGCTACGTCATGAAGGTGCATTGAGTTTCGGGGGCGGGTGATTCACTCGGGGTAGGGCACGCTGGTATCGTCGTGCCCTATGTCGGCACTTCTCATCCTCTTCGCCTGCCTGGCCCTCGGCATCCTCTGCCGACGGTTCGCCAGGCTGCCCGACGGCATCGTCCCGGGCATCAATTGGTGGGTGCTCAACATCGCTTTGCCGGCGCTCGTGCTGGCGCTCGTGCCGCATGTCACGATCGATGCGCGGCTCTGGTTTCCCGTGGTCGGCATGTACGTCACGTTCTTCGGGGCATGGGCACTCTTCGCCACGCTCGGTCGCCTCTTCGCCTGGTCGCCGGCGCGAGTCGGCTGCCTGACGCTCGTCTGCGGCCTCGGCAATACGTCGTTCATGGGCTACCCGATGATGGAAGCCTTGCACGGCAAGGCGGGGCTTTCGGTCGCCGTCATCGCGGACCAGCTCGGTTGTTTCCCCATGCTCGCCGCGGGCGGCATCGTCGTCGCGTCGATGTACTCGGGCAGGGGAGCGAGCGCGGCCGCTATCGTGCGTCGTGTGCTGACGTTCCCGGCTTTCATCTCGCTGGTGATCGGCGTGATCGTCGGACTGGTCGGAGGCTGGCCCGAAGCCGTCGAAAAAGTGATGCTGCAAATCGGTTCGACGCTGACGCCGCTGGCGCTGTTCTCGGTGGGTCTGCAGTTCCGCCTGCACCTGCAGCGCGATCAGATCGGTGCGCTCGTCACCGGCCTCGGCTGGAAACTTCTGTTGGCGCCACTGGTGGTGTTCGCCATCGGGGTCGCTGCGGGGATCGGTGGCTTGACGCTCACGGTCGGCGTGCTTCAGGCGGCCATGGCGCCGATGATTTCGGCCGCGATCCTGGCCGACCAGTACGACCTCGAGCCGCGGCTGGCGAACACGGTTCTCGGCGCTGGCATTCTCCTCTGCCTGGTGACCGTGCCCTTGGGTAATATGCTGCTTCCATGACCGAACACCCGACAATTCCTGGCGTACGTGCCGATGTGTGGCTCTGGGCCGCGCGCTTCTTCAAGACCCGGGCGCTGGCCAAGGAAGCGATCGTTGGCGGAAAAGTCGAGCTCAACGATGCCGCCTGCAAGCCGGCCAAGACGGTGACCATCGGCGATCGTTTGAAGATCACAAAAGGCGAAGAGCGTTTCGTCGCCGTGGTCGCTGCGCTCTCCGAGAAGCGTGGCCCGGCGCCGGAAGCGCGCAAACTCTATGCCGAAACGGAAGAGAGTGTTGCCGAGCGAGAACGCCAACGCGAGGACCGTCGTCTTACCGGAGGCGCGTTGCTCCGGCCTGAAGGTAAGCCCGACAAGCACGCGCGACGCCTGATCCAGGATTTGAAGAAGACGCTCTGACGATGCTCGTTCCGACTGACATCGTGCCGGGACGGCTGCTTAGTCGTCACGGGCGCACGCGTGCGCCGCGGTGGTTGAGCGCCATTCGCTCGCGGCTTCGCTGGTTTGCCATCGGGCCGGGCGTTGCGCTGGACCTGCATGAGCACGGCATCGTCGCGTACGGCGCGGGGACGCGAAAAAGCGTCTTCGTGCCGTTCATGGCGATGGCTGATCTCTGCCTCTATCGCACGGATCATCGCTTGTTCGGACCCGCGAATGCCCTGGCATTCCGTCGTGGTCCGGACGATGCGTGGATCGACGCGCTCGACGACGATGGCGACGGCGTTCGTCTTCGCGGCGAAATCATCGGCGGCCAGTTACGCGAGCGCGGACCTCTTGCGCTGCGCTCGCTGGAAGCCGGCGAGGTGTTGACGTTCCATGCCAGCAGTGATGCCGATCGGCTCGCCGCGCGTGTGCAGGGTGCTGCCGCGTTCGGCAAGACGACCGAACTCCAGCTGAGTCGCGAAGGGCTGGATGTCGAGGGGCAACGCTTTGCGATCGAGGAGATCGCGAAGCTCGACGAGGGTGGTCCGGATGGCTCGTTGCGTCTGTTCGACGCGCACGGATACATGCTGTGGAGCGTCCACACGTTGTCGCTGTTCAGCGCGGATCTTTTCGTCGTGCTGATGCGTACGATGATCGAGGCGCGACAGTACGGTCTGCCACAAAAAAAACCGTCCCCCGGAGATCCACATCCGGGCTGCTGACACGGGTGGGGCGGGGGACGTCACGGGGCGGGAAGATGGAGAGTCGTAAGCCCCGTTGCGGTTGAGCCGAAGGCCCGGACCGCACGTTCACTATAGGAAGCCTGCTACCCGAGGGGAATTCGATTGTTCAGATCGACTCCATAGGGCTTCTCAATGGTTCAGCGCAGCATTTTCCTGAGCTTATACAGCTGGTCCAGGGCATCACGAGGCGAAAGCGCGTCCGGATCCATGGCGCGGAGCGCCTCCTCGACGGGTGACGGCAGCGACGGCGCGAACAGGCCCATCTGCGGCGTCGCGGCAGGCGGTGTGGCGACGGCGACCGTCACCTCGTGACCTTGCTCCAGTGCGGCGAGGTAGCGGCGCGCATCGGCGATCACTGCCTTGGGCAAACCGGCCAGGGCGGCTACCTGCAAGCCGAAGCTGCGGTTGGCCGGGCCATCCTTGACCGTGTGCATGAAGACCAGCTGTTCGCCGTACTCGACGGCATCCAGGTGCACGTTGGCGATGGTCGGGAAGTCGCCCGCCAGCTCGGTCAGCTCGAAGTAGTGCGTGGCGAACAGCGTGTACGCGCAGCTGGTCGCGGCCAGATGCACCGCTGCCGCGCGTGCGAGCGAGAGGCCGTCGTAGGTGCTGGTGCCGCGGCCGACTTCATCCATCAGCACCAGGCTGCAGTCGGTGGCGTTGTGCAGGATGTTCGCCGTCTCGCTCATCTCGACCATGAAGGTCGACTGGCCGCGCGAGAGATCGTCACCGGCGCCGATGCGGGTGAAGATGCGATCGATCGGACCGATGGTCGCGGCCGACGCCGGTACGTAGCTACCGACATGCGCGAGCAACACGATCAGCGCGTTCTGCCGCATGTAAGTGGACTTACCGCCCATGTTCGGACCGGTGATGACGAGCATGCGCCGACCCTTGTCGAGCACGAGATCGTTCGGCTCGAAGGGTTCGTCGCGTACCTTCTCGACGACCGGATGGCGGCCACGTTCGATGTGGATACCTTGCTCGTCGTGCAGCACCGGTGCCGCCCAATCCAGTGTCTCGGCGCGCTCGGCGAGATTCGCGAGTACGTCGAGTTCGGCCATGGCCGTGGCGGCGACCTTCAGCTCGGAGAGGCGGTCGGTCAGCTTGTCGAGCAGCAACTCGTAGAGTGCTCGCTCGCGCATGAGCGAACGTTCCTTCGCCGAAAGCACTTTGTCTTCGAACTGCTTGAGTTCTTCGGTGATGTAACGCTCGGCGTTCTTCGTGGTTTGGCGGCGCGTGTAGTGCTGCGGTGCCTTCTCGGAATGCGCCTTGGTGATTTCGATGTAGTAGCCGTGTACGCGGTTGTAGCCGACTTTCAGCGTCGAAATACCGCTGGCGGCTTTCTCGCGCTCTTCCATGTCGACCAGGAACTGATCGGCATTGGTCGAGAGCTGGCGGAGCTCGTCGAGTTCGTCGTCATAGCCTTCGGCGAGAACACCGCCATCGCGCAGCAGCACGGGCGGCTGCGCGATCACGGCACGGGCAAGCAGGGCGGCGGTGTCGGCGTGATCGCCGATGCGCTCGACGAGGCTGTGCAGCAGCGGGCTGTCGAGGCCGTCGATGTCTTCACGCAAGGCGGGGGCCGCAGCCAGGCCATCGCGCAAGGTGGACAGGTCGCGCGGGCGCGCGGAACGCAGCGCCACGCGCGCAAGGATGCGCTCGAGATCGCCGATACCGCGCAGGCGTTCCCGCAACGTGGCGTGCCGGCGTGAGTCGATCAGGCTGCCGATCGCCTGATGGCGACCACGCAGCACCTGGCGATCGCGCAGGGGACGATTGAGCCAGCGGCGCAGCAGCCTTGCGCCCATCGGCGTCACCGTCTCGTCGAGCACACCGAGCAAGGTGTTTTCGACGCGACCGCTCTGGTGCGTGTCGATCTCGAGGTTGCGCCGCGTGGCGGCGTCCATCGCGATGGTCTCGCCCGCGTTCTCCACGGCCATACCGGTGAGGTGGGGCAGGGCGGCCTTCTGGGTTTCTTCGACGTAGCCGAGCAGGCAGCCGGCGGCGGCCACGGCCAGCGGCATGCCATCGACGCCGAAGCCGAGCAGGTCACGGGTCTTGAAGAAGCGGCACAGCTCGCGTCGTGCGGCGTCGCCGTCGAAGTGCCAGGGCTGACGCTTGCGCAGGCCCGGCAGGGTCGAGACGAGCTTGGGCCAGGCCACGTCCTCGCCGACGAGGGTCTCGGCTGGCTGCAGGCGCGCCAGTTCGGCGGCAAGGCCTTCCGCCGTGGGGACCTCGGTCAGCAGGAAGCGACCTGTCGAGAGATCCACCCAGGCCAGGCCGTAACCGGTCTGGCTGGCGGCGATGGAGAGCAGCAGGTTGTCGCGGCGCTCTTCCATCAGCGCGGCATCGGTCACCGTGCCAGGGGTGACGATGCGCACAACCTCGCGCTTCACCGGCCCCTTGGACAGCGCAGGATCGCCGATCTGCTCGCACAGCGCCACGGACTCGCCCAGCTTCACCAGCCGCGCCAGGTAGTTCTCCACGGCGTGGTAGGGCACGCCCGCCATGGGAATCGGCGAGCCGGCAGACTGACCGCGCTGGGTCAGGGTGATATCGAGCAGTCGGGCCGCCTTGCGGGCGTCGTCGTAGAACAGCTCGTAGAAGTCGCCCATCCGGAAAAACAGCAGGATGTCCGGATACTCAGCCTTCGCGCTCAGGTACTGACGCATAAAGGGGGTATGCCCGGCGCCGACCGAGGTGTCTTCTGCTAAAGCCATGATTTTCCGAGATTCAATGCCGAAGGCGCGCCACTCTGGCGCGCCGATCGCCCATGATACCGCCCTTCGGTCGACGCTTCTCCCGAACTTCGAAATCAACGCCTTGTCGAACAATCGCTCGGTCGCCAGCGATCGAGTTCGTATTGACGACACAAGGAGAGAGTCGTATGTCGCGCTTGTTACTCATCGAAAAACCCGCCGTTCGGTGCCTGGGTCTGATTGCCGGGATGTTGACCGCAACTGCCACGGGGTCACCCCTCGATATCGAGAGCGTTAGGAGCTCTCCATCGACTGTTAGCAGCGGACTGGAAGAGAAAAAAACGGCCTATCGCCGGACTCGCCTCGATGTCTCCGATTTTCGCAGCAACACCCATGGAGACACGCCGAAGCAAGTGACCCTGCCCTTGCCGGAAGGTGGAAGTACAACGTTCACCTTGAGCGACTCCGGCGTCTTACCGCCCGCACTCGCCGCGCGTCATCCGGACATTCTCAGTATGAAGGGAGTGGACGCTTACGGACGCCGGTTGCGCCTTGATACATCGGCGAAAGGACTGCGTGCCATCGTGTTCGACGAAGCAGGGACGTGGCGCGTGCAGCCCGCGAATGCACCCGGCTTTGGCTCCGTGACAGATGGCGAATACGTCAGTTTTCGAGAAAATGTGCGGCAAGCCAGCACACAGTCATCGTCGGAACCGATGTGGGATTCAAACGGACCGCCGACCTCGTCCGGCTTTCGCGAATACCGTCTGGCTGTTGCGGCGACAAGTGCCTACACGAAGCACTTTAGCGGCACGGTCGGCGATGGATTGGCGAGTGTCGCCGAAACGATCAATCGCGTGAACGCCGTGTTCGAACGTGACCTGGGTATCCATCTCACACTCGTCGAGAACAGCGACATGATCATCTTCACCGATCCGGCAAAGGATCCCTATAGGCCGCCTGCAGGCGATACCGACTTTGACTTTGCCAGGAAGCAGAACGCCAAGGTGCTGGATCAGGTCATCGGTAAAGGTGAGTTTGACGTGGGGCATCTGTTCGAATCGTC
Source organism: Luteibacter sp. P1_D3 (assembly GCF_056406135.1). Classification (NCBI taxonomy): domain Bacteria; kingdom Pseudomonadati; phylum Pseudomonadota; class Gammaproteobacteria; order Lysobacterales; family Rhodanobacteraceae; genus Luteibacter; species Luteibacter sp. P1_D3. The sequence goes on along the minus strand of NZ_JBFUAT010000031.1, from coordinate 18,730 downwards.
GAATGGTGGGGGTGCTATCGACGGATCTGTCTGCGATGCCGAAAAAAAGGCGGATGCAAGTACGGGGCTGATTTCGCCCTCGACGGAACTTCCAGCGTTCAACGAGAGCTTCATCATCACAGTCATGCATGAATTGGCGCATCAGTTCGGTGCGCTCCACACCTTCAACGGGTGTCAGCGGGATTCGGATTCAGGGGTCGAGCCGGGCAGTGGCTCGACCATCATGAGTTACGCGGGCGAGTGTTTTCGTGCGGACAAATGGCCCGTGGAACTCAGCCCGCTGCATAATCTTCAAGACCTGCAGGACGAGTATTTCCATGCGAAGAGCATTTCCCAGGTACGCGCCTTTGTGGCTGGGCCCGGCTCCGCTTGTGGCGTGGCAAGAGCCCAGCGAGGTCAGCCGCTTTCCATTKTGAACTCGCAAGGCGCGATGAGTGCTTTCATTCCAGCACGGACACCGTTTGTCCTTGATGCTTACGCGCAGTCGGGGAATCGTCACGCGCGATTGACCTATGCATGGGAACAGGTCGACCTGGGGCCGGAACAAAGTGAAGACGAAGCTCTGATCGATACCGGCAAGGGCCCCATCTTTCGCTCATATCCGCCCACCGCGGCCGGAACGCGTGTTTTTCCGAAGCTGGAGGCCGTGCTTGGGGACGAGCCATTGAGTAAGGGAGAAGTGTATCCGGCGACGACGCGTGAGTTGAACTTCAGCCTCGCCGTGCGAGACAACGTGGGCGATAAGGCATCGGTGTCGTCTTCCCCCAGAACGGTTCGAGTGGTGGATACGGGGCAAGCCTTCGCCATCCGATATCCTTCTGCGAGCACAAGCTGGAAGGCGGGGAGCAGGCGGGTCGTTTCATGGAATGTAGCCGGCACCGCACGTTCGCCGATCCTCTGCAGAAGCGTAAGGATCGACTTGTCACCGGACGGAGGTTACTCCTACCTTTCAAAGCCACTGGCGGCCTCTGTGCCAAACTCGGGATATGCGTATATTGACGTCCCCGTGTTGGGTCGAGACCTGCTCAGTGCTCGCGTTCGCGTAACCTGTAACGGTCACCTGTTCTTTGCTGTGTCGCCTGGTAACTTCAAGGTCGTGAAATAGATGCAAGGTCCCGGACGAGGTTTGCCTTAATCACTTCGTCCGAGATCGAGCCAGCGGTACGCGTGAGTGTGCTCAGGGCCACAGTTGTTCCATGTAGTCCGAAATTGCATAGCGCTTGCTGTTCGCACGTTATACCGCCGGTGCTACGTTCGATGAGCCGCATAGGGCGGCCTACCAACTTCGGAGCGTTCTCATGGATAAGCGCGACCAGCCGATGCACGATGTCAATCTCTTCGGTATTCAGATCGAAGGTCCCTTGCAGATTGGCACCACGTCAGTGAAGTGGGCACCCAAGATCGACGACGTCGGTGATATCGGCCGCATCGGTTCCACGCACAGCGGCGGCGACTGGGGCTGAGTCCCGGGGCATCGTCCCGATCGGTCAAGAAGCACCGAAGCCGTCTCGTTAACGAGGCGGCTTTTCTTTGAGGGAGTTCCTGGTGATCAAGGCCGATATCGCGTTAGCCGATCTGTCTTACGAGCCCACGTGGCATGGCGATCGCCTGACGATAGGACCGAGCCGTCTTACCCCGTACGCGCATCCGATGGTTGAAACACGGGTGGTCCGGGCGCCAGGTCGTTGGTTCATCGTCGTCAGGGAGCGCCTGGCCGAATCCCTCGGCGAGATCGATAAACATGTCGTCGTCGATGCGCCCGACGACACGACGTATCACACGCTGCATCACGAGTGCCTGCTCTGGCCGCTCGATTATGTTCTGATCGAGGCAGCCCAGGCCGGGCATCGTCTGCGCGTCCGTGCCGGGCTGCTTGGCTCGGCGCCTGTCTATTCCAGGGTCACGGACAACCAGGTCAAGATTTCGTGGGACTCGGCGGATTTTTCCGATCGTCCCGCCATGATCGACATGGAAGTGGCGAGCCATCAGCTGGCCCTGCGCACGACCTACGCGGCACGTCAGTTGTATACCGGCGTGGTCCTGCTCACCGAGCGCGCTTCGTTGCACGTGGAGCCGGGCAGGGCGCGGTATCGCTATCCGGAACCGATAGAAGAAAGTATCCCAGCGGTGGACGATGGTGAAGACAGGCTGCCGCAATTTTCGGATGCGTTGCGGCGAGCCGTGTCATTACGGCCATGGCTCGAAGGGAGCGTGTCCCTGGAACTCAGCGGCGGTATGGACTCGGCGACGGTCGCCGTGGCGCTTGCGGGTCTTCATAAGGACATCGACAGCAAGGGCATTCTTCTCGATGGCGACGTGCGCGGCCCCCAGGTGCGCCGTCGGCAGCTCATGGCAGAGCGGCTCGGCCTTGCGGACCATACCGTGGACATCACGGCGTTTCCTCCGAGTCTCGACTTGAGCGCACCGCCTGAACCGTATGGCTTCTGCCGCGAGTTCTATCTGGAAGCGTGCTCGGCGCTATGGGCTTCGGCTCGGGACAAGGGGCGCCACACCTTGTTTACCGGCGTCGGAGGGGACGAGTTGTTTCCGGCCTACCTCGATGAGATTTCTGTCGGTGCCGCGAAAGGTCCGATTTGGGCACGCGATGCCCGCAGCTACGCCGAGGAGTTGCTCACGCCGCGCGCGCTGGCCGCAGCCCGCAGTCAGCCACTCTTCGATGCGCCGGCAAGTCCGGTGCCGGTAACGTCACTGCTGGCCAACGCATGCCGTGCGCCGGATCTGCTGAAGCACGGCCAGTGGCCGGTTCATCCCTTGAGCGATCCGCGGCTCGCCTACGTGTGCCATCGGCTGCCACGGAGCAGTCGCGAGGGCAGGGAGGTCATGCGGCGCTACCTCGAGAGCCATCTCGGTGGCGACGTGTTTCCCAAGGGATATCTGAAGGAAACCTTCGCCGACGTCTTGCCACCCTTGATCGCCCGCCATGCCGACACGCTGGCGAAGCAATTGAAGGAGTGCGCATTGGCCGACCTCGGGCTAGTCGATCACCATGCGCTACTCACCCTATTGGCAACGATCGCAAACACCCGCTCACACCCCGCCACATCAGCGTTCGCGTCCTTCCTATGGCTAGAGCGATGCGCCCGCCAGGCCAGCCACTCATAGGGCAGAGGCATGCCGTTGTAGGAGCCGATTCATCGGCGATCCACGATCACCTCACCGTCTCCCCACAGCCATCCTCCCCCGAGCCTCAGCCGCACACCGAATCCCCCGATGCGTCATCGCCCCAATCGCCTCCAGCGTCATCGACAGCCTCGCGCAATCCACGCTATCGGACTCATGGACCAACTCGGCCAGCATCTGCGTGACATTCCTCGCGTATTGCAGCCACTCGGTGGCCTCGTTCAACAGCTCATGTGCGTTGGCATCGTGTTCCATAAGCATGGTCCGCTCCTTCTGTATTCACCGCGCGCCGCCTAACGCGGCACGCCGGCGACAGCGCGGCGTGCCGCGGCCCATCGGACTCGCGGGTTAGTCGGCTGTCCGTGACCGGACGCCGAGCCTGTGATTGATGACGTAGGTGACGGCGTCAGCGCGTTCGATCTTCGCCGCACACGGCAACGCGCCGGGTGCTACGGCCAAGAAACATCTCATCAGAACGGCAGGCGCCGCGGTTATTCAACCGTGTCTACGCGGGACGCAGACGGCCCGGTTTCCGCTGGGGGTGTCGCCGGTGGGTGCTCGGCGAGCGAGCGAGTGCCGTAGAATGGTGGGCAGCCATTATCAACTCCTACTTCAGTTGGTTTGGTTAGCGGGTCAGGGGTGTTGACGCACCCTTGGCTCGCGATTTTCACCGCATCGAGCGATGGTTGCCTGCGACGTGATTCATGTCGATGACGCGGGCAACGGTGTGACCGTAGCAAAACAATTTCGGGTTGTCTGTAGGCGCGCAGCGGTCACTTCGCTGGGTCGTCAATTCGCATCGCGCTCTAGCTGCTCTTTTAATTGCTGCGCGCGGTGATTCGCCCATTCGGCCCATGCCTGCGTGACCAGTTCGTGGCGTGCTGTTTCTTCCCAGGTGTCGCCAGCGACGATCAAGGCGTCGCGATCATTAACGTGAGTAATTGCCTCGGGCTCCAGGGCGGGGACTCGCCCGCTGGTTGTTCCCGGTACCCAACGCATGGGCGCCATGTCGTCGTTCGAGATGCACGGACGACTTGATCAGTCGCATCGACGATACGTGCGAGGCCGAGATTGCCGCGCCAATCCCAGGGCTCCTCAAGCGCCGCGCTGATCACATCAGCGTAGTGATTGCCTGGGTGATTGGGGACATCCGCCATCGTTTCTGTCGGAAGATGAAGACGTAAAAAGCCATTTTGATCAGTAATCTACGGCTGATTTGTCGGAAGATGATTCTCCGACGGCAGATTTATTCAGTTCACGTTTATCTTACGGGCCTGGCAATGCCGGCCCCTGCTGCTGGTTCTGTTGGTTCTGCTGAGGTTGCTGCTGGTGGCCGGCCAAGACCTGTTCTCGCTGGGCAACCTGCTGCAACGCCAAGCTGCTTTGCTCGATCGGGGTGGACATGGCTTGGATGGTGTCGACCTCGGCCACTCGCTTCAGTGGCGAATTAGGTTCGCCTTGCACAGCGTAGGTGCGACTCGCGTCGTCGCTCAGCGCCACTTGGTGAATCTGCTTCAGGCCACCCTCGCGCGCGGCGACGACCAGCGATGCGGCAAGTCGATCGCTGCGTTCGTCAGGGACTCTTTGATGCTGGTCGTCGATCTGCCTGACGCCTTGCCGCGCTTGTTGGAACATCGGATGGTCCGGGTGACCGGGTTGGTCGACCCGCGCGGATACGGGATCAGTATTCAAGAACAGAGTGCTGGGGTGAAGCATCGTATTCCACGCGTTCGACGCACCCTCGCTCACCGAATGGCCCGCAGCACGAAAGTCCGCCGAGACTTCGTCGCGCACGTGGCGCGCCGTGTCCGCAACCTCGTGAGCAACCTGGTACGCCGCATGACCCACGGCATGGGCATCCTCGCGGATCTCGTGCCCCAGTCGCCGGCCGGCCTCTCCGATAGCCTTTGGCACCTCCCAGGTGGCCGATAGACCGTGGCGGATGTCCATGACGTCGTTGCGATATCGGTCGATCATGCCTTCGTGGGCGCGGTAGCGAGCTTCACTCTCGGGACTCATGAGCGACTGACCAAGCAGTGTGCTGTCGGGAACGAAGTTGTCGATCGAGTGCGAATCGAAGTCGATGGCCTTGACCGGATTGCGGATCGAGAGCATTCCGCCATCGTCGCGGTATCCCGCTTGGRAAAGCGTGTCGATGTCCTTTTGAGCAGCGTACACGCGCACCTCGCCGAAATGTTTGCTCGCGGCGCTCACGACGTCTCCAGCGCGCACGTGGTCGATGACCTGGGTGCCTCCGGCGGGAACGCCCTCCATAAGGCCAGCGGCGCCGTAAGCGTTAAATGTTTCGCCCTTTAGTCCATAACGCGCCGCGTTGATCTCTGCCAATGTTCCGCCGAGTGAGTGGCCGGTGACCGTGATCTCTGGCCGCGGTCGCTGCTGGTCCTTCGCTAGCTGGTTAGCCTCCGCTATGACCTTTTCAGCAAACTTGGTGGAGTCGTCCTTCTGCAGGTTAACTCCGGCGATCACCATCGCCGCATCGACGCCTCCGTCATGTACAGGCTCGCGATCAAACTCCGTCCCGCGATACGCGATGATGACCTGATTTGGCACCACGTCTTCGCGAATATAGGCTTGAGCCTGAAAGCCAGTTCGCGAATTGTTGGCAGCATCCATGACACGATATGAAATCCCGTCCAGGGTTACCGTCTTCTCCTTGTCCGTGTCGTGATAGACGTCCTGTGAAAGGAGTGCGTAGTCAGTCGAGCGGGGGCTCATTGAGCCTTCTCCTCGGCCTTCAGTGTGATGGTGAACGTTCGGCTGGGGTCGAGGTAAGCAGACTTATCCGGAGCACCAATGTCGATGCTCTCGTGAGTAACGTTCTCGTACGAATGTATGGAAAAGTACTTGATGACCTCCTGCTCGGCGAGGAGGTCGTTCAGGTAGATGGCAGGACTGAAGTTCACCTTGCCGTGGTGGAAATCGGCAGTGACGCCCACGATGGACCAGTGGCAGACGCCAAGGCCGAAATAGTCTTCGTCCTGGATCTGGTCGACATACACGACGCCCTTGTAAACGCCATCGCTGACTTTCTCGTACGCAACAGGGAGTGCTTTCTGGGGCTCTACGGTGGCTCCCGTGATCGGCGTGAGCGGCACGCAGGCCTTATTCATGACCTTGTAGTCGACACGACCTCCCATCGTCTCGAACGGCCCAGGTGCACCCTTCAGAGTAGCCGTGATCTCATAGCGCATGCGCGGGTTGGGGGTGAGCTTGATGTCAGGCTTCTTCATGGACGCACCGTAAGCAGAAAATGTAAGGGAGAGCAGCGCCGCGATGGAGGCGCATCGGAACAATCGAGTTCTCATGGTTACATTCATATCCCTGAAGTCATTCAGATCGAGAGCGGCGCGACATCGGCCTTCGTTAGTAGCCTCGACGTGAAGTATTTATCCTCGTAATAGCGGATCTTCTCGCACATCACCGGATGCGGAATACCCTCGTACAGGAACACTTCCTTGTCCGTGCCCATTGCCTTCAATTCCTGCGGCAACATCAGCGCACGCTTCTCTTCCGAATGGCTCTTCGACACGTCACCGTTCTTGTTCTTCGTGATGTTCTCGCGGCGCACGGTCGTGTAACCGAGCATGTCGGAGTAGTCGTTGGCGTCCTGCTGCTCGCGCGGTGCGAAGACGATCTGCAACGCATGGTTGGTGATGACCGTACGCGAGACGTCCTTGCCGTACGTCGCATCCAGCTGGGCCATGCTCTGGATGATCGGGAGCAGGCGGATGTTGTAGCCGGCCATGTACGAGACCGCCGAGGCGATGATCTCCACCTTGCCGATCGACGTGAACTCGTCCATCAACAACAGGCACTGGTGCTTCAGCTCCTTGTTGTTCTGCGGCAGTTCCTTGGTGTTGAGGTTGATCAGCTGGCTGAAGAACAGGTTCACGATCAGGCGGCTTTCGGCCAGCTTGTTCGGCTGGATGCCGATGTAGATCGTCATGCGCTTCTTGCGGACGTCGGTCAGGAGGAAATCGTCCTCGCTGGTCGCGGCGTCCAGCACCGGGTTGATCCAGGCGTTCAACGGCTCCTTGAAGGTGCCGAGGATCGAGGCGAAGGTTTCATTGGCCTGGGAGAGCATGTTGGCGAAGGCGGATTGCGCGTTTGAGCTGAGGCAAGGGTCCTTCGATAGCGCGGTGTAGAGCTCGCGCAGATCGGTGCCATCGCCGGACGACAGGCGATAGATCATGCCCAGCGTCGGCTTGCTGCGGACGGCAATGGGCCGGTTCTTCCGCTCGTCGTCTTCCCACTTTTCGCAGAGATAGAGGGAGAAGGCCATGAAGGCATTGCGGGCCTGGCTGACCCAGAACTTCTGGTCTTCCGATCCATCCGGATAGAGCATCGAGGAGATGCTCATCAGGTCCGACACGCGGAAGGCGGGATCCTTCGAGACGTAGCTCAGCGGATTCCAGCGATGGGTGCGCCGGTCTTCGGCAAACGGGTTGAACAGGTAGATCTCCTGCCCCTGCGACTTGCGCCAGCCGCTGGTGAGGTCGAAGTTCTCCTGCTTGATATCGAGGACAACGACCGACTCTTTGTAGTCGAGCAGGTTGGGGATCACCACGCCCACGCCTTTGCCCGAGCGGGTGGGGGCGGCGAGGATGACGAACTGCTGACCGGGAAGACGGACGAGATCGCCCTTGTACTTGCCGACGAGGATGCCGTTGTCGGCGGGAGACAGCATCTTCTGCTTGCGCAGATCCGACGCCGTGGCGAAGCGGGCGTCGCCGTGCATGGACTGCTTTTTCTTCTTCGTCAGGAAGTACAGCACCACGAACCACAGGATCAGCGGAAGGCCGAAGCCCAATGCACCGGCAGTCTCAATCTTCCATGCGTACGGACGCACCTGCGGCAGATTCAGTGCCCGCACGTATTCGTAATAAGTGGCCAGCCGCAGTGGGATCTGGCCCAGGCGGAGGAATAACAGGGTGAGATAGCCCGCAAGCATCTCACCCGCCACCAGGGCGACCACGAAAAGGCCGATCGCCCAATATCCCCTTGTCTTACTCATGCGCTATGTACCTTTTCCTTCGCTATGGGATCACAGGCCGGGCGACGGCTGTGTCCTCTCCTGATGGGTGGGTGTTTGCTGGCTGGCCAACTGGGCCTGCTGCTGTGCCTGTTGCGCCGCTTGCTGCCATTGGACGCTGCTTTCGGCGACCGAGGTGCTGGCAGCTTGTTCGGTGGGCATCTCGGCGATGCGCTTCAGCGGCGACTCGAGGCTGCCCTGCACGACGTAGATGCGCGACGCGTCCTCGCTGAGTACCGCCTTGTCGATCCGCTCGAGGCCGTCCTGGCGCGCCTTGACGACCAGACTGCCGGCGACGTTCTCGCTCACGCCGTCCGGCGCGCGGCCGTGAGCGCGGTCGAGCTCGTGGACCGCTTCGCGTGCCTGCTTGAACATGGGATGGTCGGGATGAGCGGTGTGATCGAGCGACACCCCAGGCTTGTCGTGTTCGAACCACGTGCCGGGGTGGGTGACGGTATTCCAGACGCTATGGGCTTTCGCTTCGACGGCATGGGCCCCATCGGCGATCTCGTGGCCCACGTGCTGGACGCCGGTCTTGAGATGATCGAAGCCTTCCTTGACCTCGTGGGCCGCGTACTCGACGCCATGCTCGACGGCGAGAACGCCTGCGCCGACGGCTTGGGCAGCCTTGTGTTCGATGGCGTCCTTCAGCTCACCGACGGCCTTGGGAATCTCCCACGCGGCGGACAGGCCCATGCGGATGTCGCCGACGTCGTTGCGGTAGCGGTCGATCATGCCCTCGTGGGCGCGATAGCGAGCCTGACTCTCGTCGGAAATGATGCTGTGGCCGAGGAGCTTGCTGTCGGGGATGAAGTTGTCGATCGCGTGCGAATCGAAATCGATGGCCTTGATCGGGTTACGAGGGCTCAGCAGGCCGCTGTCGTCCCGATAGCCTGCCTTGGACAGGGTATCGATGTCCTGCTGCGACGCGTAGACGCGAACCTCGCCGAAGTGAGGGCTGGCCGCGCTGACGACATCGCCCGCGCGGACGTGGTCGATGACCTGGTTGCCGCCTTCGGGTACGCCGTAAAGGCTTGCCGCACCGTAGGCATTGAACGTCTCGCCCTTGAGTCCGAACTTCGCCGCATTGATCTCCGCCAGCGTTCCGCCGAGGGAATGCCCGGTGACGGTGACGTTCGCCGTCCGATCGTTGAGGTCGGCGTCCTTCTGGGCCTTTGCCAGGACCTCCTGGGTGAAGGCTATGGAGTCGGGGGCCTGTGCGTTCACGCCCAGGAGTACCATCCCGGCGTCGACGCCACCATCGTGCACCGGTTCACGGTCGAACTCGGTGCCACGGTAGGCGATGACGATGTCACTGCTTCCCTTGCGCTGGTAGGCAGTCGCCTGGAACCCCGTTGCCGGATCGTCGGCGTTGGCAAAGACCGTGTACTGCTGTCCATCGATCTCGATGGAATCATTTTTTTCCGGGGTTCGGTACGAATCCTTTGCGAGCAGGGCGTAGCCTGTGGATTGGGGCGTCATTGACCCTTCTCCTCGGCACTCAGACTGATCGAGAAGGTGTGCGCGGGATCCTTGAACTCGGTCCTGCTCAGGTTCCCCGTATTGAGGAGATCAACGTCGCTCTCCGCATACGCACGGTTCGAGTAGTACTGAGTCACCGGCGTGTGCGCGAAGATATGGTCCTTGGGTAGTGATGCTGCAAAATCCATCTTCTTGACCCGCGCTTCCACACCAGCGGCGACGATCGACCAATGGCAGACACCCTTCCCGAAGTAGTCTTCGTCCTGGAGGAGGTCGGCGAAGAGTTCGCCGCGATAAACGCCGTGGCCGATCGACACCAGCTTTAGCGGAACGCGTTTCGACGGCGGAATAGTCGCACCTGTGATCGGCGTCATGGGAACGCAGTCCTCGTTGCTGACCCGGTAATCGACCGTGCCATTGACGGTGTCGAACGGGCCCGGCGCGTCCTCGATGCGCACGGTCACTTCGTAGCGCATGCGTGGATTCGGATTGAGCTTGATGTCGGGATTGTTCATGGTGGCACCGTGGGCAAGTTGAGTCAGGGAGAAGAGCAGGGCGGTCATGACCAGGGATGGCTTTACCATCATGGGTTGACCCCCTTGGGTTTCATCGTCATCACGTATTCCTCGATCTTGTTTCGAGTGGCCGAGATGGTCACGGAGAAGGTGGCGTTCGCCTCATCCTGATACTGCGAGCGGTCGGTTTCGCCGGTGTCCACACGCCCCATCTGCGTCGTTGCATAGGATCGATTGGAGTAGTAGCGGGTAACTGGGTTGCCTTTCAACAGGTCGTCGTGGAAAAGCGGTGCGCGGAAGTCCAACTGCTTGACCCAAAGATTGGCGCTGGCCGCTACGACTGACCAATGACAAACACCCTTGCCGTAATAGTCTTCGTCCAGAAGCAGGTCGGCGAAAACCTCTCCCTTGTAGAGGTTGCTGCCTGTATGCGTGAGTACGACGGGTGCCCGCTTCTCGGGTGCCACGGTAGCGCCTGTGACAGGCATGAGTGGCACGCAGTCCTCGTTGCTCACGCGGTAGTCGACGACACCTTCGATGCGATCGAAKGGGCCCGGCGCGTTGTCCACCTTGACGGTGATCTCATAGCTCATTCTTGGCTGGCGATTGAGCTTGATGTCAGGTTTCTTCATGGCGGCGCCGTAAGTCGAGCACGTGAAAAGAAGTGCAGACATCAATCCAAGGGAGACGGAAGACGATTTAATCAGGCGCACATGTGTGGTCCTCTCCGGCTTGCGCTTCATGGTTTGCCTTCCTCAGCCTTCAGTGTGATCCAGAACAGGCCGCCCGTACCGTGGAACTGCGCACGGTCGGCGATKCCCGTATCGAGGCGATCTGGCTTTGCCTTGGCGTAGGAAGCTTCGGCAAAGAAACGGGGAACCGTCTTCCCGGCAAGAAGGTCGTCATGGAAAAGCGAGGCGCTGAAGGTGACGGTGGCGTGGGTAAGCTCGATACCCGCTGCCATGAGGTTCCAATGACAGGGGCCTTTGCCGAAGTAATCTGCGTCCTGCAGCAGGTCGAGGTAGACCGTGGCCCGATACACGTTGTCGTGGTCATGGCGAAAGTCGATATCAACACGTTTCTCGGGAACGATGCGTGCACCCATGATCGGCGTCGGCGAGACACACAAATCATTGGTGACACGGTAATCGGCGATGCCGTGAATGCGATCGAACGGGCCTGGGGCGCCTTCAACAGTCGCGGTTATCTCGTACCGCTTTTTCGGGGTCGGGTTCTCCTTGATGTCGGTTTGGGACATGGTCGCGCTACAGGCGCTGCAGGGAAGAGCGAGCGACCCGATGATGACGGAGGTACGAAGGGAGATCATGGCTCGGCCGAGGCCTTACGCTCCTGTGTCTTCAGGATTCAGGCCCATCGAATATTCCTCGATGTCCTTGCCGTCGGTCCACCCGGTCGCACAGTCGCCAGCGTAGTGGCCATCCGGCTTCAGTGTGCAGGCTGTCCCGCTGGGCGGCCGCTTCCAATCGATGGGAGTATCGGCGCCCTTGCAGCTGTCGTTTCCCTTGCATGCCTTAACGGTCTTCGTGGGTACGGCCTTGACCAGCGCACGGATCAGGGCGCCTTCCTTTCGCTGCGTCGCCTGGATGCAGAGCAACTGATGCTGGCCCACGTGGGCGATGGGCTTTGACAAGCTGGCTTTGTAATGGTCTTCGAGCGTGACTCCCTTGGCGCTGTCGACGCCGCCGAAGGCCATATTCGAGGTGCAGTCGTCGTTGACGTCCACGGCATCGCCGTCGATGGTGCAGGCGGCGTTGCCATAGGTGTCCTTGGCGCAGACGACCTTGGAGCCAGGCGATGACGCCTGAAGCAGGGACTGGAGGGCGCCTGCGTCCGGCTTCTTCGCGGCGAAGGCCGAGGGCGCGGCAAGCAGCAGGGCGATACAGAAGTAAGGCAGCAAGACCGGACGGCGCGATAGGGGAGTCATGGCGTGGGGCATCCTGGGTTCCAAAGACGAAGTCGAGGCGCGCATCAGGCGGTCTGGTTCGGGGCAAGGGGTTGCGGCGACTGTGTCGGTGCGCCCACAGCCTGTTGCTGCGTCTGTTGCGCGGCAACCTGCAACGACTGGCGGCCGCTCTCCTCCAGCGAGGTGTTGGCGGCTTCCTGCGTCGACGCTTCGGCCACTTTCTTGAAAGGCGAATTGAGCTCGCCTTGCACGGCGTAGATCTTGCTGGCGTCGTCGTTGAGGACGGCGTGGTCGACTCGGGTCATACCCTGGTCGATCGCCTTGGTGGTGAGTACACCGGCGATCTGATCGCTCTGCAGGTCGGGGGTGCGCTGGTGCTGTGCATCGAGGCGGTGCACGGCGTCGCGGCTCTGGTGGTACAGGGCCTGGTGGGGATGCCCAGCGGCGTCGAGTCGTGGCGTCGCCGCATGCAGGGCTTCCTTGGTCGCTGGGCCCGCCACACCATCGGCATGCAGGCCATGGGCGCGTTGGAAGCGTTCGACGGCTGCGTTGGTATGCGCGCCGAAGTCGCCGTCCGGCTGGAGCGCATGGCCGTGTTCGTCCTTGTAGCCGAGGCGGTGCAGGGTGGCCTGTAGATCGCGGACCTGGTCGCCCTTGTCGCCGTGGCGTAGCGGGGCCTCGTGGGTGGGTGTGGTATGTGTGGGCGTGACATGCCCAGGCGTGCTCTGCGCCGACGTCGTGTGGCCGGGAGGTGCGGGCGGTTGCGGCGTGGCGTGCGTCGCCGGGCCATGAGGTCCGGAGGGCGTCGAAGTCGTTGGGCCATCCGGCGAGTTGCCATGCAACGGCTCACGGACACGAAACTCCGGCTTCGCACGGAGCGCACCGACGATCTCCATGTTCTTGCCGTCCCAGTAACCACCGGGCGTGACGTTTACTTCGGCCGGTCCGGAGCCAACCTGCGAGCCGATGAAGTGGATATGTCCCTCGGCGTCGTAGCCCTTGAAGATGGCGACGTGCTGGCCGGAGCCATGCTTGTCGCGGAACATCAGGACGTCGCCCGGCTGTAGCGAACCATTCTTCTGGTGCGCATCGCCAGCGGAGATAACGTCGAAGTGATTACGTGCGTAGTGTGTCGGCGTGTTGCCTTCGAACAGGTCGTGCGTGCCGAACGGCGTGGCAGGGACGCCGTAGCCGGCGTCGTGCATGCCGCGCCAGACGAAGGACGAGCAATCGACGCCGAGGCGGCCGTCGTGATCGTTGTCCTGCTCGGTGCGGCTGCTGTCGGTGTGGCCGTCGCCACCATGATTGCGCAGCGACATATCCGGCCGGCCGTATTCGTACTGGCGGCCCGACTTGAGGAAGTGTTCGTTGGCTTCGTTAAAGATGTCGCGGCTCATGCGGTTTCTCCGTCACGGAGCGCCAGGCGGCGCGGCTTAAGGCAGGAAGAGGTGGCGCGCATCGGTTCAGCGGCCATGGGTCGGTCCCTCGATCGTCGGTTGCGCCATGCTCTGGCTGGCGGCCACCTGCTGGGATGCGTCATGCGCGGCGGCCTGTTGCCATTGGAAGCTGCTGCTCTCGATGTAGGTGCCGACGCCGATTTCCGTCGGGACTTCGGCGAACTTCTTGAAGGGTGAGTTGGCGTCACCCTGCACCGCATAGGCGCGGCTGAAGTCGCTGTTCATTTCGACATGGTCAATCCGGTTCATGCCGTTGCGCCGGGTTTCAACAGTCAGTGCCCCTGCCAGGTTCTCGCTCATCTGGTCGGGTTGGCGGCCTGTGGAAGCATCCACGGTATGGACACCCCGGAGCGCCTGCTGAAACATGGCGTGGTCGGGGTGGCCTGGCTCGGTGAGCTTGGGAGGGTGGAGTAGGCGGTCGAGTTGGGGGGAGCCGGTGGGGGAGCCCCAACTCGCATCGGCGCCGTACTCGGGAACGATGCCGAGTGTGCGGGCCCCCACGACAGCGCCGTGGCCCAACCGTGTTGCTTCGGAATTGAAAGCCTGTGCTGCGAGGGTCGCGCCTTCCCCAACGCCGCTCGCGAACGCCTGTGTTCCGTGGCGCGCAGCTTCAACGACACGGGCACCGGCGCCTTCGATGTGCTCAGTCACAGACCTCTGTGCTTCCCATGCGACCGAAGCATGCGAGCGGATGGTGGAGATGTCGGAGCGATAACCGTCGATTAGCTCTTTGTTGGTTTGGTATCGGGCTTCTGCATCCGGGCTTAAGATGGATTCTCCGAGAAGCTCATTGTTCGGAACAAAGTTCTCGATGCCGTGTGACGAAAAGTCCACAGCGAGGACGGTCCGAAGGTTGTTGAACCCGTCGTGGTGCCCGTAGCCGGCGGCGTCGACCCTGTCGACGTCTTGTTGGGCGGCATAGATTTTTACCGTACCGAGATGGGGGCTCGCCGCGCTCACCGGATCGCCAGCGCGGGCGTGGTCGACGAGATGCCCTGCCACGTTCTGCACGTGCGGGTCGAGTCCTTTGGCTCCATACGCGTTGAAGGTCTGGCCGTCAAGACCAAAGCGGCCGGCGTTGATCTCCGCCAAGGTGCCTCCCAGCGAGTGGCCAGTAACGCTGATATGGGTCATAGATCCCGAATTGCGGTCGTCATTGCGCACTGTGTCGATGACATGGCGCGTAAAGGACTCCGCAGATACATCTTGCGGATTAAGTCCAGCGAGAACCATTGCTGCATCGACGCTGCCGTCCTTGAACGGCTCTCGATCGAACTCGGTACCCCTGTAGGCGATTATTACTTCAGACTTGTCGCGAGATCGGTATGCGGTCGCCTGAAATCCCAGGCGCGACGGCTCACTGGAGTCGAGCACGGTATACGTGTCAGCACCGAGAGTTACGCGGTCGCCGGGAATATGAGAGCGGTATGAATCCTTGGCGAGCAGGGCGTATTCTTGCGGCCTAAGACTCATTTCACCGCCCCTTTGGCATCCAGTGAGATCGCAAACGTATTGATTGCGTCAGCATAGGTGCCTCGGTGGTCAGAGCCGGAGTCGAGAATTTTTACCGTGCCGGCGAGCGCATTCTTCGAGTAGTAGGTAGACACGCTCGACTGAGTCGTGATGTCCTTCTGAAATATCCCGGCTGAAAACTCGGTTTCGCCTTTCCTCGCGATCACACTTGCCGCAACGAGTGACCAATGGCAGATTCCCTTGCCGAAGTAATCCTCATCTTTTAGGCGATCGGTAAAGACGAACATTCTGTATTCGTTGTTTCCGATAGGTACGACTTCGAGATCAATACGCTTTGTCGGTGCAACTTTGACACCCGATACGGGTGTCATGGGTACACATGACTCGTTGATGACCTGGTAATTCACCGATGCGCTGAATCCGTCGAGAGCTACAGGCGATCCTTCGATACGAGCGATGATTTCGTAGCGCATCGAGGCGTTGGCATTGAGTTCGATCTTAGGGTCTTCGATGTTTCCACCACATGCAGGCAGTAAGAGAAACAGGCCGGGGACGGCGACCTGAGCGAGCCAACGGAAGGAGGCGAGTTCATTCGTGCGATCGCTCATTGCCTCAACTCCCGTGCAACGACTTTGATCGAAAAGGTTTTCGACGGGTCAGAATAGGCGTCACGATCCGTGTTTCCCGTGTTGCGCATGTCGGTCGAGCTTTGTTGATATGCCGCGAAGGAGAAGTAGCGCACCTCCTGGTTATCGGCCGGATATTTGAAGTCAGGCGACGGTGTTATGAACTTCATCCGTCCGCGCCTGACGATTACGCTGAAGAGCGCAGCGGACCAGTGGCAAACACCCTTCGAGTAGAAGTCCTTGTCTTTTAGGAGGTCGACGTACATGTCAGTCTCGTAAGTGGTTTCGCTGATTTTTCGTAGCTTCAAATCGACGCGCTTGCTGGGAAGCAGCCGAGCGCCGGATATAGGTTGTTCGGGGACGCACGAGTAGTCCGTGACGCCATAATCCACGTGTGCCTCGATGCTATCGAAGGGGCCGGGAGCGTTCTCGAATGTGACGATGATTCCGTAGCGCTTCGTTGGATGCGGGTTAAGCTCGATCTTGGGGTCGCCCAAGAGTCCGCTGCATGAGGCGAAGGCCAGGCAAAGGCCAATGACTGAAATCAGAGCGAGTACCCACCGTCCCGGGCGCTGGCTTCTACGGAAACCTGCCCCGAAAAGGCGTGGTGCATTAGGTTTGTCGCTTCCTATTGTCATGGTCTCAACGCCCCGGCTTCGGCGAGTCTGGCGCCTGCGGATGGAGACTCTCTGGCGACAGCTGTGGGGTGTTATTGGCGGACGGCAGAGTAGAGGGCGCTTGCCTGGATATTTCAGCTCCGCTCTGATCGATCGGCGTATTGACTGCCTTCGCCGTGTCGACGTCGACCGTTCGTTTGGTCGGGGAGTTGAGGTCGCCCTGAACGGCATACGCGCGGCTACCATCATCGCTCAGCAGGACGTGATCGATCTTAGACAGACCCCGGCGTTTCGCTTCGGCGGTCAGCGCGCCTGCAAGCTGGTCGCTCTGCTTATCCGGCGTACGGCCATATTTTGCATCCAGTGCATGCACGGCATTACGCGCCTGTTCGTACATCGCGTGCTCCGGATGCATGGGGCTGTCCAGCCGCCCGGACTGCGCGGCGCGCTGAACGGCGTCCTGATGCTTTGCCTGGGCGAGCGCTTCCATCGTTCGCGGCCCCGCGACGCCGTCCGCGACAAGGTGATGATCGCGCTGAAACGCTTCCAGCGCGGCTCGCGTGCCGGGGCCGAACTTGCCGTCGGTGTGGAGTTCACTGTGCTGGCCGTTGGTATAGCCCAGCCGGGCGAGGCTCCCCTGGAGCAGGCGGACGTCCTCGCCGCTCGCGCCCTCTTTGAGGGTCGAGGCCTTGTCGGATCCGTGCGCTGGCAGGGCAGGTTGTGGATTCCCCACGTTGCCCTCGGCGAGGCGATGCATCACGTCGGGCGTGAGGCGGTGCTGCCATTCCTCGAACCGGTGCTCGCGATCTTCCAGGCCGTTGTACTTGCCGTTGACGGCCTTGGTTGCCGCGCGAACATCATCCCTAGCGTTCTCGGGCACGCGATTTTCCCAATACCAGACTGCGATGCGGGACGCGTTCTGGGGATCGGCGGCGAGTTCGGGGTGCTTGAGCAGATCGAGGTCCAGCGCTTCGCCGGCGGCGCGGTAGTTGTCCTTGCCGGTGAGCTGGATATAACCGCGGCCGTGATACTTCCAGCCATCGCCCGGTTCGTCGTTGCCGTTTCGGCCGCCGTACATCAACTCGGCCAAATGCTCGGGCTTGCCCATCAGGGCTTCCTTGCGCGCGGCCTCCAGAACCTCCGGGCCTTCGCGCCAGGCGGATTGCACTGGAATCTGGGAGATGTTTCGCGTATAGCGAAAGCTCTCCTCGAGCCGGTTAAGCCCGTTGGATTCATGAGTGACCTGGGCCATGAAGTTGGCCAGCTCTCTCGGGTTGGTGATGCCCGCCGCGGTCGCGTCGGTCAGCACCTGGGTTTCGCGATCAATCGCCATGTGTAGCTCCTGGTTGACTCACTTGCGGTGGCGCGTCTCTTAGCTTCGTAACACCGCCGTCATTGCTTGCGGCAGCATCACGGAAACGTTACTTCCGGGAGCTTGCTCGGGTCGAAGTCGCTGAACGTGATCGTGCCGAGCTCGTTTACGGTCAAGCTGACATGCTTTTCCTTTTCAGTGACCGTGTCGACCACTTTGCGAGAGACAGCCGAGACGAACCAGTCCTTCTTGCTACTGATGTACGAGAACGTGTACTCGTCTGTCCAGCGTTCGCGACTACCACCGCCGACAACAACGGTGAAGCTGCCTTTTGCGACGCTCATATAACCGTAGGGATCACCTGACGTGCCACCACAAGACCCGCAGGGGACGAGGTGCCTGTTAGAAGCAACCTTCTGGAGGTTGCCCGTCGCATCCCTGACGAGGATAACGACGTCACGCGGAGGACCTTCTCCGAGTCGGCCCGATCCGCTTGGCGAAGGTTCGATCACCAGCAGAGCGCCCATATGTCCGTCAGCGGCGATCTCCCCAAGCTTCGAATCGAGAACCCTCGCCCCGCCGGTCGCGAAGGATGTCAGGTCATCCATGTGGCTTCCTTTGGTGTGGGTGGCCGGGACCGTCGACGGACGAGCGTAAGGATTCGTGCTTTGAGCGCCGATTGTGCCGGAAATGAGCAAGCCCACGACGAGCGCGAGAATCTGAAAGGTGCGCTCAGAAGTCATGAGGCGTCTCATCCATCACGGACTGGCATCGGCTGGATCGCGAGCCGACGACGTTGACATGACCGACTTGGCTGCGCCTAAGGCGAATGCCTTGGGGCACACGCGTGCGAACAGCAATGCCGAGTAGGCGTTGAAGCAGTAGTAGTTGGTGACGGTGAATGTTCCCAACTCCTTGCTGATCGGAGCCCAACAATCCTGCGGAACGCCGACTGTGCAGAAGATGAAAGGGTTGTTTCCGTAATAAGGGATCGGCTCGTAGTACTGCGCAGCGGCGGCAGAGCTGAAGCCGAAGAGTAGAGCGGTTAGTAGGAACTTCTTCATTGCTGATCCTTATGCCAATGTTGTTCGAACCCTGGATGCGTGACGTTGGCGTGGACTATGTGATCC